>NZ_LMSN01000002.1:0-154692 GCF_001428425.1 Nocardioides sp. Soil777
CCCCGTCCGCAGCCAGCCTCCTGATCAGCGCCCAGTCCTCCAAAGTGATCACACTCCAATCGTTGAGTGCTCACTTTTCACCACCGAAACTGTTCAGTTTTCGAGCGCCGCCGACAGTGGGCATCGGGACCATCTCCAGCCGTGATGCGTGCACGCCTATGCCGCCGAGAGTGCTCGCTGTGTGGGTTCACAACGTCATGGAGGAACCAGCTGGCAAGCGGCCTCGAGTGCCGTTCCAGCGACCGGCGGACCTGGCAGTGCCCGCGGCTCGTCGGCGACGGCGGCGCACCGACCTCGCGCCGCCGAGCACACCCGATCAGCCCCCGGGGTCACGTACGCCGGCAACAGCCGACCCGCGGCCAACGCCCCAAGACCACCGGAAGTGTCACCGATGTCCTGATGCAGAACTGTCACCGATGTCTTGAGACATGACACTTCCCTTCCGCGCCGGCTCGGCGTACAATCGAACACATGTTCGATGATCGACGAGCCGACTCAGCCGAACGGCCCCTCTCGGGCCGGCACGCGGTGCTGGGCGCGTCGGGCATCGAGGAATGGGCGGCAGCCCTGTCCGGCGCGCTCGAGGACGGGAGCGGCCTCGACGACAGTGAACGCGTCGATGCACTGCGGGCCCTGGAGCGGCTCGGCTGCGTCGTCACCGCCGCGCAGGCGCACCTCGCGCGCGAGCTCGACGACTCGCAGCGAGCCGTGCAGGCCGACGCGGGCGTCCGCCCGTCGCGGCAGGGAGCCGGGGTGGCGCAGCAAGTGGCGCTGGCGCGGCGGGAGTCGCCGCACCGCGGGCGACAGCACCTCGGGCTCGCGAAGGTCGTGGCCCGCGAGCTCCCGCACACGTGGTCAGCCTGGCGGGCGGGTCGCATCACCGAGTGGAAGGCCACCATCGTGGCGCGCGAGACCGCGTGCCTCTCGCAGGCCGACCGGCTGGCGGTCGACGAGGTCGTCGCCCGGGATGCGGCAGCACTGGAGGCGATGGGTGATCGTGAGCTGGCCTCCGCGTGCTTGGCGCAGGCCGCCCGGCTCGACGCCGCCGCACTGGTGGCTCGGCGACGCCGGGCGGAGGGGGAGCGCCGGGTCACCCTGCGTCCCGCTCCGGACACGATGACCTACCTGACCGCCCTGCTGCCGGTCAAGGACGGCGTCGCCGCGTTCGCGGCGCTCACCAGGGCCGCCGACTCGGCGCGAGCCGTCGGCGACGAGCGCAGCCGCGGCCAGGTGATGGCCGACGCCCTCGTCGCCCGGGTGTGCGGGATCGCGGACACCGCCGCGACACCCACCTCGGGGGAAATCGCGGCCCCGGTCTCGCTGGGCCTCGTCATGACGGACGCGGCCCTCTTCGGCGGAGCCGACGACGAGGCCCACCTCGAGGGCTTCGGCCCGATCCCTGCCGAGCTGGCGCGCGAGATCGTGTCCGGCGCCTGCGCACGCGACGAGGAGGTGTGGCTGCGCCGGCTCTACGCCAGTCCCACGAGCGGTGAGCTGGTCGCGATGGACGGTCGGGGACGCCGCTTCCGCGGGAGCCTCGCCCGTTTCATCCGCCTGCGCGACCGCATCTGTCGGACGCCGTGGTGCGACGCACCGATCCGGCACGTGGATCACGTGCGACGCCACGCCGACGACGGCCCGACCCGCGAGCAGAATGCCCAAGGGCTGTGCGAGGCCTGCAACTACGCCAAGGACGCACCCGGCTGGCTCGCGAGACCCGGCCCGGACGGCGGCGTCGAGACCATGACACCCACCGGCCGGATCGTCTCCTCACGGCCGCCGCCGGTGGCCCGGATCCGCGGCCGCCAGCTCCCGGCACTGACGATCGACTACGTCCTCGCAGGCTGACGGAGCCTGAGCGTGCACCCCATGGTGCCGCCCGGTGGGGCCGGTCCGGTCAGAACCGGTAGTCGAACTCCGCGACGTCCTTGGCGTAGACCTCGGCGATGCGGTCGCGGGTGGCCGGGGTGTAGTAGTCCCGCCACGAGCCGCTGGAGCGCGCGTTGCGGTGGGGGAGCTCGATCGGGGGCAGGTCGAGCTCGCGCTGGATGGTCGCGATGTCCTCGGCGAGGTGCTCGGTCCGGCCGATGAAGTCGGCACGGTGGTCGTCGCCCACGAGGTAGTCGACCTGCGGCATGGCCAGCCGGTCGTGCTCGGCGGTGCCGCGCAGGACGAACTCGTCGAAGTCGGCGTACGCCGCGACCGCCCGCCACAGCGGGTTGCCGTCCCGAGTGGAGCCCCACTGCCCGTCCTGGGGGCGCCCCGACGCCGGCCCCCAGCGGTGGTTCCAGGTGTCGATCATCGAGTACCACGACACCATCCGCGACCACGGGTTGCGGACGAAGCCGAACGACCAGTAGTCGACCAGCCCGGGCTCGTGGCGCAGGATCCGCTGGAGCCGAGCGTGCCGCTGTTTGCCCACCGTGCGGGCGTCCGGGCAGGCCTCGCGGAGCAGTTGCTCGACCGACGCCCCGCCCGTCTTGGGGATGTGGACGAAGAGCATCCGGCGGTCGTCGGAGATGAGCACCCGAGCAGGCTAGACGACGGTCCGCGGCCGCGTGGCGGGGCGGCCCGTCGGGCGGTGTGCAGCCGCCACCTACGCTTGCCGGGTGAACCGCTTCCGCGCCCGCAACCAGTCCGAGGCCACGCTCCGGTCGTCCCCCGACAAGGTGTGGGACGTCCTGACCGACCCGGTCCTGCTGACCAAGCTGACGCCATACCTCAAGCACATCGAGGTCGACGGCAAGCACTGGACCTGGAACCTCACCCACATCCCGGTGATGAGCGCGACCGTGGCGCCCACCTTCACCGAGGTGATGACCTTTGACGAGCCGACCCGGATCACCTTCACCCATGATCCGGAGCGTCCCGACGAGCGCACCGGCGTGGACGGCGAGTACCTCCTGCGACCCGAGGGCACGGGCACCCACGTCTCGATCGACCTCGAGATCTGGTGCGACCTGCCCCTGCCGCGGCTGTCGCGGATCCCGGTCGAGACCGTCATGCACGGCGTCGTCGCGGCCATGGGCCGCCGCTTCGCCCACAACATGCTCCGCCACCTGGGGGAGTGATGGCCGACTCCGCTCGCCGGGTCCTCGTCCTGGGGGCCACCGGCTACATCGGCTCCCGTCTCGTCCCCGAGCTGCTCGACCGCGGCTACGTCGTCACCGCGGCGTCCTCGCGGCAGCCCACGCCGGAGCGCTTCTCGTGGGGCCACCAGGTCGACTGGGTGCGCTGCGACGTGACGGACGAGTCCGACGTGGAGGTCGCGCTGGAGGGCGTGGACGCGGTCTGCTACCTGGTCCACTCGCTGAGCTCGCGCGGGTTCTCCGAGACCGACCGGCTGGGCGCCGAGACCGTACGCCGCGGCGTCGACGCCGCGGGCGTGTCCCGGCTGGTCTACCTGTCCGGCCTGGTGCCGCAGGTGCCCCGCGACCAGCTCTCCGAGCACATCACCTCGCGCCTCGAGGTCGAGGAGGAGCTGCTCGCGTCGACCGCCTCGTCGGTCGCGCTGCGCGCCGGCGTGGTCATCGGCGCCGGCTCCACGTCGTTCGAGGTGATCCGCCAGCTGGGGAGCCTCCTGGTCTTCCAGCCCATCCCGCTGTGGCTGCGCTCACGGGTGCAGCCGATCTCGGCCACCGACGCGGTGCGCGCCCTCGTCGAGGCGCTCGAGCCCGGCTCGACCCTGACGGGCGCGGTCGACATCGGCGGACCGGACGTCCTGCGCTACCCGCGGCTTCTGGCGGCGTACGCGCGTGCGGCACGGCTGCTGCGGATCCGGATCCCCGTCGCGATGATCCCCACGCCCGTCGCGGCGGTCGGGACGGCCGGTCTCGTCCAGGCGCCGTTCTGGACCGTCAACGCGTTGGTGGAGTCCCTGCGCCACGACATGGTCTGCCGGCCCGGGGCGACCTGGGTGCCGGCCGACGGTGTGGCGCTGATCGACGTCCGCGAGGCGATGCGCCGCGCGGTGAAGGGGGAGGTCGGCACCGCGGAGGCGCCGCTGCCCAGCGACCCCGACTGGACGCGCCAGCGTGCGCCGGTCCTCGACGCCCTGCACGCCCCGCGCACCGTGCGGGCCGGCGCCAGTCTCGCGTGGCACCGGCTCCGCCAGCTGTCCGACTGAGCCGGGGCGGACCGGCGAGCTACTCCGCGCCGATGCGGCGCAGCAGGTGCGCGAGGTCCGGGTCGCCGCCACGGAAGCGGCGGTAGGACTCCATCGCGTCGACCGACCCACCCGGTCCGAGGAGGGTCCGGCGGAAGTGCTCACCGGACTGTCGGTTCATCCCGCCCTGCTCGCCGAACCACGCGACGGTGTCGGCGTCCATGATCTCCGACCACAGGTAGGAGTAGTAGGCCGCGGAGTAGCCGCCGCCGAAGATGTGGTGGAAGTACGCCGAGCGGTAGCGCGGCGGGACCGGGGCGTAGCGCACGCCGGCGCGCTCGAGGGCGGCCAGCTCGAAGGCCTCGACGTCGGCCGGGTCGATGGGCAGCTCGGCGGCGGGCGTCTGGTGCCAGGCCTGGTCGAGCAGCATCGCGGCGAGCAGCTCGGCGTACCGGTAGGTCTCCTTGCCCGACGTGCCCAGCAGCTGCTCGACCCACGCGGCCGGCATCGGCTCACCGGTCTCGTGGTGCACGGCGTAGCGCGCGAGCAGCGTCGGCTCGTACGCCCAGATCTCGTTGACCTGGCTGGGGAACTCGACGAAGTCGCGCGGCACCGACGTGCCGGAGCGCGACGGGAACCGCACGTCGGAGAGCAGCCCGTGCAGGTCGTGGCCGAACTCGTGGAAGAGCGTGATGACGTTGTCCCACGACAGCAGGCTGGGCGCACCCGGGGCCGGCGGCGGGAAGTTGCACGTGTTGGTGACGACGGGCCGGTCGTCGAGCAGGTGGCTCTGGTCCACGATGCTGGTCATCCACGCGCCGCCCTGCTTGGTCGGACGCGTGTAGGGGTCGATGACGACGACGCCGAGGTGGCTGCCGTCCTCCTCGCGCACCTCGTGGACGCGGGCTACGTCGGTGTAGCCGACCAGGTCCTCGCGGGGGTGGAAGGTGATCCCGTAGAGCGCGGTCGCGGCCGCGAACACGCCCTCGGTCAGCACCCGGTCGAACTCGAGGTAGGGACGCAGGGCGCCCGGGTCGAGCGCGGCCTCCTCGCGTCGCAGCCGCCCGTCGACGTACGCCCAGTCCCACGGCTCGAGGGTCGCGCCGGGCTCGGTCTGCTCGAGGTGGGCCTGGAGCTGCTCGCCGCGCGCCCGGACCAGGCCGTACGCCGCGGGGCCGAGGCGACCGAGGATCTCGTTGACGGCCTCGGTGCTGCCCGCGCAGCCGACCTCGGCGGCGTACGCCGCGTGGTGCGGGTAGCCGAGCAGCAGCGCGCGCTCGTGGCGGAGGCGGGCCATGGTGAGCAGGACCTCGCGGGTGTCGGTCTCGGCGTCCGCCCCGTCGGCGCTGACGAGGCCGCGCTGGGCACTCGCCCGGAAGACGCGCTCGCGGGTGGGACGGTGGGTGAGGGAGCCGAGCACCGGCTGGCCGGTGGTGTTGGTGATGGTGAGCAGCCAGCCGTCCCGTCCGGCGGCCTGTGCGGCCTCGTGCGCGGCGGCCCGCTGGCCGTCGTCGAGGCCGTCGAGCTCGGCCTCGTCGGTGACGTGGACGGCGGCGGCGTTGCGGCCGGCGACGAGCATCTGGTCGAACCGCGTGGAGAGGGTCGCGAGCTCGGTGTTGAGCTCACGCAGCCTGGCCTGCTGCTCCTCGGGCAACGCGATGCCGCCGCGCTCGAAGTCCTTGAGCCGCTCGGACAGCAGGTGCTCCTCCTGCTCGTCGAGGGCGACCTCCCCGGCGTCGCGGCGGGCGGCCAGCGCGGTGAGGCGGCCGTAGAGGCGGGCGTCCATCAGGATCGCGTCGGAGTGCTGCGCCAGCCGGGGCGACATCTCCTCCTCGATCGCGTCGCGCTCGTCGTTGGTGTCGGCGGACTTGGCGACCCAGAAGGCGTTCATCGCGCGGGTCAGGAGAGCCCCGGACCGTTCCCAGGCCTCGAGGACGGTGGCCACGGTGGCGGGGGAGTCGTCGCTCGCGATCGCGGCCAGCTCCGCCAGGTGCTCGGCCATGCCCTGCTCGATCGCCTCGCGGTAGTCGGCGTCGGTGAGGTGGGCGTAGTCGGGCAGGTCGAACGGCAGCGTCGACGGGGCCAGCAGCGAGTTGGTCATGGGCCCCATCCAAGCAAAGGACCCGCCGCGGCCGGACGCCCCCGCGCGGGCGCAGCTCTCAGCCGCAGTTGTCGCAGACCTTGGTGGCCGGCAGAGCCATGTTGCAGGTGGCGCAGGTGTCGATCGGCTTGGCCAGGGCGGAGGCCTTGCGGGCCCGGGTGCGCGCGGCGCTGACCTTCTCGGTCAGGGTCGGGACGCCGCCGTCGGCCGGCAGGTCGGCCGCCTCGAAGTAGGTGTGGCACGCCAGCCGCTCGCGGGCCGCGTGGTCGTCGGCGTCGCCGATCTCCTCACCGCGGGTGTCGAGGACGGTCGAGGCGTACGCCGCACCGACGCTGCCCTGGGCGTTGACGGCGAGGGCGGCGAGGTTGGGCTCGTTGCGCTCGGCACAGTCGCGGGCCACGCGGTTGAGGACGTCGGCCATCCAGTGCTGCATGGGCTGACGGGTGGTGATGCCCGTCGCCTCCTGCATCTGCGCAGCGAGGTCCTTGTAGCTGATCATGGCGCGGTAGCGCTTCGCGGTCCTGATCAGGACCGGTCGGGCAGCCTCGGCCCACGCGGTGCGGGTCGACTCGGTCGGGGGGCCGCTCACGTCCTCTTGCTCGATCTGGTCAACAGTGTCGAGCTCAAGGTCAGTCATACCGCGACAGTAGCCCCCGAGGGGTGGTCCGGCCCCTTCGGGGACCCGGGGGCGACCGGTAGTCGGACGCTCGGGCGGAGGGTGTGCGAACGAGTCCGCTCCTCCGCCTCGTCACTCGCCGGCCCACCCGCCGAGCCACGCGGCCAACGTGACCTCGTCCGTCCACGGCCGCAGCCGCGTCTCGAGCGGCGGGCCGGGCGGGGCGAGGTCGGGCCGTCCCCACCGGGCCGCCCGGCGGAGCAGGCGCAGGTCCTGCAGCTCCGCGCAGCCGCGGGCGATGTCGCGGGTGGCCGCGCGGCCGTCGAGATCCGCGAGGAGTGCGGACCAGGCCGCGGCATCCCCGGTCAGTCCGCGTCTTACGACGAGGTGCTGGCGCGCGGTGGCCGGCACGTCCTCCTCCAGCGGCACGATGCGGGGGTCGGTGCCCACGAGCTCCCGGTGCCGCGTCCCGAGCCGGACGGCAGCACGCGGCAGGGCCGCGAGCAGCGAGTCGAGGGTGACGAGCACCTCGGTGTCCCCGAGACCGGGAGCGCAGGTCACGACGACGTCGGCCGGGCCGCGCGCGAGCCCGCGCCACGTCGTGCCCGGCGCCGACGTCCGGTCGGCCACGGCCGCGGTCTCGGCGAGCCGGGCTCCGGGGTCGATGTCGCGCGCCCCGGCGTCCGGGCCGTCGTGCCACGCGACCGCGTCCGGGCGGTGGGCGAGCAGCCCGCCCGCGGTCCAGGACCGGTGGGCGAGGTCCCAGTCCTCACCGCCGTAGGTGTCGAACGTCTCGTCGAAACCGCCGAGCTCGTCGTACCACCAGCGGCTGCACGCGAGCACGGCGCTGATCACGAAGCGGTGGCCCGACCCGTCGGCGTCCAACAGGTCACGGGTGTCCGCGTAGGCGGTGCGCAACCACGCGGGCTCGGGCAGCTCGAGCGCCGGCCCCACCTCCTCGACGGCGGTGCCGGGAGCGATGCCGGCGAGGTCGGCGTGGCGTCGCCTGCCCACGACGAGGGCCTCGGGCAGTGCCTCGGGCAGGGCGACCATGCGCTCGACGAAGTCCGGCTCCGGGGTCGTGTCGGCGTCCAGGAGCACCAGCACGTCGCCGGTGGTCGCGGCGACGCCGAGGTTGCGGACGGCGGCGGCGCGGAATCCGTCGTCGTCCTGCCGCACCAGCCGCACCCCGTCTGGGACCACCGGCGCCCGGCGCGACCCGTCGTCGGCGACCACGACCTCGTCGGGCGGTCGGGTCTGGCGACCCAGCGCCGCCAGCGTGCGGTTGAGCTCGACCTGCTGCTCGTAGTGGGCCACGACCACCGAGACGGTCCGCCGGGGGGCACCACGGGGGGCGAGGTCCCAGCGGTTGCCGGGCACGCTCGTCCCGAACGGCGGTGCGGTCATCCGCCCACCGACGCCCACCACGCGCGGTAGGCGGCCACGGTGTCCTCGAGCCGCGGCCCGAGGTCGGTCCCGGACGGGATCCACGTCGTCTCCGGTCGGAGCAGCGCGGCCTCCAGGCGGGGGACTAGCGTCGCGTCGTCGAAGAGGGTGATCGTGCCGGGCCGCAGCGCCGCCATCTCGCGGGCGTACTCGCCGTCGCGGACCAGCGGTCGTCGTCCCGCCGCGATCCACGAGTTGACGCTCCCGGACGCCGACACGTTGCGGTGCGCGGCCACCGGCACGGCGACCCGGCGCAGCGCGCGGCTCACCTCGTCCTCAGGGACGCGACCGGTGACCTCCACCGGGACGCCGCGCGCCCGGCTCGTCCGCAGCAGCTCCTCGACCTCGTCGACATGGCCCGGCGCGGCGTCGCCGAGGACGCGCACCCGCACCGCGGTCCCGCCACGACGCAGGGCCGCCGCGGCCCGCACGACCTGGCGGTGGCCCTTGCCGGGGTAGACGAACCCGAAGACACCGACCACCGGTGCCGTCGCGACCCGGCTGCCGCGGGCCTCCGGGCCGACCGTGTCGAAGACCGGCAGGGGGATCACCGTCCCGCGGGCGTCCGCGGCGCACCAGCGACCGACGAGGGCGTGCTCGTGCCACGAGTTGGTGGCCCAGGCGTGGGTGGCCCGCACCATCCGCCCGTACGCCGCCGCACGGGCCTCGAACACCGGCCCGTCGGTGGGCTGTGGCACGTCGTGCAGCGTCACGGTCAGTCGCACCCGACGGGCCAGCGACTCCACCGCGGCCGCCGCGGCCGCCGGGTCGCGGTCGAGGAGGCGGTCAGTGACGTGGAGGTGGACCGACCCTCCGGCGTACAGGTGGTCGACGTCCCGGACGACGTGCGCGCCTGCGGCGCCACCCACCTCGCCGGCGTACCGGTTCACCCCGTGGGTCTCAGGCCCCAGCAGCAGGTGGAGCGGGGTCGCGAGGTCGGCCTCGCGTCGTCGGGTCGGGGATGGCAGCACCCCGACATCCTGCCGGTCTTCGGGAGCCTCGGGCTCCCCCCAAAGCGTGGTGCTGAGCTCGTCGTGGGAGAGGAGCCAATCCTCAGGCGCACGCAGCGGCCGGGTGTCGAGTGCGGCAGACTTCCGGCATGGGGTCCATGTCCGGTCGCGGCGACTGCCGTGATGCAGGTCGGGGGCCGTGGGTCACGGGGGCCTTCGTGGCCGTCCTCGCCGGGGCGGTCCTCCTGACCTGGGTGGTCGTGCGAGCAGCGACGACGGAGCCGGTCCCGTGGGTCAAGCCGGCGGAGGTGGACGGCGCGGTCGTGCGCCTGACGTACATGGGCAGCGAGTGCCGCGACGGTGCGTCCGTGGACGTCGAGGAGGATGCCGGGCGAGTGGTCCTCACCGTGCACGAGACGGTCTACAGCCGCTCGTGCAGTGACGTGGGCGTCACCTACGACCACGAGGTGCGGCTCGACGAGCCCCTCGGTGAGCGGGAGCTGGTCGACGGGGCGTGCCTCGTGGAGGAGCTGTCGCGCCGCAGCGCGTGTCGATGATGCCGACCGCACGTGCCCGAGCGGATCGCGAAAGGCGCGCCGTCGACGATCTGCGGGCCTAGGGTGGACGCATGTCGTGGAACCCGTTGCGCAGGGCCCGGGAGCGCCGTGAGGCGGAGCTCGAGGCCGTGGACCGGTGGCGCATCGCCCGGCGGGTGGCCGACGAGGACGTGACCGTCCTGGGTGAGCAGCTCGCCGACCTCCACCTCGACACCCTCGCCGACGATCTCGACGACGAGACCGCGCACCACTACGGACGTGCCCTCGAGCACTACGAGCAGGCCAAGGACGCGGTGCGTGCCTCCACGACGGTGGCGGACGTCTTCGCCGTCGAGCAGGTCGTGGCCGACGCGCGCTACCACCGCGCGGCCGTGCTGGCCCTGCAGGCGGGCGACCCGCTGCCCCAGCGCCGCGAGCCGTGCTTCTTCGACCCGCGCCACGGCCCGAGCATGCGCGAGATGCCGTGGGCGCCCCCGTCCGGCGTCGAGCGCACGGTGGCCGTGTGCGCCTCCGACGCCCGGCGGCTCGAGGGTGGCGAGTCCCCGGAGGTCCGGATGGTGCGGGTGGGCGACCGGTACGTCCCGTCCCACGAGGCCGGTGGCATCGCGGCGGTCGTCGACCGGCACCGCACCATGCGCGACGAGCGGCCGGAGTCGCACAACCGCAAGAACCTCGCCGAGGCCTACATCGACCAGGCCATCAACGGTCCCGACGGTCGGTTCGGCTGAGTGCCAGTGCCATGGGCGTCGTACGGACCGGGAGCGCCGTCCTCGCGAACGGGCTGAGACTGCCGTACGCCGAGACCGGGAGCCCGACGGGTGACCCGGTGGTCTTCGTGCACGCGTACGTCGAGTCCTGGCGCTACTTCGAGGCGGTGCTCGGGCACCTGCCCGCGTCCCTGCACGGGTTGGCGCCCACCCAGCGCGGCCATGGTGACGCCGACGCGCCGGAGGACGGCTATGGCGTCGAGGACTTCGCCGCCGACCTCGTGGGGTTCATGGACGCGCTGGGCCTCGGGTCCGCGGCCCTCGTCGCCGCGTCCAGCGGCGGCCTCGTGGCCCAGGTCGTCGCGAGCACCCGGCCCGACCGGGTGCCCGCCCTCGTCCTCATCAGCAGCCCCGTCCACCTCGGCGACCACCCGGCCGTCGGCGCGATGTGGAAGGAGGTCGCCGGCCTCGAGGACCCGCTGGATCGTGCGTTCGTCGAGGACTTCGTGCGCAGCACGTCGCCGGCCTCGATGCCCGACGACCTCGTCGACGTCCTGGTCGAGGAGAGCCTCAAGGCGCCCGCTCGCGTGTGGCGGGAGACCCTGCGCGGCCTGATCCGCACCGACGCCCGGGCCGACCTGGGCCGCATCGCGGCGCCGACGCTCCTCGTCGTCGGCAGCGAGGACGAGCTCGTCGGCGACGACCAGGACGAGCTGCTCGCTGGGATCCCGGACGCCCGGCTGGTCGTGTACGACGGGGTCGGGCACGGCGTGCACCTGGCTCGCCCGGGACGCGTCGTCAGCGACGTCGTCACGTTCCTGACCGACCTGAGCCTCCGCTAGCCGCCCGGTGACTGTCGGTGCCCTGCGACAGGGTGCGGCCATGGTCGATCTCGAGACACCCCACGACACCTCCGCGCGGCTGGAGGCCTACCAGGACGTGGAGGGGCTCGCCGAGTGGTCCCCGTGGGCGCCCTTCGCCGAGGCGCTCCCGTGGGCTCCCCGGCTCCCCGGTGTCTACCTCTTCCGCGAGCACGACACCCACCGGATCCGGTACCTCGGCATGGCCGGCGAGCGTGGAGGCGGCGGCCGGCCCCAGGGCCTCTACGGCGGGCTGTCGGTCCACCGCACCGGCACGGGGGTGATGTCCGGTTTCGCGGAAGCAGCGCTCGACCGGGCGCTGGCCGACCCCGCGTGGGTCGAGGCCAGGCTGGGCCGTCTCCGCGCCGGTCACCCCGGGCGGACCCGGGACTGGGCCCGCGACGCCGTGCTCCGTCTCGCCCCCGAGGTCAGCTGGACCGCCTGCCACGAGCGTGCCGACGCCCGCCACCTGGAGGTGCAGGTCGACGCCCTGCTGCGGCCGTTCGGCCTGTGGAACAGATGACCGTCGATCACGAGGAGGGGCCGCTGGCATGATCGTCGGGTGCTTGCCGACACCTCCCGCGACGTTGCCGAGGCTGCGTGGCGATGGGTGCTGGCCCAGGTCGGGGGCGACGGCTCACCCTGGATCCCGGAGTCCGTGCCCAGCCAGGTGCCCGGCCCTCCCGAGCAGCGCGACGGCCTGCACAGCGGCATCGGCGGACTGGCCCTCGCGCTCGCCGAGGTGCGCGCCACGCGAGCGTGGTCCGACGAGGAGCAGACGCTCGCCGCCGCCCTCGCCGACCGGCTGCAGGCCCGGACCGCCACGGCGACGGCGTACGACTACTTCGACGGCCTGGTCGGGGACCTCGCCTCCCTGGTGGCCCTGGATGCGGACGGCGCCGACGCCGTCGTCGACCGGTTGATCGTGCTGGCCGCGGGCGACGGGTGGACCCAGGACGTCGTCGGTCCGCCGCGGTTCCGTCCCGCAGCGAGGATCAGCGACGCCACCCTCGGGACGGGCTCGGTGCTCCTGGGCGGTCTCTGGGCGCGTCGGCACGGGGTGGCGCGCTCCGACGAGCTGGTCGAGCATGCTGCCGAGGTCCTGATGGGCGAGGCCGAGGACGTCCCGGCCGGTCTTCGCTGGCGCTTCGTCCCGATGCGCTTCAGGACCGAGGAGGACCCGACCGAGATGCCGAACTGGTCGCACGGCCAGGCCGGGATCGCGGCTGCGCTCGCCCTGGCCAGCGCCGAGCTCGGCCGGCCGGCGTGGGTCGAGGCGGCCCGCAGTGGCGCCGAGCACCTGGTCTCCCTCGGCGACACCTCGGACGGCGGGCTCTCCGTGCCCCGCTACGTGCCGCACCGCGCCATCGACGAGGAGCCGTTCGCCCTGGGCTGGTGCCACGGCGCCAGTGGCACGTCGCTCCTGTTCGCCGCCCTGGAGCACGCCGGGGTTCCGGACGTCGCAGGCGCCACGCCCGGCGAGTGGCGCGGACGCTGCCTCACGACGGTCCACACCTCCGGGATCCCGGAACGGCTACGACCCGGGTTCTGGGACAACGACGGTCGGTGCTGCGGTACGGCCGGTGTCGGCGACATCGTCCTCGACGCCTGGCAGCAGCACGGGCGCCGGGCCGACCTCGATCTCGCGCTGCGGCTGGCTGACGCCCTCGTGCGGAACGCCCAGGTGGACGGTCCCCATGCGTGGTGGCGGTTCGTGGAGCACCGCGCCGCGTCGCCCCTGCTGCCGCCGGGAGTCGGGTGGATGCAGGGCGCTGCCGGCATCGCGGCGTACCTCTTCCGGGTGGATCGCGTGCTCGAGCACGGTCCGGCGGCCGCTGCGGTCCCGCGTCTCGACACGTGGTGGGCCGGTCCGGGCGCCCGCCCGGCGCCCTGACCTCGCTCCGAGCACGGCCGCGACCGATCGTCCGGCCCGCTCCTGCGTCAGCCCTGCTCCTCCGAGCAGAACCACGTCGTCCGCCCACCGACCGTGGCCCGCTGCATCGGCGCCCCGCAGCGGGGGCAGTGGCCACCCGGCGACCGGTGCTCGATCACCTCACCGGTGTGCACGCCACCGCGCCGCATCGCGGCGCGCGTCGCCTTCTTCAGGGCACCGTGCAGTGCCGTGAGCGTGTCGTGGTCGAGGGTGTCCACGCGACGTCGCGGGTCGAGCGAGGCCTGCCAGAGCGTCTCGTCGGCGAGCAGGTTGCCCACCCCGGCGAGGACCGACTGGTCGAGCAGGCGCGCCTTGACCGGGGCCGTGCCCCGCCCGACCCGCTCGCGGAAGTCCGCTACCCCCACCTCGGCGGCGTCCGGACCGAGACGGCTCAGGTCCGGGTCGAGCCGCACGCGGCCGAGCCGCCGCTTGTCGAAGAGGCGCAGCTGGCCGCCGTCGGCGAAGCGCACCGTGAAGCGGTCCCACGCGGGATCACGCTCGGGCGAGGTCGCCGCCGTGCCGCGCACCCGGTCGCCGCCCTCCACGGGTGAGCCGGACCCGTCGGTGACGACGATCCGCCCGCTCATCCCGAGGTGGATCCCGAGGACCGGTCCGTCGGAGGAGGTCTCGCACCACATGCTCTTGCCCCGGCGCAGGGCGGCGGTCAGCCGGCGCCCGACCAGCGCGTCGCGGATCTCGCCGGGGGAGTGCGGCCGGCAGACCCAGGTGTCGGAGTCGTCGACGTCGGCGATCTCCCGGTCCAGCGCACCGGACTCGATGACGGCGCGCGCGCTCTCGACCTCGGGCAGCTCGGGCACGGGCGTCAGGCCCGGGCGGTGAGGATGATCGGGTCGTCCTCGGTGATCGCGATGGTGTGCTCCATGTGGGCGCCCCGGGACCCGTCGGCGCTGCGCAGCGTCCAGCCGTCGGGGTCGGTGAAGATCTCGTCGGTCGTGTGCAGGAACCAGGGCTCGATGGCGATGACCAGCCCCGGCTTGAGCGGGAAGCCGCGTCCCGGGGTGCCGTCGTTGGCGATGTGGGGGTCGCCGTGCATCGTCCGGCCGACCCCGTGGCCGCCGAACTGCATGTTGATGCCCAGCCCCGCCTCCCGGGCCACCGACCCGATCGCGTGGCCGATGTCGCCGATCCGGTTGCCCGCCCGGGCGGCCGCGATGCCGGCCTCGAGCGCCCGCCCGGTCACGTCGATGAGGCGCAGGTCCTCGTCCCGCGGCGTACCGACGACGAAGGAGAGCGCGGAGTCGGCGACCCAGCCGTCGACGGCCACGGCGAAGTCCAGGGTGACCAGGTCGCCGTCGGCGAGCCGGTAGTCGTGGGGGAGGCCGTGCAGGACGGCGTCGTTGACCGACGTGCAGATCACCTTGCCGAAGGGCGAGGCCCCGAACGACGGGTGGTAGTCGATGTAGCAGGACTCCGCCCCACGCTCGCGGATCATCTCGTGGGCGATCTCGTCGATCTCGAGCAGGTTGGTGCCGACGTCGACGACGTCCGAGAGGTGCGTGAGCACCTCGGCCACGAAGCGCCCCGCGGGACGCATCTGCTCGATCTGGGATGGACTGCGCAGCTCGATCACACCGGCCAGCCTATGGCCGAGGGTCACGACCGGTAGATTTCGGGTGTGACCGAGACCCAGGCCCAGCAGGCCACCCCTCCGCCGCGTCACTGGGAGGCCGACGTCCTGCTGCGGGACGGCCGGACGGCGCACATCCGGCCGATCCAGCCCGAGGACGCCGAGCTGCTGGTCGAGTTCTACGCGCGCGTCTCCGACGAGTCGAAGTACTACCGCTTCTTCTCGCCGATGCCGCAGCTCTCCGAGCGCGACGTCAAGCGCTTCACGCAGGTCGACTACACGACCCGGGTGGCATTCATCCTCACCGTGGCCGGCGAGATGATCGCGGTGGGTCGCTGGGACAGCACCGAGCCCGGCAAGGCCGAGGTCGCGTTCCTGGTCGAGGACCGCCACCAGGGCCGCGGGATCGGCCAGCTCCTGCTCGAGCACCTCGCCCAGGCGGGTCGTGAGCGGGGCATCGAGCGCTTCGTCGCCGAGGTGCTGCCCGACAACCAGGCGATGATCCACACGTTCAAGGACGCCGGCTACCAGGTCACGAGCGTCTACGACGAGGGCGTGATGGAGCTCGAGTTCCGCATCGACCCCACCGAGACCGCCATCGGGGTCATGGAGCAGCGCGAGCACCGCGCGGAGTCGGCCTCCATCGAGAGCTTCTTCAGGCCCAAGTCCGTGGCCGTCATCGGCGCCAGCCGCCGGCAGGACACCATCGGTCGCGCCCTGGTGCGCAACCTGGTGCTCGGCGACTTCACCGGGCGCGTCCACGTAGTCAACCCGAGCGCCGACGCGGTGGCCGGCATGCCGGCGTACAAGACCGTCGGGGACATCCCCGGGCAGGTCGACGTGGCCATCGTCGCGGTGCCCGCGGAGGCCGTGCAGGACGTCGTCCTCGACTGCGCCGCGAAGGGCGTGCACGGCCTCGTCGTCATCTCGTCCGGCTTCGCGGAGACCGGGGAGGAGGGCCGCCACCGCCAGCGTCGCCTGGTGGGGCTGTCCCGCTCCTACGGCCTGCGGCTGATCGGCCCCAACGCCCTCGGCATCATCAACACCGACCCCGAGGTGTCGCTCAACGCGTCGCTCTCCACCCTGATGCCGCCCCGCGGCCGCGCCGGTTTCTTCTGCCAGTCCGGCGCACTCGGCTCGGCGATCCTGGAGAAGGTCAACAACCGGGGCCTGGGTCTCTCGACCTTCGTCAGCGCCGGCAACCGTGCCGACGTGTCGGGCAACGACCTCCTGCAGTACTGGGAGGAGGACGACGCCACCGAGGTGGTGCTGCTCTACCTCGAGTCGATCGGCAACCCGCGCAAGTTCTCCCGCATCGCCCGCCGGGTCAGCCGGCGCAAGCCGATCATCGCGGTGCGCTCCGGGCGCAGCACGCAGGGCGTCCCGATGGGGCACGCCGTGCGCAAGATCGCCGCCCCCTCCCAGGCGGTGGACGCGATGTTCCGCCAGGCCGGCGTCATCCAGGTCGACACGCTGGAGGAGATGTTCGACGTCGCCCAGCTGCTCGCCCACCAGCCGCTGCCCCGCGGCCGCCGGGTGGCCGTGGTCGGCAACTCCGACGCGCTCGGCCTGCTCGCCGCCGACGCCGCCACCAGTGTCGGGCTCGTGGTCAACAAGCAGGTCGCGCTCGGGGCCGACGCCGGCGCCGAGGACTTCGAGGACGCCCTGGACGCGGCGATCGACGACCCCGAGGTCGACGCGGTCGCGGCGATCTACATCCCGCCGCTCAACATCTCCGGCGAGGACGTCGCCAACGTGCTCGCCGCCGTCGGCGAGCAGTCCGACAAGCCGATCGTGTCGACCTTCCTGGGCGCCGAGGGCGTGCCCGAGCTGCTGCGCGTCCCCGACGTCGCCGGCTCGAGCGCGGGCCGCGGCTCGGTGCCGTCGTACCCCGCCGTCGAGGCCGCCGTCCGGGCCCTCGCCCGGGTGGTCGAGTACGCCGTGTGGCTGCGCACCCCGGACCGGGCCCACTCGGACGAGGCACTCGTCGACCGGACGGCCGCCCGCCGCTTCGTCAACGAGCTGCTCATGCACCACCCCGACGGCAAGGACCTGTCCTACGGCGAGCTGCGCGAGCTGTTGTCGTCGTACGGCATCGACCTCTGGGACACCCGCGCGGTGGCCACCCTCGACGAGGCGCTGGCGGCGGGGGAGGAGCTCGGCTTCGACGTGGTGCTCAAGGCGACGGCCGACCACCTGCGGCACCGGCCGGACCTCGCGCACGTGTGGCGCAACATCGACACGGCCGCGGAGATGCGGGATGCCTGGGCGACGCTCAGCCGGGTCATCGACTCCCCGGAGCGCGCCGGCTTCGTCGTGCAGAAGAACGCCCCTCCCGGCGTGCCCGTCGGCATCTCGTCCATGGAGGACCCGCTCTTCGGGCCGGTGCTGTCCTTCGGCATCGGCGGCCCGCTCACCGAGCTGCTGGGGGACCGGTCGTTCCGCATCCCGCCGCTCGCCGAGCACGACGCCCAGGACATGGTCCGCGAGATCAAGGCCTCCCCGATCCTCTTCGGCTACCGCGGCTCCGAGATCGTCGACGTCGTCGAGATCGAGCGGCTCGTACGCCGCGTGGCGCAGGTGCAGAACGACCTGCCGGAGGTGCGGACCCTCGAGCTGCCCCTCGTCCTGGCCGGCGCGTCGGGTGCCTCGGTGCTGGGTGGCACGGCCCGGATCGAGCCGGTCCTGGACCCGCGGTCGGACTGGTTCGTGCGTCGCCTGTCCACGCCTCCGGGAGACACGCTGCCCGACTGACGCCGGCCGCGTGACAGGATGCCCGGCATGCGCACCACCAGGCGAGACGCGGGAGCGCTCCGCGTCGCCATCGACCACACCGGCTACTACCCCGAGGTGGTGACCGACGGTGTCTTCGCGGCGGTGGCCGGCGAGGACGTGCTGTCGTTCTACGTGCACCACGAGCCGACGTTCGACCGCGACGAGGTGCGCCGCCACCTCACGGTCGTCGTCCTCACCCCGTCGCGGCTCATCCTCGCCCACACCGACGAGCACCCCGGCGACGACCTGCTGCCCGACCCCTACACGTCGACCTCGACCGAGGCCATCGCGCTCGCGTCGGTCCGCTCGGTCGTGGTCACCCGGATGATCGCCAACCCGACGTCGGGCCCGACCCCGCCCGCGGAGGCCGTGCTCACCATCGGCTGGGGAGGCGTGGGCCGGGTCGACCTCGAGCCCGCCGCCTGCTCCGATCCCGAGTGCGACGCCGACCACGGCTACACCGGCGTCATCGCAGGAGACGACTTCTCACTGCGGGTCTCGGCCGTCGCCGAGGGCAAGAAGGCCGTCACCGGCCTGTTGGAGTTCGCCGAGGCGCTCTCGTCGCGCACCCACGGCGCGTGACAGCCGCCGAGGCGTTCACCGAGCCGGCGTACGGCGACCGCTCGCTCGGCGACGTCGTCCCGGCCGTCGCCCGCTCCCTGGGCATCGGCGCGGACGCGGTCGGGCCGCCGCCCACGGGGCTGCTGCTGCCCGACGCCGGGTCGTGGGTCGTCTTCCTCGTCGACGGGCTGGGTGCCGAGCTGCTGCAGCGCTACGCCCACGCGGCGCCCTACCTCTCCTCGCTCGTCGAGGGCAGCGCCACCGGCACCGCCGGTGTGCCGTCGACGACCGCCACCAGCCTCACCTCGCTCGGCACCGGCCTCACCCCCGGCACCCACGGGCTGGTCGGCTTCACCGCCCGGGTGCCCGGCACCGACCGGCTCCTCAACCACCTGTGGTGGGACAAGAGGGTCGACCCGATGGAGTGGCAGCCGCACCCGACGGCGTTCGCACGCCTCGGCGCCGCCGGCGTCCAGGTGACGGTCGTCAACAAGCGCGAGTTCGAGGGGTCCGGCCTCACCGTCGCGGCCCACCGCGGTGCCGAGTACGTCGGCGCCGACCGGGTCGGCGAGCGGATCGCCGGGGTCGTCGCAGCGGCCGCCACGTCGCCGTCGCTCACCTACGTCTACGACTCCGACCTCGACTGGACCGGGCACAAGTTCGGGGTCTCCTCCACCCAGTGGCTCCAGCAGCTCGCCATGGTCGACGCCGAGGCCGAGCAGATGCGGGAGGCGCTGCCCGCCTCCACCCGCCTGCTCGTCATCGCCGACCACGGGATGATCGACAGCCCCACGGACGCGCGGGTGGACGTCGACGAGGTCACCGAGCTCCGCGACGGCGTCGCCCTGATCGGCGGCGAGGCCCGCTTCCGGCACCTCTACTGCTCGCGCGGCTCGGTGGCCGACGTCGTGGACACCTGGCGCGGGGTGCTGGGCGACCGTGCGACCGTGCTGACCCGCGACGACGCGGTGGCGCGGGGCTGGTTCGGTGCCTCGAGCGCCGGGGTGCTGCCCCGGATGGGTGACGTCCTGGTGGCCTGCCGGGGTGACCTGGGCATCGTGTCGAGCGTCGACTTCGCCTACGAGATGTCGCTCGTCGGCCTCCACGGCTCGCTCACGTCGACGGAGATGCTCATCCCGATCCTCGTCGGCTGACGCCACGCCCGGACTGCGCAGCGGCGCGGAGATGACGGAGAGGACTACGCTCGCCACCGGCACCGCAGACCGACCAGGGGGAGCCGTGGACGACGACGCCGCACGCGTGCGAGCGCGGTTGGAGCACTACCGCAGGGAGGGCCTGCCTGCGGTCCGGGGATGGTTCGAGCCCGAGTCGGCCGAGGTCATGGCATTGCTGTTGGCCCGGCAGGTCGCCGACGGCGTCCGGGGCGGTGTCGCTGAGATCGGGGTGCACCACGGGCGTTCCTTCCTGCTGCTGGCCAACGGCCTGGTGCCGGGGGAGTCCGGCGTCGCGCTCGACGTCTTCGAGCGTCAGGACCTCAACCAGGACGGCTCCGGGCGCGGGGACCGCCGGGTCTTCGAGGACCACCTGCGCCGGTGGGCACCGGACGCGGACGTCACGGTGGTGTCCCGCTCCAGCCTCGAGGTGTCCACGGCCGAGGCGGTCGACGTCTTCGGTCGCACGCGGATGTTCTCCGTCGACGGCGGGCACACCGCGGAGATCACCCGCCACGACCTCAAGCTGGCCGAGGCGTGCCTGGTCGAGGGCGGGGTGGTCGTCCTCGACGACGTGCTCAACGGGCACTGGCTGGGCGTCTTCACCGGGATGGCGGCCTACCTGCTGGACCGTCCCGGGCTCATTCCCTTCGCGCTGTCGCCCAACAAGCTCTACCTGGCCGGTTCCCACGACGACGCCGCGTCGTACGCCGCGCATCTCCGGGAGGTCGTGCCGGACCTGATGTCCAAGCCGGACGTGGAGTTCTTCGGCACCACCGTCGACGTCTACGAGCGCCGGGCGCCGGCAGTCGCAGCGACCCGGCCGGGTGGGTCGACACGGACACCGGGCGGACCGGGGCTGCGCCGCGAGCGGGCCGCGCGGGAGGCGGCCGAGCGTGACGTGGCGGCGCTCGAGCAGCGGCTCGCCGCGGTGCAGGGATCGCGGTCGTGGCGGCTGACCCGACCGGTGCGCTGGGCGTCGGCCCGCGCGCGCCGCCGCGGCTAGCCGAAGGGCAGCGGCTCGGGCGCCAGGCTGACCGCCTTGGCCCGGGCGGCGGTGAGCCGACGGCGGTGGTGCTGGCGGCACAGGACCTCGTAGGCCACCTCGGCGGGCGGCTCGTCGACGGTGTCGACGTCGCCGACCACCACGACCTCGCCCTCGACCACCATCACGCCGTTCTCCGTGCGGGCGTTGTGGGTGGCCCGCTTGCCGCACCAGCACAGGGCCTCGACCTGGAGCACGTTCATCCGGTCGGCGAGCTCGACGAGCCGCGCGGAGCCCGGGAAGAGCATCGACCTGAAGTCGGTCAGGATCCCGAAGGCGAACACGTCGATCTGGAGCTCGTCGACGACCTTGGCGAGCTGGTCGATCTGCGCGGTCGTGTAGAACTGCGCCTCGTCGCAGATGAGGTAGTCGATGCGCCCGCCCGCCGTCAGGGTGCTGACGACGTACTGCCAGAAGTCGAAGTCGATCGGCACCTCGAGCGCGTCGTGCGTCAGCCCGAGACGGCTCGACAGCACCGCCTCGCCCGCGCGGTCGTGGGACGTGAAGATCCGGCCCACCCGCCCACGCGCGGCGTGGTTGTGGTTGGTCTGGAGCGCCAGGGTCGACTTGCCGGAGTCCATGGTGCCGGTGAAGAAGTGCAGTTCAGCCACGAAGAGCGATCCTGTCACAGCCGACCCGGCTCGGGCGGGTGCAGGATGGGTGTCATGACCGACACTCCGCTGATCTCGGCCGACGACCTGCGTGAGGGGCTCGCCGGCGTCACCGTCCTCGACGTCCGCTACCGCCTCCTCGGGCCGCCCGGTGCGCCGGAGCACGCCGCCGGGCACGTCCCCGGGGCGGCGTACGTCGACATGGACACCGAGCTCTCCGACCCACCCTCCGACCCGGTCGACGACCGTGGCCGGCACCCCCTGCCGTCCAGCGAGCGGTTCATCGCGGCCATGCAGCGCGCGGGAGTCGGGCTCGAGGCGTCCGTGGTCGTGTACGACGACTGGCAGGGTCGCGCGGCCGCCCGGGCGTGGTGGCTGCTGCGGCACCACGGGCACCGCGACGTCCGCGTGCTCGACGGCGGCTGGGCGGCCTGGGTCGCGGCCGGGGGAGAGGTCGAGACCGGTCGTGTCGAGCCGGCACCCGGTGACTTCCACGGCAGCCCCGGCTCGATGCCGGTCGTGGCCGCCGAGCGCCTCCTGGAGGTGCCCGTCGTCGTCGACGCACGGGCTCCCGAGCGCTTCCGCGGCGAGACCGAGCCGGTCGACCCCGTCGCCGGGCGCGTCCCGGGCGCGGTCAACGTGGACACGGGCCGCAACCTCGACAACCACGGGCACTTCCGCGACGCCGCCGAGCTCCGGGCGCTCTACGCCGCTGTCGGGGCGACGCCGGACGTCGAGGTCGCGGCGTACTGCGGCTCGGGGGTGACCGCGACCCACGACATCTTGGCGATGGAGGTCGCGGGCGTCCGGGCGGCGCTCTACGGCCCGAGCTGGAGCGGCTGGGTCGCCGATCCGGAGCGGCCGGTCGAGCGGGGCTGAGGGTCAACAGACGTACCTCCTCGCAGTGATGGCCGGCCCGACCACGCCACCGCGGAGTTGTCCGCCGATCCCCTGAACTACCTCTCCAGGGGTGAAGCGTGGTCCAGACCTGCCGAACCGGTCTGGACAAGGTTGATGAAAGCCACCACGGCGTGCCGCCCCGCGCTCCTACCGTCGCCGCATCGCCCGCCGACTCGCGGCCCGGGCAACCCACCACTGGGAGCTCTCTTCATGACTTCTCGACTGCGCCGGCCTGCCGGCGCGATGCTCGTCGGTGCGCTCACCGTCGGCGTCCTGGCTTACGCGCCGCTCGCTCATGCGGCGGTCGGTGGCACCATCTCCGGCACGCTGACCGAGCCGGACGGCGACGCCGTGTCCGGTGTCGGTATCAGCGCCTACGTGTGGGACGAGGATTCGTGGCGCTATGCGCCGGACGGCTACTCCTACACGGAGCCTGACGGGACCTACACGCTGCAGCTGCCGCCCGGTGAGTACCGGATCGGCTACTACGACGGCTACGACTACGTGGAGGAGTTCTTCGACGACGCCGCCACGGTGGAAGACGCTGACACCCTCACCGTGGCCGACGGGAGCACCATTACTGCCGACGCGGAGCTGGCACTGGCCAGCCACATCGCGGGCAGCGTCGTGGGCCCGGGTGACGTACCCCTCGGCGGCTTGAGCGTGGCGGCCTACGAAGAGGTTGCCTACGACGGCGGTACCTACTGGCAGGCGGTTCAGTACGCCGACACCGACGAAGCCGGCGACTACGACCTCGGGGGCCTCGCCGCAGGTGTGTACCGCGTGGAGTTCTCGGACGGCGGGGACCTCCCTGTCTACGCCACGGAGTACTACAACGACGAGGCCAGCGTGCTGGTGGCGGACGACGTGACCGTGGCACCTGGAGGAGTCACCGGCGACATCGACGCGAAGCTGGCCGAGGCCTCGCAGATCCGTGGCACCGTGACCGATGCCGACGGGGAGGCTATCGGGGACGCCGATGTCTACGCCTACGTCAAGGCCGGCGACGAGTGGGACTACGCGGGGCGAGCCTTCACCGACGGTGACGGCGGATACACCGTGGACGGGCTTGCTGCGGGAACCTACCGCGTGTCCTTCAACTACGAATCGCCGGACGACTACCTCTACGAGGTGTGGAACAACAAGGGCTCGCTCGAGGCGGGCGATGACGTGGTCCTCGGACCCGACACCGCGGTCGAGGGGAAGGACGCCCAGCTCATCTCCGGGGAGCACGACACCAAGTACCTCGATCGTGTGACCCAGCCCTCGATCAGTGGCAGCACGCAGGTCGGCAGCACCCTCACTGCGACTGCGGGCACCTACGAGCCGGCAGCTACCTCGATGAGCTACCAGTGGTACCGCGGCTGGGAGGCGATCCCGGGCGCGACCGGCCTCACGTACACGCTCACCTCGGCCGACGAGGGGCAGTACATCGCCTTCGAGACCGTCGCATCGCGCGAGGGTTACGAGACCGACTACAACGGCACTGAGTACGTCGGGCCGATCGCCGCAGCCCCGGCCCCGCCGGCGCCTGTTCCCGGGCCGGCTCCCGCGCCGGCTCCAGCGCCCGCCCCGGCTCCTGCTGCCGATGAGCCGACGATCTCGTTCCCGAAGTTCATCGACGTCAAGGGAGACCTCAAGGTCGGTTCGACCTTGGTGCTCAAGAACTACAAGGCTCTCGTCGCTCGCTCCACGGTGTCCTACAAGTTCCAGTGGTTCGCCGGTTCGAAGAAGATCAAGAAGGCGACCAGGACGAAGCTCAAGGTCACCAAGCCGCTCAAGGGGAAGAAGATCTCGGTCAAGGTGACCGCCAAGGTCGGCAGCACCTCCAGGGCCGTGAAGGTCAAGGTGGGCAAGATCCGATGACTTCGGTCGAGCAGTGACCATGCATTGACAGCGACGGGGGCGGCCATCGGCCGCCCCCGTCCGTCATACCCGGGCCGTGACCTCGTCGCCGACCCGGACGGTCCCGGCGTTCTCGGGGACGAGGCTCACGGCGAAGAGCGTCTTGTGGTCGACGAGCCGGTGCCGGGCGAGGGTGCGGATCGGCTCCTTGCCGGTGGTCAGCGACCCGAGGTCGATCGTCGTCATCACGCAGCGGTCGGTCGGCTTGGCGACCCGGAAACGCACGTCCCCGACGGTCACACCGGTCCAGGCGTCCTCGGCGAACGGCTCGTCGCCGTCGACGACCAGGTTGGGGCGGAACCGCTCCATCGGCAGCGGCTCCGGCGGCTCCTCGCCGCGGGAGAGCGCACCCTCGACGATCCAGTCGTTGAGCCGGCGCAGCGACGCCTCGCTCGCGATCGTCACCGGATAGCCGTCGGCGTAGGCCGTGTGGTCGCCGGGGCGGGAGAACTCCGGGTTGAGCCGGCGGCGCGTCGGGTCGTCGCACCAGACGAGCCGGACGTCGTCGCGACCCAGGGCCTTGCGCACCCACGCGTCGGCCTCTCCGCCTGCCGGGACCCCCTCGAGCTCCCGGGAGAACAGCTTCACCCGCACCGGGTCCCCCTCGGGGTGGTCGAGCAGCAGATCGGGCAGGTCCGCCGTCCTCAGCCTGAGGTCCCGGTCCAGCGCCGGGTCGGTGCGGGGCGTGTCGGCGACGAGCGCGAACAGGCCGTGCTGCTCACGGGCGGTGACGACTACCCCCTCGGCGTCCACGACCACCCAGGAGCGGTCGTCCTCGAACCCCCGCGGCAGCACGGCCACGGTGGTGAGGAGCCGGATCGCGGTGCTCTTGACGGGATGGACGGCCAGGGAGGTGATCTGCACGGCAGATGTCTACCAGTGCACGCCCTTGAACATCCGCGCCAGCATGATCTGCTCGGACTCGCGGTGGCCCGCCTCGGCCTTCTCGCCCTTGGCCGCCGCCGAGTCGGGGAAGACGTTGTAAGCCATGTTGAGCAGCCGGAAGGTCGCCTTCGGGGCCACCGTGTGTGCCACGGCACCGACGTTGCCGAGGGCGGTGTTGATCTCGTGCGGGCGCTCCACCATCGCCCGGACGAGGATGTCGGCGGCCTGGGCCGGGCTGATCATCGGGAACTTGTCGTAGAGCTTGGTCGGCGCGGTCATCGGCGTCCGGACCAGTGGCATGTGGATGTTGGTGAAGGTGATCCCGTTGCCGACGACCTCGCTCGCGACCACGTTGGACCACGAGTCCAGCGCGGACTTGGACGCGACGTACGCCGAGAAGCGCGGTGGGTTGGTCTGCACGCCGATGGAGCTGACGTTGACGACGTGACCCGACTGCTGGCGCTGCATGACCGGCATCAGCCCGATCACCAGCCGGACCGCGCCGAAGTAGTTGAGCTGCATGGTGCGCTCGAAGTCGTGGAAGCGGTCCTGGGACAGCCGCAGCGACCGCCGGATCGAACGGCCGGCGTTGTTGATGACGAAGTCGACCGAGGGGAGGTCTGCTGACACCTGCTCGCAGAGCCGGTCGATCGACTCGAGGTCGGAGAGGTCGCAGGCGTAGACGTGCGCCGTGCCGCCGCGCATCTCGATCATCGCCCGGGTCTCCTCGAGCTTGTCCTTGCCGCGCGCGACGAGGACCGGGACGCCACCGGCCTGGGCCACCTTGAGCGCGGTGACCTGGCCGATGCCGGACGAGGCGCCGGTGATGACCACGTGCTTGCCCTGGAGGGCCGCGCGGGTGGCGCGGTCGCGTCCGGTCGTCTGGTCGAGGTGGTCCTCCCAGTAGCCCCACAGCGTGCCGGCGTAGGACTCGAGGTCGGGCACGGAGATGCCGGAGCCCGAGAGCGCCTTCTCCGTACGCCGCGAGTCGAACGTCGCGGTGAAGCTGGTGTGGCCCAGCACCTCGGCCGGGATCCCCGCGCGACCCAGGGTCTGGTCGAGCACCATCCGGCCCGGCGCGGAGCGGACGACGGCCCCGACGATGGTCGAGGGGCGCAGGGCGCGCGGGACCAGCCCGAGTGGTCCGGCCGACGTGACGTGGCGGTCGATCGGGGTGGCGAAGCGTGGTGCACCGGCGGCGGCGCAGATGAGGTTGATGACCTCCACCACGGGCTGGGGCTCGGGGTTGACCAGGTGGAAGGCCTCTCCGTCGCGACCGGGCAGGTGCGCCAGGTGGTCCATCGCCGACGCGACGTAGTCGACGGGCACCACGTTGGTGTCGCCGAGGTCCGCCCCGACCAGCGGCAACCAGGCGGGGAGGGTGTCGCGCAGCAGCTTGAGGAGCGGGAAGAAGTAGTAGGGGCCGTCGATCTTGTCCATCGCCCCGGTCTCGGAGTGACCGACGACGATCGAGGGACGGTAGACCCGCCACGGCACGGTCGACTCCTCGCGGACGATCCGCTCGGACTCGTGCTTGGTGCGGTGGTAGGGCGAGGGCAGGTGCTGGCCCTCGTGGAACATCGTCTCGTCGAAGACGCCGCGGAAGTCGCCGGCAGCCGCGACGCTGGAGACCTGGTGGAAGCAGCCCGCGTCGAGCGCCTCCGCCAGGGCGAGTGCGTGCCGGGTGCCGTCGACGTTCATCGCGTCGTTGGTCGCGTCGTCGGCGGTCATGTCGTAGATCGCGGCCAGGTGGAACACGTGGTCGATCCGCCCGGTGTGCTCCTCGACCCAGGCGGGGTCGACGCCCAGCGCAGGCTCGGCGAGGTCGCCGATGACGGGGACGACGCGCGGGTCGTCCCACTGCCGCACGAGCGTCTCCAGACGGGCGCGCGAGCCCTCGCGGACCAGGACGAAGACGTCGCCCTCGCGGTGGTCGAGCAGCTCCTCGACGAGGTGGCGGCCGATGAACCCGGTGGCGCCGGTCACGAAGTACGACATGCCAGCGGAGACTACTCGGGTCAGTCGGACTTGCCCCCGCCGAACATGATCTCGTCCCAGCTCGGCACCGAGGCGCGACCGCGACCCTTGCGGGCGGGACGTCGCGCGGGACGCTCGTCCTCCTCGGCGGCGGGCTTCGCCGGCTCGTCCGTGGTGGTCGGCGACTCGACGTCGTCGCCGGCTGTGTCGTTGCCTGCCTTGTCGCTGCCGGACTGCTTCGTGCCGGACTGCTCCTGGCCGGGCTCGTCGAGGTAGGCCTCGACGGGCTGCTCGGCACCGAGGCCCGCGACCTCGGTGAGGTCCATGGTGGTCTCGGTGTCGGAGGCGGTCTCGTCATCCGTGTCTGTGGCGCCCTGGGCGGGCGCGTCGGCGTCGTGCACCATCTCGATCGCGTCGTCGCCGAGCGGCAGCTCGTCGGCGGGCACCGACGACAGACGACGCTGGCGGGCGTGCTGGAGGTCGTCGCGGCTCGTCGTCGGTTCCTTCTCGGCGCGCTCGGGCTGCGAGACCTGCTCGCCGACCAGCCAGCGGGCGTGGTCGTCCTCGACGGTGACGAAGTTGCCGCGCACGTCGAAGGCGAACGTCGCGGTGCCGGCGCGCTTGGGGGCGGTGAAGACACCGACGAGGGTCCAGCGGCCGTCCTCGCGCCGCCAGGCGTCCCACTCGACCGCGGACGGGTCGGAGCCGACGCCGCGCAGCTGGGCGGCCGCGGCCTCGCCGAGGGTGCGCGCACCGGTCTCGCCGGAGCGGCGGCGTACGGACGAGAGCTGGGCGCGCTGGGCGACGTGCGCACGCTCGGCCAGCACGGGTGCGGCGAACGGCATGATCCGCTCGACCGTGGTCTGCGCGGCCTGGGCCACCGACTCGGCCGACTCACCGGCCCGGATGCGGGCCTGGATGTCGCGGGGACGGAGGGCTGAGTCCATGGTGATCTCCAACTGGCCGATGCGTGCGTGCTCGCCGCGGAGGGCGGCCCGGAGAGCGTTGTCGACGTCGAGGGTGTGTTCGTCGCCGTTGTCCCCCACCAGGAGAAGCCGCTTGCCGTCCTCGCTCAGTCCCGCGAGCGTGAGGTGGGCCATCGGTGCTGGACTCCTTGAAGCGGTGGTGGTTCTCCGGTCCGTCCGAGCCTACGCCAGCGTCGACGCGCCGCACCGCTAGGCGGACGGCGCGCCCACCGACCAGATCCGCGGCGGCCACTCGATAGCCTGCGTCGGTGCCTCCCTACGACCCGACGTACCTCCTCGTCGTCGTCGACCTGGTGGGCATCTTCGTGTTCGCCATCTCGGGTGCCCTCGTGGCCGTGCGGCGTGGCTTCGACCTCTTCGGGGTGCTGGTGCTGGCCGGTACGACCGGGCTCGGTGGCGGCTTCCTGCGCGACGTGCTGATCGACGCGACGCCGCCGGCGGCGCTCGAGGACTGGCGCTACCTCACCGTCCCGCTGGTCGCCGGGCTGCTCACCTTCGTCTTCCACCCGACGGTGGGTCGGATGGAGCGCGTGATCGACGTCTTCGACGCGTTCGGGCTGTCGCTCTTCTGCGTCACCGGGGCGCTCAAGGCCGTCGAGTACGGCCTCGGCCCGATCCCGGCCGCCCTGATGGGGATGGTGACCGGTATCGGCGGCGGGATGGTCCGCGACGTGCTGGCGGGTCGGCCGCCGGTGGTCTTCAACAGCGACCTGTACGCCACCCCGGCGCTCCTGGGGGCGGCGGTGGCGGTGGGGCTGGACGCCGCCAGCCTGCCCCTGGGCGTGGTCGTCGTCGCGGGGGCCGGGGTCTGCCTCGTGCTCCGGCTGCTGGCGATGGTCCTGGACTGGCGGGCGCCGCTCCCGCACGGGCCCGCCAACGTCTGAGCGGTCGCGCGCTCAGCCCAGCACGCGCTCGAGGTAGGAGTTGGTGAAGACCCGGTCCGGGTCGAGCCGGTCGCGCAGCTGCTGGAACTCGTCCCACCGCGGGTAGACCCGGGCCAGGTCCGCCGCGTCGCGGGTGTGCATCTTGCCCCAGTGGGGACGGCCGTCGGCGGCCGCGAGCACGGCCTCGATGCCGGCGAAGTAGGCACGGTGGTCCGCGGCGACGGGCACGTGGAACGCGAGGTAGAGCGAGTCCCGTCCCGACGCGGTGGACAGGGTGATGTCGTCCGCGGGCGCCGTGCGGATCTCGACCGGGAAGCTCACCAGCCAGTCCGACGCGTCGAGCTCCCGGCGCACCTCGCGCAGCACGTCGAGGCCGACCTCGCGCGGGACGGCGTACTCCATCTCCTTGAAGCGGACGTTGCGCGGCGTCGTGAAGACGTGGTGGGCGATGTCGGAGTAGCGGCGCTCGGAGAGAGCGCGGGCGCTGACCCGGTTGATGAGCGGGGTGGTGCGCGGTGCGCGGGTGGCGACCGTGGTCAGGGCGCCGAAGACCGTGTTGGACAGCAGCTCGTCGTCGAGCCAGCCGCGCCACCGGTGGAGCGGCTCGGCGCTGTCGAGGTCGGCGAGCCGGTCGTTGGTCTTGGTCATCATCCGGTCGGTGTGCGGGAACCAGTACATGTCGACGTGGTGGTGCTCCGCGACCAGCTCGTCGTACGACGACAACGCGTCGTCCCAGGTCATCGGCCGCTCGTGGGCCTCGAGCGCGAAGAGCGGCTCGACGTGGAAGGTGATCGACGTCAGGACCCCCAGCGCGCCGAGGCCGACCCGGGCCGCGGCGAAGACCTCGGGGTGCTCGTCGGCGCTCGCCCGCAGCACCTCGCCGGTGCCGGTGACCAGCTCGAGCCCGGCGATCTGGGCGGCCAGGGACGCCAGCACGCCGCCGGTCCCGTGGGTGCCCGTCGAGGTCGCACCGGCGATGGTCTGGGCGTCGATGTCGCCCATGTTGTGCAGCGAGAGGCCCAGCCCGGCCAGCCGTGCGTTGAGCTCGTGGAGGGGGGTCCCGGCGCCCGCCGTCACGGTCATCGCCTCGCGGTCGACGGCGAGGATGCCGCTGAGGCCGTCGGGTCGCAGCTGCCCGTCGGACGCGACCGCGATCCCGGTGAAGCTGTGCCCGCTGCCGACCATCTTGACCGTGCCGCCACGCTCGCGGGCGGCGAGCACCTCCCGCACCACCGCCGCGGTGTCGGCCGGCGACGTCGCCCGGGCCGGGCTCGCCGACTCCGTCCGGGCCCAGTTGTGCCAGGTGCTCGTCGGCGCAGCGTTCACAGGGGTCCTCCTCGCGCGAGTGCTCGCAAGCAGAGGCTAGACGGTGGGACCGGGACCAGTCGTCGCCCCACCACGCCGTCATGGGTCAGACCCAATTGCGGGTAAAGACGCATCCTCAGCGCGCCGCGTCCGGTAGGCGTGTTCAGGTTCAGGTGAACGGCAGGTGACACCGTCTGCCGTGGAATCGATCAACACGGGTCTGAGTGGTCGGGACGGGTCCATGTCGAGTACATGGGGGTGGAGTACGTGCAGCACGCATGGGAGTTCAGCAACAACGGTCACGACCCGGGTCGCTACGTGACCCGCGGGGATCGAGCCCTGCGCAACCTCAAGGACCCGCGGGTGAGTGTCGTGATCCCGACGCGCAACGAGGCCAAGAACCTACCGATGGTGATGCCGAGGCTCCCCAGGGGGCTCTTCGAGGTGCTCATCGTCGACGGGTGCTCCACCGACGGCACCGTGGACGTGGCCCGGGAGCTGCGCAGCGACGTGCGTTTCGTCGAGCAGACCGGGCAGGGCAAGGGCAATGCGCTGTCCGCCGGCTTCGCGGCGGCACGTGGCGACATCCTGGTCACCCTGGACGCGGACGGATCCGCGGACCCGGCCGAGATACCTCGCTTCGTCTCGGCACTGGTCGCCGGGGCGGACCTGGCCAAGGGCTCGCGATTCGCCCAGGGGGGCGGCAGCGCCGACATCACGCGCACGCGAAGGCTCGGCAACCGGGCGCTGTGCATCATGGTCAACGGGATCTACGGCACGGGCTACACCGACCTCTGCTACGGCTACAACGCGTTCTGGGCGGACTGCCTGCCCGCGCTCTGCACGTCACGGCCGTTGTACGCCGCCGACCCGACCCTCGAGTCGCCGCTCGGCGAGGGGTTCGAGGTCGAGACCGTGCTCAACGTGCGTGCCGCCAAGGGGGCGCTGCGGGTGTGGGAGGTGCCCAGCTACGAGCTGCGACGCATCCACGGCCAGAGCAACCTCCACGCCCTCCGCGACGGCTGGCGGGTGGTGAGGACGATCTGGGGCGAGAGCCCGGCATTCTCGACCCGCTACTCGCCGTCGGCGGCGGCTCCACCCGGGTCGGTGGACGGGATCCTTCCCCATCCGGCGACGAGCCAGGCGATCACACCTGTGACCCCCCTGCTGGCCGAGGCCCCGCGGGTCCCGTTGCCGCGGACGACGCCGGCGATCGAGCATGGTCCCGCCCTGGTGGGGGACTCCCAGCCGCCCCCGGGCACGAGAGCCAGCAACGGACACGGACCGGACGAGCCGTGACGACCCCGGACACCGACGGTCCGCTCTCGGTCTCGGTGGTGATCTGCGCCTTCACCGAGCACCGTCTGGCTGACCTCACGGCCGCGATCGACGCCCTGCGGGGCCAGAGCCGACCCGCGGACCAGGTGATCCTGGTCATCGACCACAACGAGGTGCTGCTGCGTCTGGCCCGGAGCGCCTGGGCGCCAGGTGCCGAGATCCTCACCAACCAGGGGGCGCCCGGCCTCTCTGACGCCCGCAACACCGGCGTGGCGGCCGCGACCGGTGCGGTGATCGCCTTCCTCGACGACGACGCGACTCCCGAGCCGGATTGGCTCGAGCACCTCGTGGCACCGTTCGCGGACCCGCGCGTGGTCGCGGTCGGTGGGGCGGCGATCCCTCGGTGGGAGAGCGCACGCCCCCGGTGGTGGCCGGCAGAGTTCGACTGGGTGGTCGGGTGCACCTACCGGGGAATGCCGACAGTCGGTGGCGAGGTCCGCAACGTCCTCGGCGCCACGATGGCCTTCCGTGCCGATGTCTTCGCCGGTGGCGAAGGCTTCTCGCTGGTGGTGGGGCGCGTCGGTGCATCCGCGACGGGGTGCGAGGAGACCGAGCTGTGCATCCGGCTACGGCAGCACCGGCCGGACGCGAGCATCCTGTTCGAGCCGCGCGCGGTGGTCCACCACCGGGTCACCCCGGCCCGCGAGCGGTTCGCCTACTTCGCGCGGCGGACCTTCGCGGAGGGCAGGTCCAAGGCCGCTGTCGCCCGGTTGGTCGGAGCACGTGACGCGCTCAGCACCGAGCGCTCCTACGTGGCGAGGACCCTGCCGGCGGGAGTGGGTCGCGGGTTGGTCTCCACGTGCTGGCGGGGAGATCTCTCCGGCGCCGCCCGCGCCGGGGCGATCAGCATCGGGTTCCTGCTGACGGCCACCGGATACGGCCTCGGTCGGGTCGGCGGGCTCGCGCGCCCGGCGTCGGCGTCCGAGGACGGCGACTTCGTCCCGATCAGACTGGTGCAGCTCGAGCTCACCGACCCGTCTCCTCCCGCGGCGGCACCCGGCTACCGGCGGGCACGGGTCCTGGTCCGCTCCGAGGGACGACCGGTGGGCACCACGGACGTCCCGCTCGACGAAGGCCGCGTGGGTCCCGTGGCCGAGGCCCGGATACGGGAGGACTTCGGGAGCTCGACGCCCCGTCCGAGTCCGACCGTCGCGTCGCCCCGAGCGATCGCGCCCGGAGTCTCGGTCGTGGTGGCGACCCATGACCGGCCCCGCGAGCTCCAGCGCTGCCTTGATTCGTTGCTGGCGACGCACTACCCCTGCCTCCAGGTCATCGTCGTGGACAACGCGCCCAGCTCCTCGGTCACCCGGGACATGGTGCAGCACGACTACCCGACAGTGACCTACGTGCACGAGGACGTGGCCGGCCTGGCCCGAGCGCACAACCGGGGACTCCAGCACGTGGCTGCCCCGGTCGTGGCCTTCACCGACGACGACGTCGTCGTCGACCCGAGCTGGGTCAGGAGCCTCGCGGCACAGTTCTCCTCGGACCGGGTCGGCTGCGTCACCGGACTGATCTGGCCGGCCGAGCTCGAGACCCCCGGCCAGGCGATGATCGAGGCGCACGGCGGCTTCGGCAAGGGATTCGCGACCCGCACCTTCGACCTGGACGGGTCGCGGCCCGACGACCCGCTCTTCCCCTACACCGCCGGTGCGCTCGGATCCGGCGCCAACATGGCCTTCCGGACCGACGTGCTCCGCGAGCTGGGCGGCTTCGACCCCGCACTGGGCGCCGGCAGCAGGGGACGGGGTGGGGACGACCTCGCCGCCTTCCTCGACGTCATCGAGGCGGGGTACTCCCTGGTCTACGAGCCCGCAGCGATCGTTCACCACCACCATCGACGCGAGGCGGGAGACGCCCGGACGCAGGCCCTCAACTACGGGATCGGTCTGGGGGCCTACCTCACCCGTGCGGTGTCCCGCCGACCCTCGAGTGCGATCGACTTCCTCCGGCTGGCTCCCCGGGCGGTGGTCCACCTGGTCGCGAGCTCCTCGGCAGGGGATCCGGGACTGGGTGCAGATCGCGTGCGCCGGCTGCTGCCCTGGCAGCTCCTCGGTCTCGTCCGCGGGCCTTTCGTCTACGCCCGCAGCGCCCGGGAGGCACGTCGTGCGCCTCAGGGGGCGTCGTGAGGACCCGCATCCCGGTGCTGCTCTACCACAGTGTCGCGGACGAGTCCTCGGCACGGTTCCGGCCCTGGTGCGTGCATCCTCGTCGGTTCGCCGCCCACATGGAGCTGCTGGCCGATCGTGGTCGTCACGGCCTCACCGTCGGACAGCTCGAGCAGGCCCTGCGCCCTGGGGGCCCGCCGCTGCCTGAGCGCCCCGTGGTGATCACCTTCGATGACGGTTTCGCCGACTTCCACTCCACGGCCCTGCCCGTGCTCGAGAAGCACCACCTCGCCAGCACCATGTACGCCACGACCGGCTACCTCGGCGGGACCGCTCGCTGGCTGGCGCGTGAGCGCGAGCAGGACCGTCCGATGCTCCACCCCGAACAGCTGCACGACATCGCCGCGCGCGGGGTGGAGATCGGTGCCCACAGCCACACCCACCCCAGGCTCGACGAGCTGAGCGCGGCGGACTCCCGTGCTGAGATCCACCGCAGCAAGGAGGTCCTCGAGCAGGAGCTGCAGCGACCGGTGACCAGCTTCGCCTACCCCCACGGCTGCCACAGCCGGCGGGTGCGGGAGCAGGTGATCGAGGCCGGATACTCGTCGGCCACGGCGGTCCGACACGCCATGTCCTCGCCCGAGGACGACCTCTTCGCCCTGGCCCGCGTCATGGTGCTCGCCGACACCACGACCGAGGACCTGGCCGAGCTGCTCGCCGGTCAGGGAATCCCCCAAGCGCCCTACCGACCGCGGACGCGGACCGCCCTGTGGCGTGTTGCGCGGCGCACACGGCGGGTGCTGGTCCCGGCGCACAGGGGACGCCGGGCGGCATGATGCGGTCCAGTGGAGCGGCGGGCGCGCAGACGACCCGGGTGCGGCCAGCACCCCGGCGGACCTGGCGCGAGCTCGTCGCCGTCGACCCGGACGCCCTGCCGACCCAGTCACCCGAGTGGCTCGACAGCCTGTGCGCGGACGGACGGTACGTCGACGCCAGCCGGTGCTACGAGCTCCCGGACGGTCGTCGCGCACTGCTGCCGCTGGTGCGGCGCGCGCACCGCACGGACCGGGCGTCGACGCTGGCCTCGATGCCTGCCAGCTGGGGCTTCGGCGGGTTGTTGGTCGAGGGGGGAGTGACGGTGGAGGCGGTGTCGGCCGTGGTCGACGACCTGGTCGGCCAGACCGCTCTGCGAGTCCGTCTGCGCCCCAACCCCCTGCACGCAGACGTCTGGGCGGCAGCGATGGCAGAGCGACGGGGAGTCAGCACCACGCCGTCGTGCGCGCACGTGCTCGACCTCGGCGGTGGCTTCGACACGGTCTGGCAGCAACGCTTCAAGGCAACGACCCGCAACCAGGTGCGCAGGGCCGAGCGGATGGGCGTCGTGGTCGAGACCGACACCACCGGTCGTCTTCTGCCGGAGCTCCACGCGCTGCTGCGGACCTCGGTCGACCGCTGGGCGAGCCGTCAGCACGAGCCGGCCCGCCTGGCACAGCTCCGGTTCGCGCGTCGGGACCCCCCGGCCAAGCTGCGGGCGATCGCCGAGCACCTGGGCGGGTCCTGCCGGGTGTCGGTTGCTCGCCTCGACGGTGTCGCGGTCGCCGCGATCCTGGTGCTCCAGGGTCGCAACGCCCACTACACCAGGGGAGCGATGGACGAGGAGCTGGCCTCGCGGACCCACGCCAACAAGCTGCTGCACAAGGTCGCGATCGAGGCTGCCTGCGAAGCAGGGAGCGGGACCTACCACATGGGCGAGTCCGGGGAGTCGGCCGGACTCTCGCAGTTCAAGAGCCGGTTCGGCGCGGTGGCGCACCCCTACCACGAGTACGTCATCGAGCGGCTGCCTCTCACCCGGCTCGACCAGCTGGCGCGATCCAGCGTCAAGCGCGTCCTCCGGTTCCACGATGCCTGACCGGCGGCGCTGGTCGCTCGTTGCCGCCGCCGTGGCGGTGACGACGGGCGTGGTGACCGCAGGAGTCATCACCGCGACCCGGGCCGACCCGGGTCGCGAAGCGCCCGAGCAGGTCCTCGCGTTCGTCGACGAGTTCGATGCGGGCACGCTGGACCGGAGCCGGTGGACCACCTGCTACTGGTGGGACGACGGCGGCTGCACCAACGAGGGCAACGACGAGCTCCAGTGGTACCTCCCCGACAACGTGGGTGTCGAGGGTGGTGTCCTGCGACTGGAGGCGCGGCGGGACTGGGTGCAGGGTTCGGACGGGGAGGGCTACCCCTACACCTCGGGCATGGTGACCACCGGCCGGAGCGCGGACGACCAGGCGCAGGCGCCGCGGTTCGGGTTCCAGTACGGCCGGGTCGAGGTCCGGATGCGGATGCCTGCCGGCAAGGGACTGTGGCCCGCGCTGTGGCTCCTGCCGCTCACGCACGAGTCCCGGCCGGAGATCGACGTGATGGAGGTCCTGGGCGACACCCCGTCCACGCTGCGCGCACACTTCCGCTACCTGGACGACGGCGAGCGGGTCACCCTCGGTCACACCTGGACGGGGGAGGACTCCTCGGCCGGGTGGCACGTCTACACCCTGCGCTGGACCCCTGAGGAGCTCGTGTGGCTGGTCGATGGGGAGGAGCAGTGGCGGTTCACCGAGGCGGAGTTCGTGCCCGACGAACCGATGTACCTCCTGATCAACCTGGCGGTGGGAGGGGAGTGGCCCGGCGCACCCGCCCCCACCACCGACTTCCCGGCCAGCCTCGAGGTCGACTACGTCCGCATCTGGCAGGAGGACTCCTGATGCGGATGCCCACCGAAGCCCGAGCGGGCCGGGTCGGCCCCCGCCTGACCGAGCATGTCCGCCAACCACTGTTGCGCAACGGCTACGCCCTGGTGCTCAACTCGGGGACGTCCGCCGTCCTCGGGATGGGCTTCTGGGTGCTGGCTGCCCGGCAGTTCTCGGTCGAGGAGGTGGGCGTCAGCTCGGCCCTGGTGGCGTCGCTGGCCCTGTTGTCGACGATCGCGCAGCTCAACCTGTCCAACGTCCTGGCCCGGTTCCTGCCCACCGCGGGGAGGCACACCGGCCGGGTGTTCGCGGGCTGCTGCCTGGCCAGCGCGGTCACGGCAGTCGTGGTCGGTGTGGTCTTCCTCGCGGGTGCGCGGTGGTGGGCGCCCTCCCTGCCCCTGAACACCCAGGACCTGCTCTTCGACGTCTGGTTCGTGGTCGCACTGGTCCTGTGGTGCCTGTTCGTGCTCCAGGACGGCGCCCTGTCGGGACTCCGCCAGTCGGACTGGGTGCTCGCCAAGAACACCGCTCACGGTGTCCTCAAGCTGTGCGCCCTCATGGCCCCGGTGATCGCCCTCTCGTCCCACGGGGTCTTCCTCGCCTGGACCGTTCCGGTCGCGGCGATACTCGTGGCGGTCGGCCTCGTGATGGTCCTGCGCCTCATTCCTGCCCACGTCTCTCGCACAGCACATCTGGCGCAGCCCCTCGCGCCTCGGCAGATCGCCTCCTTCGCCTCCTTCGACTATGTCGTGGCGCTCGTGGGGACAGGCCTGACCAGCGCGTTGCCCCTCGTCGTGCTGGAGACCTCCGGAGCGGCGACCGCGGCGTACTTCACCCTCGCGTGGAGCATCTCCTACTCGCTCTACCTGGTCAGCCGGAGCATGGCCACCTCGCTGCTGGTGGAGGGAGCCCGCGACACGGGGCGGCTCGGTGAGTACAGCTGGCGCACGTTCGTGCACACCACCTGGATCGTGGCCCCTCTCGTGGCCGCGACCGTCGTGCTGGCTCCCGTACTCATGCGGCTCTTCGGACCCGAGTACGCCACCGAGGGGACGAGCGTCCTGCGGCTCCTCGCCCTGTCGGCCCTCCCCTCGGCCGTCGTCGTCGTCTACAGCGCCGTGGAGCGGGTCCGCAAGCGGATGCTCCGGCTGGTGCTGGTGACGACGACGATCAACCTGACCTCCCTCGCGCTCGTCTGGGTGCTCCTCCAGGCCCACGGACTGGTCGGTCTCGGAATCGCCTGGCTGGCCACCCAGACGGCGGCCGCGGCGATCTTGCTCGTCGCGACCCTGGGTCCGTTGTGGCTCCCCGGGCTCGAGGGCCGGACGATGTCCCGGCTGGTGAGGGTGGGCAGCACGGCGCGGGCCGCGGTCCGCCGAGGGCAGCACCAGCAGCTGCTGCGGGGGCGTTACCCCGAGGTGGCGCGCTCCCTCGACCTACCTCCTGACTGGACGGTCCGGCGCACCTTCACCACGGTCGGGGACGTGGCGGTCGCCGAGGTGGGGGCCACGGCCCCGGACGCGATCCTCAAGCTCGCGCTCACCGACCGGGGGTCCGATGCGCTGCTCGCCTCGTGCCGGGCGGTGGACGCCCTGTCGTCGGATCCCCGTGTGGACCGATGGGCGGACCTGCTGCCACGGACGCTGGCGGTCGGCCGGGAATCCGGACGGTTGGTGGTGCTCGAGCGCACTGTCGTCGGGAGGGACGGTCGGGACGTGATCGCCCAGGCACGGGACGACGTCCCGGTCTCGACGGTGCTCGGCGACATCAGCTCACTGCACCGGCGCACTGGCCGCACAGCCGTGATGGACGCGCCGCTGCTGGGATCGTGGGTGGACGAGCCCGTCGCCCTCCTCGAGGCCTGGCTCGACCCCACGGCACCGCCCGGGGCGACCGGGGACCTCCGGACGCTCCTGTGGCACGGATGGCAGGGCCGAGCGGTGACCCTCAGCTGGACCCACGGTGACCTGGCCCCCGGCAACGTGGTCTTCAGTGCCGAGGGTCGTCGGACCGCGGGGATCATCGACTGGGAGCGGGCTCGCGCCGATGGGATGTCCGAGCTGGACCGCACGCACTTCCTGCTCACCGTCCGGATGCTGCGCGAGGACCGGGAGCTCGGCAGCCTGGTGTGCGAGCTCCTACGACGCCCCGAGCTCGGCGCGGGAGTCCTGGGCGATCCCGCCCTCGTCCTTCTCGCCTGGCTGGACCACGTCGTGGGCATCGTCTCCAAGAGCGACCGCTTCCCCCCCGACGGCTTCTGGGCGGCCCGCAACGTCCATCCGGTGCTGCGTCAGGTCCGGAGCACGACATGAGCGCGACCGTGAAGAGCGAGGTCAGATCGCAGACGCGGGAGGAGCCCGCACGCCGCGTCCGGACAGAGTGGGTGAGCTCGCTCGTGGAGCTCGGCGTCGCGTCGAGCCTGTGGGTCCTGACGCTGTCCCGGGTCGACGTGCGCGCGATGACCGACCTGGGTCTGGTCTCTGTGCTGCCGTGGACCGCGTGGGCCGCCCTGGCCCTGATGGCGTTCAGCTTCGCCCGGGCCCTCGGACGTCGGACGTCTCCCGGTTGGTTGCTGACGGGCTACCCCCTCGCCCTGTGCGCGCTCGTCTTCAGCACGCCACCCATCCTCTACGGGGTGCCTCGCTACTCCTGGGCCTGGAAGCACGCCGGGATCGTCGACTTCATCGACCGCACGGGAGCGGTGGACCCGCAGGTCGATGTGCTCTCCGTCTACCACAGCTGGCCGGGGTTCTTCGCCGCCAACGCGATGCTGAGCGACCTGGCCGGGTTCGACACCTCCTTGAGCTACGCCGCCTGGGCGGAGCCGCTCCTGAATCTGCTGGCGCTCGCGGCCGTGCTCGCCCTCATCCGGGCCTTCACCACTGACGCCCGGACGATCGCGGTCGGTGGATGGTTGTTCGTGCTGGGCAACTGGGTCGGGCAGGGCTACTTCTCCCCGCAGGGGATCAACTACGTCTGGTACCTGATCGTGCTGACAGTCCTCCTTCGCTGGTTCCCGGGCAGGCCCGCCCCGTCCGCCCCGGACCTGGGTGCGGCCAGGCGCGTGGGTCTGTGTGCCGTGGTCCTGCTGCTCCTCGTCAGCATCGTGAGCACCCATCAGCTCACTCCGGTGATCACGCTCCTCGTGCTGGTCGCGCTGGTCGTCCTGCGGCAGACCAGCCTGCGCAGCCTGCCCTTCTTCATGGTCGTGGTGCTGGGCGCCTGGGTGCTGTACGTCGCCGAGCCGTTCACGCGCACCGAGCTTCGCGAGGCCCTCAGCGAGGTCGGGACGGTGGGCTCCAACCTCGAGAGCACCCTGATCGGCTACGGGACGGCCAGTGCCGGGCAGGTCCTCGTATCCCTGTCGACGCGCGTCTTCACCCTGGTCTTCTGCCTGATGGCCGCGCTCGGGCTCCTCACCTCCTTGCGGTCCGGACGACGGGACCGTGCGGCCCTCGTCCTGGCCGTCGTGCCGTTCCTGATGGTCGGGTTCAGCACGTACGGCAACGAGGTGCTGTTCCGTGCCTACCTGTTCGCCATGCCGGGGCTGGCCTTCTTCGCGGCCTGCCTGCTGTGGCCACCCGGGACCCCCGCGGTCCGCCGACGAGCGGCGCTGGTGGGTGTGGTGACCGTGCCCCTCATGGTCGGGTCCGGGCTCGCGCAGTTCGGCAACGATCGTCAGTACCACTTCTCGCCCGAGGAGGTCGCAGCGGCCGAGTTCGTCTACGACAACGCTCCACCCGACAGCCTGCTGATCGAGGGCTCCCGCAACTATCCTTCCCAGTTCCGCAACTACGAGCGGTTCACCTACGTCCCGATCAATCGTGAGGATCCCGAGGACATCCAGCGGATCCTCGACGACCCCGAGCGGGTGATGACGCGCTGGATGAGCGACACCGACACCTACCGCGCCTCCTACCTCATCATCACCAGGTCCCAGGTCGACGCCACCACGGCTCTGGGAGAGATCCCCGGGGACGGCCTGCTCGGGATCGAGGCCGCGCTGAGGTCGTCGCCCGGGTTCCGCGTCGTGTTCGAGAACCGGGACGCCACCGTGTTCGAGCTGGCCACCGCCGCCGGGGGCGAGGCCCCGTGAGCCGCCCGGGCTCCCCGGTCGCCATCCGCGCGGCGGTGACCACCGCGTCCGGCCTGGCGGCCGTCGCCGGCGTGCTGGGGGACGTCGGTGCACCGGTCCAGCCGACGCTGGTCCTCTGGTTCGTGCTCGTCTGCCCGGGAATGGCGCTCGTCGGCCTGATCCGGCCTCCTTCGCTCCTGTTCGCGCTGACCCTGTCGATCGCGGTCAGCTGCGCGCTGGCGGTCATGGTCTCCCAAGCCCTGCTCTACGCAGGGGCCTGGAGCCCTGTGACGGGCCTGGTCGTCCTGGCAGGACTCACGGCCGTGGCCGCAGGGGCAGATCTCCGGGCCGATCGCCGAGCCGGACCGATGGGCGCCGACACGAGCGAGGGCCGATGAGTGCCACTGTCCCGCTGTTGTGCCTGATCGGCATCCTGGGGCTCCTCGCCCTGCTGCAGGCACATCATCCGGGGGAGACCCGAGGAGCGGACCGGGCACTGGTGGTGGTGGCGTCTGCCCAGGGGCTGGTCGTCCTCGTCCTGGCCCTGAGCCAGGTGCTCGCCCTGACCCGGCCCTGACCGAAGCCCTCCCGGGCGGCCCGCCGGTGGGCGCTCGCGCCGGGTGCGGACCCGTCCGCGCTGTAGCCTGTCGGGCACGTCGTCCCCAGTTCCTCGATTCCCTCGATCCCCTGAGTGAGTTGATGTCGTGGCTCATCGCCCGCTGTCCCGCCTCGCCCTCGTGGTGGTCGCCCTCCTGGTCGGCGGCACGTCGCTCCCGTCGTCGGCGTCGCACCCGACTGCCGGATACGCCGTCGCCGAGGGGCGCAGCTCCGTGGCCGTGACACCGTCCGGGGTTCCGGGGCGCTGGAGGTTGGTCTTCAGCGACGAGTTCGGAGGCACTCGCCTCGACCTCGACAGGTGGCGGCCCAACTGGCTGGCTGGGTCAGACCGGGAGGTCACCAAACCGGTGAACAGCGCCGAGCTGGCGGCGTACGACCCCCGGCAGGTGCGGGTGGCTCAGGGCTCGCTGCGACTGCGCGCCGTGCGCCGCGACATCAGGGACAACCGGGGCAGGCGGTACCAGTACGCCTCGGGACTGGTGCAGTCCCGCCACGACTACCGGTTCCGGTACGGCTACGCCGAGGCGCGCATGTTCCTCGCGGCCAACACCGACCCGTCGCTGGCGGACGTCGGCAGCTGTGGTCCCAACTGGCCGGCCTTCTGGCTGAACGGCGAGAACCACCCCGAGGACGGGGAGATCGACGTCATGGAGTGCCTCAGCGATGACGACGTCGCCTGGCACTACTGGTGGGCGGGGGGCGTTCGCGGGGGTTACCCGGACCGCTGGAGGGCCAGCATGCCCGGGGGCGGAGGCTGGCACACCTTCGGAGTGAACTGGCAACCCGGCCGCCTGACCTTCTACTACGACGGTCGCAAGGTGGGCACCCACACTCGCGGCGTCACCGGGTCTCCCCACTACCTCATCCTCAACCACGGGATCAGCGGCCCCGAGGTCAAGGTGCCCGCGACGCTCATGATCGACTACGTGCGCGTCTGGAAGACGAGACGGTAGCCGCGGAGCGGGTGCGGGTCGCCTGGGCGCCGAGGACGGCGACGAACCCGGCGACGACGGCGACGAGGTAGGCCGCGGAGGCGCCGTGGTGGTCCACCACGAAGCCGGCGATCGCGGCACCGGGCGCGACGCCGGCCATCAGCCCGGTGTGCAGGACGGCCATGCCCTCGGTCAGCCGCCCGGGCGGGACGGTCTGCTCGGTGAGCGACATGGTGGCGATGAGGGTCGGGGCGATCGAGCAGCCGCCCACGAGCAGGGCCAGGAACATCAGCGGGAAGCCCTCGACGAACACGGGCGGGACCATCGCCAGCATCATCGCGAACGAGCCCCATCGCACCCGCACGGCGGGGCCGCGCTTCCAGGCGATCGCGCCGGTCACGATGCCGGCGAGCATGCTGCCGACGGCCCAGACCGCCAGCAGCCAGCCCGACACGGCCCGCGACCCGGTCTCCTCGGCGAACGCCACGGTGGTGACCTCGGCCGAGCCGAACAGTGCGCCCAGCGACAGGCACACCAGGGCCAGGGGGAGCACGGTGCGCCACGGCATCGGCAGCCGGGTGCCACCCCGGCGGTGCTGCCCCGACGGGGGCTCGGTGGCCCGCTGGGCGGCGAACGCATAGGTGCCGCCGAGGCCCGCGACCACCGCGACGACGAGTCCGGCGACCGGGTGCCACAGCGTGGCGAGCATCGTGGCCAGCACCGGGCCGACGACGAAGACGACCTCGTCGAGGACCGACTCCAGTGCGTACGCCGTCTGCACCTCGCGCGGGCGGTCGAGCAGGTGCGACCACCGGGTGCGCACGCACGCCCCGACCTGGGGCTGGAAGGCACCGGTGAGCGCCGCCAGGACGTAGGTGAGCAGCATCGGCCAGTCGCGGGTGACCGCCATGACGAGCAGCGCCATCGACACCGCAAAGCCGGTGATGGCCAGCGGCAGGACCCGCCCCTGGCCGAAGCGGTCCACCAGACGGCCGTGCAGCACGGCACACGACGCCTGCCCGAGCACGACGACCCCGGAGACGACACCGGCGAGCCCGTAGGAACCCGTCTCACCCTCCACCAGCAGCACCACGCCCAGGGTCACCATCGACATGGGCAGCCGGGCCACCAGCCCGGCCGAGCTGAAGCGGAAGGCGCCGGGCCGGGACAGCACGCGGCGGTAGGAGTCGAGCATCGCGAGGATGCTAGGCCTCACTAGGCTGGCGACATGAATCCCGATGTGTCGCCGTACGACGCCCTCCTGCTCCTCTCCTTCGGCGGTCCGGAGAAGCCGGACGACGTCGTGCCGTTCCTCGAGAACGTCACCCGCGGACGCGGCATCCCCCGTGAGCGGCTCGAGGAGGTGGGGGAGCACTACTTCCTCTTCGGCGGTCGCAGCCCGATCAACGACCAGAACCGCGACCTGCTCGCGGCCATCCGCGAGGACCTCGCCGGCAGCGGCATCGACCTCCCGGTCTACTGGGGCAACCGCAACTGGGACCCGTACCTGGCCGACACCCTGACCCAGATGCGTGACGACGGCATCCAGCGCGCGGCGGTGATCACCACGTCGGCGTACTCGTCGTACTCCTCGTGCCGTCAGTACCGCGAGAACCTCGCGGATGCTGTCGCCGCGGTCGAGGGGGCCCCGCGCCTCGAGCGGCTCCGGCAGTACTACAACCACCCGGGCTTCGTGGAGCCCGTCGTGGACGCCACGCTGGCGGCGATGGCCGACCTCCCCGACGCGGTCCGCGAGGGCGCCGAGCTGGTCTTCGTCACCCACTCCATCCCCACGTCCATGGCCGAGTCCAGCGGGCCGCCGCTCGAGGGCGGCAACGCCTACGTGCGCCAGCACCTCGCGGTGGCCGAGGAGATCACCGGCCGGGTGCGTCAGGAGACCGGCCGCCGCCACAAGCACGAGCTCGTCTACTGCTCCCGCTCCGGCGACCCGCGCACCCCTTGGCTGGAGCCCGATGTCAACGACCACCTCGAGGCCCTTGCCAAGCGCGGCGTCGCCGCCGCCGTGATGATCCCGGTCGGCTTCGTCTCCGACCACATGGAGGTCATCTACGACCTCGACACCGAGGCGATGGCCACCGCCGAGAAGGTAGGCATCGAGGCCGTCCGCGCCGCCACCCCGGGCATCGACCCGCGCTTCGTCGCCATGGTGCGCGACCTGCTGGTCGAGCGTGCGGCGGTCGAGCGGGGCGAGGAGGTCGCCCGCAGCACGGTCGGCGACCAGAGGCCCTGGCGCGAGATCTGCGCGGCCGGGTGCTGCCCCAACCCGCGTGGCCCGCGCCCGGCGCTCTGCGGGTCCGACTGATGTCCCACGACCCGGTAGAGCTGCGCGACATCGCCTCCACCATCGCCCGCGAGGGCGCCGACCTGGCCCGTCGCATGCGCCACGGCGGCATCGACGTGGCCGACACCAAGTCCAGCGCCGTCGACGTCGTCACGGAGGCCGACCGTGCCGTGGAGGCGCTCGTGCGGCGTCGGATCCTCGAGCAGCGCCCCGACGACGCGATCCTGGGGGAGGAGGGCGACGACCACCCCGGGACCAGCGGGGTCCGGTGGGTCGTGGACCCGATCGACGGCACCGTCAACTACCTCTACGGCCTGCCCGACTGCGCGGTCTCGATCGCCGCGGAGGTCGGGGACGAGGTCGTCGCCGGCGTCGTCGTCACGATCCCGACCGGGGTCGAGTACGCCGCCGCCCGCGGCCACGGTGCCACCCGCGACGGCGTCCCCATCTCGGTCCGACCCGCTCCGCCGCTGGCCGAGATGCTGGTCCTGACCGGTTTCGGCTACCGCACCGAGGTGCGTGCCCACCAGGTCGCGTCGGTCGCCCGGTTGCTGCCGCAGGTCCGTGACGTTCGTCGCATGGGCTCCTGCTCGCTCGACCTGTGCCACGTCGCCGACGGGAGCGGGGACGCGTACGTCGAGGAGGGGCCGGCCCGGTGGGACTGGGCGGCGGCGTCCCTGGTCGCCACCGAGGCCGGGGCCGTGTTCGCCCGCCTGCCGGGCCGGATGAGCGACCACCTGGCCCCCGTGGAGGCGCAGATGGCGGCCACTCCGGACTGGCCGGAGCGGTCCGTGATCGCGGCAGCCCCGGCCGACGGCTGGGACGACTTCCTCGGCGCCCTGGAGGCGGCGGGTTTCGTGGCCGACCACCCCTGACGGGGCGGGGAATACCGGCGGTCTGAGGCGTGTTGCGGCGACACGTCGAGACCGGCGTGGCGCATGCGCCGGTCATGGTGCACAATCCACCCGCGACGAAGAGGATGAACGATCCAATTTTGCGCTGACGACGTGGATCGCTCGGCATGGGAGAGGGAGCAATGGCTACTGACTACGACGCGCCACGCAAGACCGAAGAGGACCAGAGCGAAGAGAGCATCGAGGAGCTCAAGGCGCGGCGGCACGACAAGAACTCGGGCAAGGTCGACGAGGACGAGGCCGAGGCGGCCGAGTCCTTCGAGCTGCCCGGTGCCGACCTGTCGCACGAGGAGCTCGCCGTCGAGGTGATGCCCCGGCAGGAGGACGAGTTCACCTGCATGAGCTGCTTCCTGGTCCACCACCGCTCGCAGCTCGCGGACGAGAAGAACCTCATCTGCCGCGACTGCATCTGAGTCGAGTGCGCCGGGGACGGCCGTCCCCGCGACAGGCAGCACCGCACACGTCGAAGGCCGCGGACCCCGAGGGGTCCGCGGCCTTTCGTGCGCCCGCCCCGTGGGGCGGCCGGTGGGTCAGCTGGTGGGGGTGGGCGCCTTGTCGGCGTCCTGGTCGTCCTTCTGCAGCCCGGGCGGCAGGTGGCCGGTGGACCTCGTGTAGTAGTTGGCCGCCCGGCGGGTGGCCAGCATCCGGGCGATGGCGATGAGCGTGCCGCTCACCGCGGCCCACGCCACGGCCTCCCACACGTCGACGTCGGGATCGGCCGGGTTGGCCGGCGGGTTCTTGCCGGTCGCCGCGCGCCAGGTGGTGTTGAGCCCCTTCTTCGCGACGGCGGCGGCGCCGAGCGCCGCGGCGAGGGAGAAGACCGACCAGACCTTGCTGCTGTTGTTGCTACTGCTGGATGCCATACAGGCACCCTACCCAGCGGACCGGGTCCCCATGAGCGCTGCCGCCAGGCGGTCCGGACGGCGGGTGCTGACGAGCCAGTACGGCGTGGGGTCGGCCGGGTCCGTGATCTCGACGCGGACGCCGCGCTTGAGGTAGGGCCGCAGCAGCAGGTAGGCGCGGGCGTCGGCGTCCTGCCCGGCCACCCGCCGCATCTCCTCCGCGTCGAGGGGGGTCACCTCGCCGACGTGCTCGAGCCCGATGCGGGCCTTGCCGGCCTGCAGGCGGCCGTCGGCGACGACGACCCGGGCCGCGCCGTACGACACGAACGCGACCACCAGCCCCGCCATCGCGAGCCCGGTGACGGCCCACGCCACGACGGGCGGGGTCGCCACCACCACGGCCAGCCACAGCGTGGCCACCAGCATGGTCCCCTGCACCCACCAGCGCAGCGGGACGCCCAGTCGTTCCGCGTACTCCACGTCGCAGAGCCTAGGCGGCACCCCTGCGGGTAGATTCACCGCCCGTGCCCGACGAGCTCCCCACCACCGATCTGCCCGCCGATCTCCCCACCGACCTCGACGTCGCGATCGTGCGCCTCGACCCCGACCTGCCGCTGCCGTCGTACGCCCACCCCGGCGACGCCGGGGCCGACCTGCGCACGACCGTCGACGTGACGCTGGCACCGGGGGAGCGGGCCCTGGTGCCCACCGGGATCGGCATCGCGCTGCCGGACGGGTACGTCGCGCTGGTGCACCCGCGCTCGGGGCTCGCGGCCCGCCACGGGCTCTCGATCGTCAACAGCCCCGGGACGGTCGACGCGGGCTACCGCGGCGAGGTCAAGGTCATGCTGATCAACCACGACCCGATCGAGGCGGTGGAGCTGCGGCGCGGCGACCGGATCGCCCAGCTGGTGATCCAGCGCTTCGAACGCGCCCGGTTCGTCGAGGTCGGGCAACTCCCCGACTCCGTGCGGGGCGAGGGGGGCTACGGTTCTACAGGGGGCTTCGGTCGTCCCTGACCGCTCGCCCCCGGTCCCCACGGACCGCGAAGGATGCCCACGGCCCACCCGGGTCGTCATGAAGGAGTGATTGTTCGTGAAGTTCCGCCGCAAGGCCGAGCCCACGCAGGCGCCGGACGAGTCCGCCCCGTCCGCCGCCGGTGAGACCACCGCCGCGACCGGGGACGAGACCGCAGCCCCTGTCGCACCGACCGGCTCCGGGCCGTTCGACGAGTCCGAGGTCGCCGGCGACGGCGTCGAGCGGGTCGACCTCGGGTCCCTGCTGGTCGCCCCCACCCCGGGCCGCGAGCTGCGCCTGCAGGTCGACGAGCCGACCGGCACCGTCCAGGCCGTGATGCTCGCGGGCCCCGACGGGGCCCTGGAGTTCCAGGCGTTCGCCGCACCGCGCAACGGCGACCTCTGGTCGACCGTGCGCCCCCAGATCGCCGCCGACATCGCCCGGCGTGGTGGCACGACCACCGAGCGCGAGGGGCGTTTCGGCACCGAGCTGCTGTGCCAGGTGCCCGTCCAGCGTCCCGACGGCACCCCGGCGACCCAGCCGTCGCGCATCATCGGGGTCAACGGCGACCGCTGGATGCTCCGCGCCTCGCTGCTCGGTCGCCCCGCGCTCGAGCCCGACGGGGCCGAGGAGTGGGAGGACGCGCTCGCGCAGGTCGTCGTACGCCGCGGGTCCACCGCCATGCCGGTCGGCGAGCCGCTGCCGGTCGTGCTGCCCGAGCAGGCTCGACGGGTCAACTGATCGCCATGCCCGACACCGCCGGCCCGTCCCCGCACCGCAGCCGACTGCGGCGCAGCCTCTCGCGCTGGGCCGACTCGGAGGACCAGCACGCCCGGGACCTCCGCAAGACGCACGCGACCGTCGCCGGCGAGACCTGCATCGCTGATGCCCCCGACCGGGAGCACGTGCGGCTGCGGGGCACCGTCAAGACCGTGACGCTGCGCCCGCGCGGCGGTGTCCCGGCGCTGGAGGCCGAGCTCGACGACGGCACCGGCGTGGTGCTGATCGTGTGGCTGGGCCGCCGCCGGATCGCCGGGGTGGGGCCGGGTCGCGCGATGTACGTCGAGGGCCGCATCGGCACGGCCACCGGCCACCGGGTCGTGTTCAACCCGCGCTACGAGCTGATCCCGTGAGCGAGCCGTCCGCGTCGTCCCCGTCCGCCCCGTCCCATGTCGCCTCCGTCGAGACGGTCGAGGAGGTCGTGCGCCGGCAGCTCTCGCAGGCCCTCGGCGGCCGGCGGGGCATGGTCGAGGCGGCCGTCCCGACCATCGTGTTCACCGTCCTGTGGCTCACCACCCGCGAGATGCAGCTGGCGCTGGCCGTCAGCGTGGGGGCGGCGCTGGTGCTGCTCGTCGTACGCCTCGTGCAGCGCTCCAGCGTCCAGTTCGTCGTCAACGCGCTGGTCGGCATCGGCATCGGATGGTTCTTCGTGCAGCGGTCGGCTGCGGCCGGCGGCAGCGCCGACGACCAGGCGCTGGCCTACTTCCTGCCCGGGATCCTCTACAACTCCGGCTACACCGTGGTGCTGGTCTTCACCATCGTGATCGGCTGGCCGCTCGTCGGCTTCATGGTCGGCAGCGTGACCGGTGATGCGACCGCCTGGCACCGCGACAAGCAGGTCGTCCGGCTCTGCTCGCTGCTCACCTGGATGCTGGTCCTGCCCTGCGTGGTGCGGGTCGCCCTGCAGGCGCCGGTCTGGCTGGCCGGGACGTCGGGGTCGATGGACGCCGACACGGCCGTCGCCGCCCTGGGCATCATGAAGATCGCCCTCGGCTGGCCGCTGCAGCTCGCCGCCCTCGGTGGCATGGTGTGGCTGCTCGCCCGCAACCACACCCCGATGGAGCCCGCGCCGGCCGAGTGACCCCCGGCTGCGGGACCCGGGGGCTCAGCCGCCGTGGTTGTGCGGCGAGAGGAGCCGCTCGAGCCCCTCCTCGACGTCGGCCGGCACCACGAAGAGCAGCTCGTCGCCCGCCTCGAGGGGCTGCTCCGCGGACGGGGTGTAGACCTGCCCGTCGCGCAGGATGGTCACCAGCGCGCAGTTGTCGGGGAACGGCACCAGTCCGCTCGGGGTGCCGACGTACGGCGACTCCGGCGGCAGCGTCATCTCGACCAGGTTGGCGTTGCCCTGGCGGAAGGTGAACAGGCGCACGAGGTCGCCGACCGTCACGGCCTCCTCGACCAGGGCGGACATGATCCGCGGCGTCGACACGTTGACGTCGACGCCCCAGGCCTCGGTGAAGAGCCACTCGTTGTTGGGGTGGTTGACCCGACCGACGGTGCGCGGCACGCCGAACTCCGTCTTGGCGAGCAGCGACGTCACGAGGTTGGCCTTGTCGTCACCCGTGGCGGCGATGACCACGTCGCACTTGTCGAGCTGGGCCTCCTCGAGCGAGGACATCTCGCAGGAGTCCGCGAGCAACCACTCGGCGTTCGGCACCCGCTCGGGCCGGATGGCCGAGGGGGACTTGTCGATGAGCAGGACCTGGTGGCCGTTGTCGATCAGCTCGCGAGCGATCGATCGGCCGACGGCACCGGCCCCGGCGATGGCGACCCTCATGTCAGCCCTCCTCCGGTCCGTGGTCGAGCACGGAGTAGGCGTGCGCGGCGCCTTCCTCGCGGATGACGAGGTGCAGCATGTCGCCCTCCTGGATGACGGTGTCGCGGGTGGGCAGCATGCCCTCGCCCAGGCGGTCGATCCACGCGATGCGGCTGCGGGACTGCTCCTGGAAGTGGATGGTGCGCTGGCCGACCCAGTGCTCGGGGACGCGGATGTGGTCCACGCGGATGGTGCCCGACGGGTCGCGGAAGTCCGGCTCGGCGCCCGCCGGCAGGATCCGGCGCAGCACCTGGTCGGCCGTCCACTTGACCGTGGCGACCGTGGTGATGCCGAGGCGCTGGTAGACCTCGGCGCGACCCGGGTCGTAGATGCGGGCGACGACCTGCTGGATCCCGAAGGTCTCGCGGGCGACACGCGCGGCGATGATGTTGGAGTTGTCGCCGCTCGAGACCGCCGCGAAGGCGTCGGCGCGACGGATGCCGGCCTTCTCCAGGACCTCCTGGTCGAAGCCGTAGCCGGTGACCTTGTCGCCGTTGAAGGTCGGCCCCAGGCGTCGGAACGCGTCGGGGTCGCTGTCGATGATTGCGACCGTGTGGTTGCGGTCCTCGAGGCTGCGGGCCAGCGTGGAGCCGACCCGGCCACATCCCATGATGACGACGTGCACGGACGCACCGTATCCCAGTCGGGCGGCGATCCCGACGGCTCGCCCCAGGGTGGCTAGGCTGTCCGCTCGTGGGTGTCGGCGACGTATCTAAACGGATCCTGCTCGGGCGCAAGCTCCGGAGCAGCCAGCTGGGGGAGACCCTGCTGCCCAAGCGCATCGCGCTGCCGGTCTTCGCCTCCGACGCCCTCTCCTCGGTGGCGTACGCACCGGACGAGATCTTCATCATGCTCGCGGTCGCCGGCGCCTCGGCCTACGCCTGGTCCTGGAAGATCGGCCTCGCCGTCGCGCTGGTGATGCTCACCGTCGTGGCGTCCTACCGCCAGACCGTGCACGCCTACCCGTCGGGCGGCGGCGACTACGAGGTGGCCACCGTCAACCTCGGTCGCTCGGCCGGCATCACCGTGGGCAGCGCGCTGCTCGTGGACTACGTTCTCACCGTCGCGGTGTCGATCTCCTCTGCCGCCCAGTACGCCGCGGGGGCCATCCCGGCGCTGATCGGCCACGAGGCGCTGGCCGCGTGCGTCGCAGTGGCCCTCCTCGCCGCCCTCAACCTGCGCGGGGTGCGCGAGTCCGGGACGTTCTTCGCCGTCCCGACCTACCTCTTCATGGTGGCCATCCTCGGCATGTGCGCCTACGGCCTGATGCGGCTGCTCGCCGGGGACCTCCCCGACGCCGAGAGCGCCCAGCTGCAGATCCAGCCCCAGGAGGGCTGGGAGGGGCCGCTGACCCAGGTGGCGCTCTTCTTCCTGCTGGCGCGCGCCTTCTCGTCGGGCTGTGCCGCCCTGACCGGCGTCGAGGCGATCTCCAACGGCGTCCCCGCCTTCCAGCGACCGAAGAGCCGCAACGCCGCCACCACGCTGCTCCTGCTGGGCCTCATCGCCATCAGCATGATGATGAGCGTCATCGTGCTCGCCAAGCAGATGAGCATCCGCTACGTCGACCCGCACGAGCTCGAGCGGCTGCGCACGGCCACCGGAGACGCCCTGCCCGAGGGCTACGAGCAGCACCCGGTGATCTCCCAGATCGCGGCGGGCGTCTTCGACCAGTTCCCGCCCGGCTTCTACTTCGTGGTGTCGGTGACCGGCGTGATCCTGGTGCTGGCCGCCAACACGGCGTTCAACGGCTTCCCGGTGCTCGGCTCGATCCTCGCGCAGGACGGCCTGGCCCCGCGCTCGCTCGGCTCCCGTGGCGACCGCCTCGCCTACAGCAACGGCATCGTCTTCCTGGCCGTCATGTCGATGCTGCTGATCTGGGCCTTCGACGCGGAGACCACCAAGCTGATCCAGCTCTACATCGTCGGCGTCTTCGTGTCCTTCAACCTCAGCCAGCTCGGCATGATCCGGCACTGGACCCGGCACCTGCGCACGGAGCGCGACCCGGCCGTGCGGCGCCGGATGATGCGCTCGCGCGCCATCAACACCTTCGGCCTCGGCCTCACCGCGGTGGTGCTGGTGATCGTGCTGATCACCAAGTTCCTCGCCGGCGCGTGGATCACGATCATCGCGATGGGCTTCTTCTTCCTCGTCATGCAGGGCATCGCCAAGCACTACGACCGCGTCGAGCTCGAGCTCGCGGCCGACGAGCAGGACAAGGTGATGCCGACCCGCGTGCACGCGATCGTGCTGACCTCCAAGCTCCACAAGCCCACGCTGCGGGCGCTGGCCTTCGCCAAGGCGACCCGGCCCAACGCCCTCGAGGCGATCTACGTGTCGACCGACCCGGTGGCCACGGCCAAGCTGATGGAGGAGTGGGACGAGCGGCACATCGACGTCCCCCTCAAGGTCCTGCACTCGCCGTACCGCGAGGTGACCCGGCCGATCGTCCAGTACGCCCAGGAGATCCGGAAGTCCAACCCCCGCGGGGTGGTCGCCGTCTACATCCCCGAGTACGTCGTCGGGCGCTGGTGGGAGCAGCTGCTGCACAACCAGACGGCACTGCGCCTCAAGGGCCGGCTGCTGTTCGCGCCCGGGGTCATGGTCATCTCCGTGCCCTACCAGCTGCGGTCGTCGCGCATCGCCCTCGAGCGCGAGGAGGCCCTGGAGGGCCGCGTGCACGCCGGGGACCTGCGCCGCGGACGCGTCGACTCCAAGCGCAACCCCAACGAGCGATGAGCCGGTCCACCAGGCCGCGCCGGGCGCGCGGGCGATCACGTGTCGGGGAGCGCTTCGAGGCCGAGGTGGGCCCGGTGGCGCACGGCGGGCACTGCATCGTCCGGCTGCCCGAGCCCGAGTCCCGGGTGGTCTTCACCCGGCACGCGGTGCCGGGGGAGCGGGTGGTCGTCGAGATCACCGAGGGCACCGACGGCGACCGCTTCTGGCGCGGCGACACGGTCGAGGTGCTGTCCCCGTCGCCGGACCGGGTGGAGGCGCCGTGCCCGGTGGCCGGCCCCGGGCTCTGCGGTGGCTGCGACTTCCAGCACGTCGCGGTGCCGGCGCAGCGTGACCTCAAGGCCGCGGTGGTGCGCGAGCAGCTGGTCCGGCTCGGACGCCTGCCGGCCGACGACCCGCTCGTCGCGGGACTCGTGGTCGAGGCCGTCCCCGGTGACGACCACGGCCTGCGCTGGCGCACCCGCATGCAGTGGGCGCGCACCGACGACGGCCGTCGGGGCCTGCGGGCGCACCGCTCGCGCCGCGTCGTACCCGTCGACGACTGCCTCATCGCCCACCCCGACGCCCGCACCCCCGAGCCCGGCCCGCCGATCACCGAGACCGTCGAGGGCCGTGACTTCGCGGTGGAGCCCGACGGGTTCTGGCAGGTGCACCCGGGGGCGCCGTCGGTCCTCGTCTCGACGGTGCTCGAGCTCCTCGACCCGCAGCCGGGGGAGCGGGTGCTCGACCTGTACGCCGGCGTGGGGCTCTTCGCCCGCTTCGTCGGCGAACGCACCGGCTCCCGGCTGGTCGCGGTCGAGGGTGACCGGGCCGCGTGCGCGCACGCCCGCACCAACCTGGCCGGCCACGAGGGCGCGGTCGTGGAGCACGGGCCCGTCGACCGGGTGCTCGCGTCGTCGTACGACGAGCCCTTCGACCTCGTCGTCCTCGACCCGCCCCGCGAGGGCGCCAAGCGGGTCGTCGTGGAGCAGGTCGTCGACCGGGCCCCGCGCGCGGTGGCGTACGTCGCCTGCGACCCCGCCGCCCTCGCCCGCGACCTCGCGATCTTCGCCGAGCACGGCTACCGGCTCGAGCGGCTGCGCGCCTTCGACCTCTTCCCGATGACGCACCACGTGGAGTGCGTCGCGCTGCTGGTGCGCTGACCCCTCGGGGACCAGCCCCTGAAGATCCGCGCAGGTGCGTGGAACTACGGGCGGTGACCGGGGACCAGCCCTGCATTTCCGCGCAGGCGAGTGGAACTCCACCCTCGCGCTCGCGCCCCCGCGTCGGTAGCGTCGCGCCATGAGCGACAACGGGTTCGACCCGAGCGCACCGCCGAGCGGTCCCGGGTGCGTGGAGTGCGAGGAGGCCGGCGGGTGGTGGGTGCATCTGCGCCGGTGTGCGCAGTGCGGCCATGTCGGATGCTGCGACTCGTCCCCGAGCCAGCATGCGACGGCGCACCACCGCGAGACCTCGCACCCGGTGATGCAGAGCTACGAGCCGGGGGAGGACTGGTTCTGGGACTTCGTGCGCGAGAAGGGCGTCCTGGGCCCGGTGCTCGCACCGCCGACCTCGCACCCCGATGACCAGCCGGCCCCGGGGCCGGCCGGGCGGGTGCCCGACGACTGGCGCGACCACATCCACCAGTGAGCCGGCCGGAGGGGGAGCCATGGCGTCGTACGCCGTCAACGAGGCCTCGGTCGGGCACGCCCGCAAGTTGATCGAGGCCCGCCAGTACGTCCTCGACAGCGACTGGGGGGAGGTCCAGCCCGACGCGGCCGCGCAGAACGCCTACCTCGAGGGGCACACCTGGGAGGAGTACGCCGCGTGGCACCTCGGCCTGACCGACGGGGCGAACGACGGCACCAAGGCCCGCTACGCGTTCGGCTACGGCGACCTGCGCCGGGTCCACCGCAGCGGCCTGATCGCCTGCGTCTACCGCGCCGCGGAGTGGCGCCACAAGCAGGTGGAGCTCGCGGCCCACGACCTCCTCCAGCGGCTCGACGCGCGGGCCGGCATCACGTGACACCTCTCTCGGCATCATGTATCTTGATGTCGAGATAAACACCCGCACCCGAAGTTAGGTGTGCCTTGCTTCCGCAGGCTCGACGTCCGTGGGCAAGATGGGTGCAGACCCGACGACTCAACAGGAGATGTGGCTGATGGCCAGTCAGGACAGCTTCGGCGCCAAGAGCACCCTGGACGTGGACGGAAAGTCCTACGAGATCTTCCGCCTCGACAAGGTGGTGGGTGAGGGTCTCGACGTCGAGAGCCTGCCCTTCTCGCTCAAGGTGCTGCTCGAGAACCTCCTCCGCACGGAGGACGGTGCGGACATCACCGCCGACGACATCAAGGCGATCGCCGGCTGGGACGCGGACGCGGACCCCAGCAAGGAGATCCAGTTCACGCCGGCGCGCGTGATCATGCAGGACTTCACCGGCGTCCCGTGCGTCGTCGACCTCGCCACCATGCGCGAGGCGATGGCCGAGCTCGGTGGCGACGCGACCAAGATCAACCCGCTCGCGCCCGCCGAGATGGTCATCGACCACTCCGTGATCGCCGACGTCTTCGGCACCCCCGAGTCGTTCGAGCGCAACGTCGAGATCGAGTACGAGCGCAACCGCGAGCGCTACCAGTTCCTGCGCTGGGGCCAGGGCGCCTTCGACGACTTCAAGGTCGTCCCGCCCGGCACCGGCATCGTGCACCAGGTCAACATCGAGCACCTCGCCCGCACCGTCTTCACGCGTGAGGTCGACGGCGAGCTGCAGGCCTACCCCGACACCTGCGTCGGCACCGACTCCCACACCACCATGGTCAACGGCATCGGCGTCGTCGGCTGGGGCGTGGGCGGCATCGAGGCCGAGGCCGCGATGCTCGGCCAGCCGGTCAGCATGCTCATCCCGCGGGTCGTGGGCTTCAAGCTCAACGGCGACCTGCCCGAGGGCGCGACCGCGACCGACCTCGTCCTCACGATCACCGAGATGCTGCGCAAGCACGGCGTCGTCGGCAAGTTCGTCGAGTTCTACGGCCCCGGCGTCTCCGCGCTCCCGCTGGCCAACCGCGCCACCATCGGCAACATGAGCCCGGAGTTCGGCTCGACCATCGCGGTCTTCCCGATCGACCAGCAGACGGTCGACTACCTGCGCCTCACGGGCCGCTCCGAGGAGCAGCTCGCGCTCGTCGAGACCTACGCCAAGGAGCAGGGCCTCTGGCACGACCCGGACGCCGAGCCCCGCTACAGCGAGCGCCTCGAGCTCGACGTCTCCACCGTCGTCCCGTCGCTGGCCGGCCCGAAGCGTCCCCAGGACCGCGTCGAGGTCACCAAGGCCAAGGAGGGCTTCCGCACCGCCCTCGCCGACTACACCGACGACCCGGGCGCGACGGCCACCGTCAACCTCGACGGCCAGGAGTTCGAGATCGGCCACGGCGCCGTCACGATCGCCGCGATCACGTCGTGCACCAACACGTCCAACCCGAGCGTGATGATCGGCGCGGCGCTGCTCGCCAAGAACGCCGTCGACAAGGGCCTGTCCCGCAAGCCGTGGGTCAAGACCACGCTCGCGCCCGGCTCCAAGGTCGTCAGCGACTACTACGACCGGTCCGGCCTCACGCCCTACCTCGACAAGCTCGGCTTCAACCTCGTCGGCTACGGCTGCACGACCTGCATCGGCAACTCGGGCCCGCTCATCCCCGAGGTCTCGGCCGCGGTCAACGAGGCCGACCTCGCCGTCACCAGCGTGCTGTCGGGCAACCGCAACTTCGAGGGCCGGATCAACCCGGACATCAAGATGAACTACCTCGCGTCCCCGCCGCTGGTCGTCGCCTACGCGCTGGCCGGCTCCATGGACGTCAACCTGTACGACGACCCGCTGGGCCAGGACCAGGACGGCAACGACGTCTACCTCAAGGACATCTGGCCGAGCCCTGCCGAGGTCGAGGAGACCATCGCGCAGGCCATCAACTCGGAGATGTTCGGCGAGTCCTACAAGGACGTCTTCGCCGGCGACGAGCGCTGGCAGTCGCTGCCCACGCCCGAGGGCAACACCTTCGCGTGGGACGAGAACTCGACGTACGTCCGCCGTGCGCCGTACTTCGACGGCATGCCCGACGAGCCCACGCCGGTCGAGGACATCGACGGCGCCCGCGTCCTGCTCAAGCTGGGTGACTCGGTCACGACCGACCACATCAGCCCCGCGGGCGCGATCAAGAAGGACAGCCCGGCCGGTCGCTACCTCGCCGAGCACGGCGTCGGCCAGCGTGACTTCAACTCCTACGGCTCGCGCCGTGGCAACCACGAGGTCATGATCCGCGGCACCTTCGCCAACATCCGGCTGCGCAACCAGCTGGCCCCCGGCACCGAGGGCGGCGTGACGCGCGACTTCACCGCCGGCGGCGAGGTGACGAGCGTCTTCGAGGCCTCGGAGAACTACATCGCCGCGGGCACCCCGCTGGTCGTCCTGGCGGGCAAGGAGTACGGCTCCGGCTCGTCGCGCGACTGGGCGGCCAAGGGCACCTCGCTGCTCGGCGTCAAGGCGGTCATCGCGGAGTCCTACGAGCGCATCCACCGCTCCAACCTCATTGGCATGGGCGTCATCCCGCTGCAGTACCCCGAGGGCCAGAGCGCCGAGTCGCTCGGGCTGACGGGCGAGGAGACGTTCTCGATCTCCGGGATCACCGCGCTCAATGACGGCAGCACGCCCAAGACGGTGAAGGTCAAGGCCGGCGACGTCGAGTTCGACGCCACCGTCCGCATCGACACCCCGGGTGAGGCCAACTACTACCGCAACGGCGGGATCATGCAGTACGTCCTGCGCAACCTGCTCAAGGGCTGACCTTGCCCGAGTCGTCGGACTTCATGGCCCGGGTACGGGCGGCCGCCAGCGATGGCGGTCGCCTGTCCCCGGGCTCCATGGCGTCCTGGGAGGTCTTCCCCTTCGAGCGCGAGGGCCTGCGGGTCCGCCCGCTCGAGGAGTACGTCGTCCCGGAGCCGGATCGCCGCAAGGCGCCGGAGGACTGCAAGAGCTGCTCCGCGCTCGGACGCGAGGACCTCGTGCTGCACCGGGGTGACCGACTCGGCGTGATCCGCCCCGGTGGCTGCAACCTCGTCTTCGTCGCCAACATCGTGTCGTTGTCCCACGAGATGCTCGACGACCTCGACGACGACGGGCACGTCGAGCTGGGGCGGCTCGTCGGACGCACGTACGCCGCCATGAAGGCGCTCGACGGCGTGGGCAACGTCCACGTCAACAAGTGGGAGAACGGCACCGGCCACCTCTCCGTCACGCTGCTGGCGCGCCCCGAGGGCGTGCTCCAGCTCCGTGGCTCCAACCTGGCCGCCTGGGCCGACATGCTCCCGCCCACCCCGGCGGACGAGCTGGCCGCCCGCGCCGACCTCGTGCGGCACGCCCTGACGCGCGCCGGGTGAGCCCCGCCCTGGGCGACGCCCTCGGCGCCACCTGGGTCGGTGTACCGGTCTGGACGATCGCCGTCATCGGACTGATCGTGCTGGTCGGAGCCTTCGTGCAGGCCACGATCGGGCTGGGGCTCGGCCTCCTCGGGGCGCCGTTGATCGCCCTGATGGAGCCCCAGCTGGTCCCCACCCTGCTGCTGCTCCTCGCCGTGCCGGTCTCGACCGCCGTCCTCGTCGTCGAGCGGCACCACGTCGACTGGCGGGTCGTGGCCTGGGCGCTGCCCGCCCGGGTGCCGGGCACGCTGCTCGGCGTCTGGCTCGTCACCGCCATCGCCGGTCGCTGGCTCGGGGTGGCGGTCGCGGTGATGGTGCTCGTCGCGGTCGCCCTGGCGCTCCACACCGTGGAGGTGCGGCAGACGCCGGCGACGCTGGTCGGGGCCGGGTTCGTGGCCGGTACGGCGGGGACTGCCGTGGCCGTGGGGGGACCCCCGATGGCGATCGTGATGGCCCACCGACCGCCCCGTGAGGTGCGCGGCACGCTGTCGCTGTTCTTCGTCGCCGGCTCGGTGATGAGCGTCGTGTGGTTCGCCGTCGTGGGGGAGCTGCCCCGCTCGTCGATCGCACTGGCGGTGGCCTACCTGCCGTTGCTCGCGATCGCGTTCCCGCTGGGCAGCCTGGCCAACCACCGGTTGCCCCGGGAGCGGTTCCGACGTGGCGTGCTGGCGCTGTGCGCCCTGTCGGCCGTCGTGCTGCTGGTGCGCTCGCTCGTCGGGTGAGGGCGAGCTGCTTCGACCGCCCCCGTAGCCTGACGCGGTGAGCGAGACCGAGACGGACGACCGGCCGGAGCGACGATCCCCGGTCCTGCTGGTCCTGTCCTCCGTGGTGGCCGTGGTCGTGATCGGCGGGGCGCTCGCGGCTCCGCTCGTGGCGCGGGTCGCCGGCTACGAACGGGCGCCGCTGGACCTGTCAGACGTGCAGACGTGGGAGATCGACGACACGCGCCACACCGACGGCGACGTCGACTACCCGCACACGCCGCCGGCCGGCGGGCCGCACGCCCCTGTCTGGCTGGACTGCGGCGTCTACGACGTGCCCGTGCGGGACGAGAACGCCGTGCACGACCTCGAGCACGGGACGGTCTGGATCACCCACGACCCCGAGCTCTCCGAGCGCGACCTGGAGGAGCTCGCCGAGCAGCTGCCCGACAACGGGATCATGTCCCCGCGCGAGGACCTGCCGTCCCCCGTGGTCGTCACGGTCTGGGGCGCGCAGCTGGCCCTGGACGGGGTGCGCGACGAGCGGCTCGGCCTGTTCCTCGAGGAGTACGGCGACGGGCACACCGCGCCGGAGTTCGGCGTGACCTGCAACGGCGGCACCCCGGACCCAACCGGCGCGGTGCCGGAGCCAGGCATCGGGGCCTGACACCCGCACCGCACGGCCGGTGCCCGCGTCGTACGTCGTGCGTCAGCGGGCGAGGAAGTCGATCAGCGCCCGGTTGAACTCGGCGGCGTGGCTGACGTTGAAGCCGTGCGGCGCACCCTCGACGACCACGAGCTCGGAGCCGGGGATGGCCGCGTGGGTCCGCTGGCCCGAGCCCTCGAAGGGCACCGTGGCGTCGCCGTCACCGTGGATGACCAGGGCGGGCACGGTGACCTTGGTCAGGTCGTCGCGGAAGTCCGTCGTGCCGAACGCCTCCATGCAGCCGAGCGCGGCCTTCTCGTCGCTCTGGTGGCTCAGCCTGATGGCGTCCTGGCGCTGCTCCTCGGTGACCTTGAGCTCGCCGTCGACGGAGAAGAAGTCCTTCGTGAAGCCGTCGAAGAACGTCGTCCGGTCGTCCTTGAGCCCCTGCTCCATCTCGCCGGCGGCCTCCTCGGTGAGGGGGCCGTCGGGGTTGTCGTCGGTCTTGAGGAGGTACGGCGGGACGGCGGCGGCGAACACCACCGAGTGCAGCCGGTCCTGGCCGTGCTTCGCGACGTACCGCGCGACCTCGCCGCCACCCATCGAGAAGCCGACCAGGGTCACGTCGGTCAGCTCGAGCTCGGAGAGCACGCCGTCGAGGTCGTCGGCGAGGGTGTCGTAGTCGTAGCCGCCGGAGGGCTTGTCGCTGCGACCGAAGCCGCGGCGGTCGTAGGCGACGACGCGGTAGCCGGCGTCGCGCAGGGCGCCGGTCTGCTCGCTCCACGACTCGGCCGACAGCGGCCAGCCGTGGATCAGGACGACGGGGCGGCCGCTGCCGCCGGTGTCGTCCACGTGCACCTTGGTCTTGCTCAGCAGTCCGGAGTTGGCGGTGACTTCAGCCACGTCGGTCCTTCCGTCGTCGGGTGTCCCCTCGTGGAACACTCGGTTGCCTTTTCAACCTAGCGTCTTGTGCACAAGGTGTTTCCACCCGCAGAGGTGTCCACAAGAAATTCCTCTCGTGGCACCCCTCCGTACGGCCTGCTCGACGCGTGTGGACGTGTGAGGCTTTCCCGGACCAGGAGCTCCCATGACCATGCACGTGAAGGACCGGCTCGAGCGGCTCTCCGACGAGGCGCCGAGGTACGTCGGCGCGCCCGGCGACCTGTGGCGACGCGGCAGGCGGCGACAGGTGCGCCACTGGCTCGCGGGCACCGGGGCGCTCGTCGTGCTGGCCGGCCTCGGCGGGGTCGCCGCCGGACCGGTGCTCGCGCCCGACGGCGTCGACGTGGCCTCGACCGCCGCCACGGAGCTGCGGCTCCCCGACGTGTTCCGCCAGCCGGGCGAGTGGGAGCCCGCCTTCGACGGGCCGCCCGGGCCGCTGGTCGCGGTCGGGCCCGGTGTCCGCGGAGGCCTCCTCAACCCTCGCAACGCCTGGTGGGGGGTCTCCGGCACGACGGGGGAGTCCCGCTTCCTCGACCTGCCCGACGCTGTCGTCGGGTCGGAGGCCGACCCGGCGCTGTCGGAGGACGGTCGGCTGCTTGCCTACTGGTACACCGGGGCGACCACCGACGAACCGATCGTCCAGGGCGACGCGGACCCGGCCGTGGGCGTGGCCGTGCTCGACCTGGTCACGGGGAACGTCCAGCGCTGGGACACCGGGACCCCGCACGGGCTGATGACCTCCGGCCTGGTGTGGGCCGGGGATGTGCTGTGGTGGGTGGGCGGCGACTTCGCGGCCGGAGGCACGGACGAGGAACGGGGCGGCATGAGCTCGGCACGCCTGTCCGTGCACACGTGGGACCCGACGTCGGACGATCGTCGGACCCGCGAGGGCGTGGGGGTCTCGATGCACGCGAGCGGCAGCGCGCCCGGTGGGGCGCTGGTGCCGGGGCGGGACGGGTCGCTGCGCCTGCTCGTGGGGGACGAGGTCGCCCGCAGGATCTCGTTCGACCAGGACCTCCTGTTCCAGCAGAGCACAACCCCTGCCCTCAGCCAGTCGGGCCTGCTCGCCGGAGTGCTGCACGAGGATCCGTCCGTGTACGACGACGTCCCGCACCCGGTCCTGGTGGGGGAGGTGGACGCCGACACCGGCGCGGTCCGTCTCGCGCCGGTGGGAGACGTGCTGGCCTGGTCCGTGCTCGGCTGGCGTGGCCCGACCGAGGTGCTGGTCGACGCGACGGCCACGTCGGACGGCACGCAGCGCGTGATCGCGCAGGTCGTGGACGTCCGCTCGGGAGACGTCGTCGGGCCCCTCGCGGAGTTCCACGGCAACGTGCCCGACAGCTTCGCGTCCGGGGTCTGGTCCGCCGACCTGGTGGACGCGCCGGACGCCCCCTTCGCCCCTGACCACCGACTCGTCGGGCTCGCCATCGCCGGGGCGGTCCTGCTGCTCGTCCGGGCGGGGCTGGCGGTGAGGCGTCGTCGTGACCGCTCCTGACTCGTTCGAGGCCTTCGTCGTGGCCCGCCAGGCCGCGTTGCTGCGCACCGCCTACCTGCTGACCGGGCACGCCCAGGACGCCGAGGACCTCGTCCAGATGGCCCTGGTCAAGGTGGTGCCGCACTGGCGACGCATCGCGGACGACCCCGAGCCCTACCTCCGTCGCGTCCTCGTCCGGGAGAACATCTCGCGGTGGCGACGCCGGCGGTGGCGCGAGGTCACCTCCGACGCACTGCCCGAGGTGCTCGCCGAGTCGCCCGACCACGACGACCTGCTCTGGGTGCGCGCCGCCCTGGCGGAGCTCTCGCCGCGGCAGCGCGCCGTGGTGGTGCTCCGCTACTACGAGGACCGCACCGAGGCGGAGACCGCGGACCTCCTCGGCATCTCCGTGGGCACGGTCAAGTCGCACGCCCGCGACGCCGTCGCCCGGCTGCGCGCGGGGCTGGTGCGCGAGCCCGCCGAGCGGACCTGACGGCCGACGTCGCGGCCGCTGCGCGCGTCGTACGGTGGGGTCATGCTCGTTGCCTTCTCGATCTCCCCGACGTCCAGCGACCCGAGCGGGTCGGTCACCGAGGCCGTCGCGGCCGCCGTCCGCGTGGTGCGCGAGTCGGGCCTGCCGCACGAGACCAACGCGATGTTCACCAACATCGAGGGGGAGTGGGACGAGGTGATGGCCGTGGTCAAGCGGGCCGTCGACGTCGTCGCCGAGGTCTCCCCACGCGTGGGCCTGGTGCTCAAGGCCGACATCCGTCCCGGGTACGACGGGCAGCTCACCGCCAAGGTGGAGCGCATCGAGGAGACCCTCCGTGGAGAGTGAGGTCCGGTCCTACCGCACCGGCGGCCAGGAGGTCGTCCTCGACCTGACCCGCGACGCGGCGGCCTTCGTGGACGGTCGCGGCGACGGGCTGCTGCACGTCTTCGTCCCGCACGCCACCGCCGGGCTGGCGATCCTCGAGACCGGCGCCGGGTCCGACGACGACCTGCTCGCCGCGCTCGGTGACCTGCTGCCTGCCGACGACCGGTGGCGGCACCGGCACGGGTCGCCCGGGCACGGCCGCTCGCACGTGATGCCGGCCCTCGTGCCGCCGTACTGCTCCGTGCCCGTCCTCGGCGGGCACCTCGCGCTCGGCACCTGGCAGAGCGTCTGCCTGGTGGACCTCAACGTCGACAACGCGCAGCGCGACGTGCGGTTCTCGTTCCTCGCTGGCTGATCGTCGTGGACCTGTGCCGGGCCACCCCCGCGGAGCGGGCCGCGTCCCTGCCCGGCGACGAGCTGGTCGCAGCCGACGTGGTCATGGACCGCGGCTTCTCCCTCGCGGCCGCGCCCGGCGAGGTGTGGCCGTGGCTGGTGCAGCTCGGCAAGCGGCGTGCCGGGTGGTACCTCCCGGCCGCGGTCGAGAGCTGCGTGCCCCGCTCACGCCGGGCGCTGCGCCACCTCGACCCGGTGCTGCTCGAGCACCGGGTGGGCGACGTCGTCCCCGACTGGGGAGGAGCGGACGCGACCTTCACGGTCGCTGCGGTCGAGGCGCCGCGGCTGCTTCTCTACACCTCTCGCCGCGGGCGCACCGACCTCACGTGGTGCCTGCACCTGTCACCGGAGTCCGCGGGCACGCGCGTCCACCTGCGGTTGCGGCTCGGGCCGGTACGCCGCGTCCGGCTCGCCGAGGTCGGCGGCGGGTTCGTCGACGTCCTGACCGTCGCCGGGCTCGCCGCGGGGCTGCGGGAGCGGGTCGAGCGCCCGGATACCCTGGGCCGGTGAGCGAGGCCGACCGGACCGTCGTACGTGCCGCCACCGAGGACGACCGGGCCGGTATCGACCGGGTGATCCGGGACGCCTTCGGCGCCGAGGACCCCGCGGAGGGCGACAAGGTGGCCGCCCTCTGGCCCGACGTGCGGGCGAGCGGGCACGTGCTGGTCGAGCTGGTCGCCGTCGCGGACGGCCGCGTCGTGGGGCACGTGGGCATCAGCCGGTGCTGGATCGACGCCCGCCGGGCTCTGGTCGAGGCTGCGATGCTCAGCCCGCTGAGCACGGCGCCCGACGTGCAGCAGCGGGGGATCGGTACAGCGCTCGTGCGCGCGGCCGTGAGCGCCTCCGAGGCGCTGGGCGGTCCGGCGCTCTTCCTCGAGGGGAGCCCGGCCTTCTACGGTCCTCGCGGCTTCTCGAGAGCCAGCGCCCACGGGTGCGAGGCGCCCTCGCGGCGTACGCCCGACGCGGCGTTCCAGGTGGTGCTGCACCCCGGGTCCGAGGACTGGATGGCCGGACGGGTGGTCTACCCCGAGGTGTGGTGGCGCCACGACTCCGTGGGCCTGCGCGACCCCGACCTGGCCTTCCTGGAGGAGCTCTTCGCGCGGGAGCTCCCGCCGCCCGCGTGAGCCGGGCGGCAGACACCTCACCCGGGAGGGGTGAGGCAGGCTCCGACGCGTGCTCCTAGCGTCGGGACCGGCGAAACCCCTCGCCGCTGGCCGAAGGGACCTCCATGCTGGACCCGGAGACTCGCGCGGACGGGAGCGGTACGGACGCCCACGGCTGCTGTGCTCCTTCGCGGGGCCCGGCGGCCGAGGCGCACCCCGCTCGAGGTCCGGCGGCCTCGCGGGACAGCCGCCCGTCGGAGCCCGAGACCCTCGTGCTGGTGCCCGGCGGCCACTTCGCCATGGGGAGCGAGCACGCCGGGGCCGACCCGGCGGACGGCGAGGGTCCGGTCCACGAGGTGGAGGTCCCCTCGTTCCGGATCGACTCCGTGGCGGTGGACAATGAGCGCTTCGCAGCCTTCGTCGACGCCACCGGCCACCGCACCGACGCCGAGAGGTACGGCTGGTCCTTCGTCTTCGCCGGCCACCTCCCGGACGACTTCCCGGACACGGCCGGGGTGGCCGCCGCCCCGTGGTGGCGCCAGGTCCTCGGCGCCGATTGGCGACACCCCGAGGGACCGCACTCCACGGTCGAGGGCCGAGCCGGCCACCCGGTCGTGCACGTGTCCTGGACGGATGCGACGGCCTACTGCGCGTGGAGCGGCACCCGGCTCCCCACCGAGGCCGAGTGGGAGTACGCCGCCCGCGGCGGGCTCGAGGGTGCCACCTTCCCGTGGGGCGACGAGCTCGAACCCGGTGGCACGCACCGGATGAACGTGTTCCAGGGACAGTTCCCGGGGCACGACACCGCGGCGGACGGCTACGACGGCACCGCCCCGGTCACGGCGTACCCACCCAACGGCCACGGGCTCCACAACATGACCGGCAACGTCTGGGAGTGGTGCGCCGACTGGCACGACCCGGGCTACTACCGACGCTCGCCCCGGCGGGCGCCGGCGGGGCCGGAGGCGGGGGCGCACCGGGTCATGCGCGGCGGTTCGTTCCTGTGCCACGCGTCGTACTGCGAGCGGTACCGCGTCGCGGCACGCAGCGGGAGCGACCCCGCGAGCAGCACCGGGCACGCCGGCTTCCGGGTGGCGGCTAACCTCTGACAGTGCCGCGATTGCGTTCGAACGGACGTTCGAGAGATGATGAGGCATGGTCTCCTCCGTCGCGCCCCCCGGCTGGCCGCGGGAGGTCCGCCCGCCGGACGCTCCCGACTGGGAGGTCACCGCGGCGAGCTGGCTCCTGGACCTGTGCCCCGCCGAGTACCGCCGCTACCCCGGCCTGCGGCGCCACGTCGTGGTGCTGGCACGGTTCGCCGTGCTGCACGTCGAGGCGCAGCAGGCGGCCTGCCGTCGCGGGCTCAGCCAGATCCGGGCCGACCTCAAGGACGTGGCGACCCTGGAGGTCGTCGACGCTGCGGTCCAGACCTTCCAGCTGGACGACGCGCGCCTCCAGTCCACCCGTCGCGCCGTCGGGCTCGTCGAGGACGCGCTACGCGGCCGCAGGTACGTCGCGCGGCTCTGAGGAGCGGCCCGGCACCCACCGTGGTACCACCTCGGGCCACCAGCGCCGCAGGGTCCAGACGTACAGGAGCGTCAGCGGCAGCCAGCCCAGCAGGGCGTGGCCGAACGGGTGGACCGTGTCGGGGAAGTCGAGACCACCGTTGCCGTCGGCCTCGCACAGGCTCGGCACCTCGCCGGCCCAGCAGGGCGTCACGACGTGCGGCACGAGCTGCGCGCCGACGAGCACGACCAGCGGGCCGGCCACCAGGAGAACGCACCTGAGCACCACCGCCCGCGCCTGCGACTCGGTGAGCACCATCGCGGCGGAGGTGACGGCCAGGACCAGGGCGAGCACCACCAGCACGGTGGGGGCGACCGGCAGGTCCGCGACCTGCTCGACCCCCGACGGCAACGGCTCTGACTCCGACGCTGCGTCGGCACCCAGGTCGGGGAAGACGAAACCCAGCAGCGCCACCGCCGTGCCCGCGACGATCGCCGTCGCGGCCGCGAGCACGGTGAACGTCACCGACCCTCGTCCGACCTGCAGCGCCCTCGTCCCCCGGGTAGCCATGGACCCATGGTGCCGTGGCCACCGCACGCGTGTCATGCCCCAGGTCGGGCACGTGGCTAGGGTCGCGGGCATGCACACCTTCGCCTCCGTCGCGGTCGTCGACCACCGCGGTCGGGTCCTGATGCAGGAACGCGACGAGCACGCGAGGTTCGACCCCGACCGCTGGTGCCTCCCGGGTGGCGGGGTCGAGGAGGGTGAGGACTTCCGCGCGGCCGCCGTCCGCGAGCTCGCGGAGGAGACCGGTCTCGTGGTCGAGCCGCACCACCTGGACTCCCTCGGTGTGACCCGCTTCCACAACCCGGCGTGTGGTGGCGAGGATGACTTCGAGACGTTCGTCGTGCGCCTGGGCGTCTCCGACGACGACGTGGTCTGCGGCGAGGGACGCCAGATGGTGTTCGTCGACCCGGCGCGTTTCGACGACCTCCCGCTCGTCCGTGCCGCCACCCTCATGCTGCCCCGGGTCCTGGAGTGGCGCGACGCCACCGGGCAGCACCTGTTCGCCGGTGTCCTCCTCGTCGACCCGCGCGGCCGGCTGCTGCTGCAGGAGCGGGACGAGCACCCCCGCATCGACCCGGAGAAGTGGGGCCTCCCCGGCGGCCACCTCGACCCGGGCGAGGACTTCGAGCCCGGCGCCTACCGCGAGCTCGAGGAGGAGACGGGGGTCCGGCTGGCCCCCGGGACCCTGGAGATGTGGAGGGAGTTCGTGGTCGACCACCGGTCGGCCTACGGCACCTTCGACCGGATGCAGGTCTTCGTCGCCGCGACCGACCTCACCGACGACGACATCGAGTGCCACGAGGGTCGGCGGATCGTGTTCGTCGATCCGGTGGAGGCTCGCGGCCTCGACCTCTCCAGCGCGGCGGCCGACATCGTCCCGGCCTTCCTCGACTCGCCGACGTACGCCAGCATGGCCCCATGACCTTCACCGTCCACCCCGTGCCCGGTCCCGGCGCCGAGGACGTCGTCGTCGCGCCCGACGGCCACGTCTACACCGGCACCGAGGACGGCTCGATCTTCCGGCTCAGCCCCGACGGCCGGCGGGTCCAGCGGGTCGCGCACACCGGCGGGCGTCCGCTGGGGATCGAGCTCTTCGACGACGGCGACCTCCTCGTCTGCGACGCCCACCGCGGCCTGCTCGTGGTCCACGTCGCCGGCAGTCCGGACGGGGCCGACGCCCCCGTCGAGACGCTGCTCACCCGGGTCGACGGCACCGCGATGCGCTTCTGCAACAACGCGGCGATCGCGGGCGACGGCACGATCTGGTTCAGCGACTCCTCGACCCGCTTCGGGATCGAGCAGTGGAAGGACGACTTCGTCCAGGACACCCGCACCGGACGGCTGCTGCGGCGCGACCCCGACGGCACGGTCACCGTCGTCCTCGACGGCCTCGCCTTCGCCAACGGGGTCGCCCTGGCCGCCGACGAGGGCTTCGTCGCCGTGGCCGAGACGGGCGCGCGCACCGTCGTACGCCACTGGCTCCGGGGCCCGCGGGCGGGGGAGCGGGACCTTCTCGTCGGCGACCTGCCCGGATATCCCGACAACATCGCCCGCGGCAGCGACGGGCTCATCTGGGTCACCATCGCCAGCCCCCTCGACCCGCTCGTCGAGCGGCTCCAGAAGGCCCCCCACGTGGTGCGCAGGCTCGTCACCCGGATCCCCGAGCGCCTGCAGCCCAGCCCGCAGCAGACGATCCGGGTGCAGGCGTACGACGACGACGGCGCGCTGGTGCACGACATCGACCTGCACGTCCCCGGCTACCACATGGTCACCGGGGTCCGGGAGCACGCGGGCCGGGTCTGGATGGGGAGCCTCCACGAGCCGGCAGTGGCCGTCTACGACCTGGCATGAAATAGACTCCCCGCCATGGGTCATCTCGAGTCGATCACGTCCCCGCAGGACCTGCGCGGGCTCAGCGACGACCAGCTGGAAGCGCTGGCCGCGGAGATCCGGGACCTCATGATCCGGACCGTCGCCACCAACAGCGGCCACCTCGGTCCCAACCTCGGCGTCGTGGAGCTCACGCTGGCGATCCACCGGGTCTTCGAGAGCCCGCACGACCGCGTCGTGTTCGACACCGGGCACCAGTCCTACGTCCACAAGCTCGTCACCGGGCGGCGCGAGGCGTTCGGGACGCTGCGCAAGGAGGGTGGCGTCAGCGGCTACCCGAGCCAGGCCGAGTCCGAGCACGACATCGTGGAGAACTCCCACGCGTCGACCGCGCTGTCCTACGCCGACGGCCTGGCCAAGGCCTACGCCATCCAGGGCCTCGAGCGCCACGTCGTGGCCGTCATCGGCGACGGTGCCCTCACCGGCGGCATGGCCTGGGAGGCGCTCAACAACATCGCGATCAACCCGCAGAGCCGGCTCGTGATCGTGGTCAACGACAACGGCCGCTCCTACACGCCCACCATCGGCGGCCTCGCGACGGCGCTCACCACGCTGCGCACCGACCCCCAGTACGAACGCCTCCTCGAGGTCGTCAAGCGCCGCCTCAACGCCGTCCCCGGCATCGGGCACGCGGCGTACGACGCGCTGCACGCGGTCAAGAAGGGCATGAAGGACGCCCTGGCCCCGCAGGGCCTCTTCGAGGACCTCGGCCTCAAGTACGTCGGTCCGATCGACGGCCACGACCGGACGGCCATGGAGGGCGCGCTCACCAAGGCCAAGCGCTTCGGCGGTCCGGTCATCGTGCACGCCATCACCCGCAAGGGCTACGGCTACGACCCGGCCGAGCGGCACGAGGCCGACCAGTTCCACGCTCCCGGCCCCTTCGACGTCCAGACGGGCGCCGAGAAGCCCAAGGGACGCATCTGGACCGACCACTTCTCCGACGCCATGGTCGAGGTGGGCGAGCGCCGCAAGGACGTCGTCGCCATCACCGCCGCGATGATGCACCCGGTGGGCCTCGACACCTTCGCCACGAGGTTCCCCGAGCGCACCTTCGACGTCGGCATCGCCGAGCAGCACGCCGCGACGTCGGCCGCCGGCCTGGCCATGGGCGGTCTGCACCCGGTCTTCGCCGTCTACGCGACCTTCCTCAACCGCGCGTTCGACCAGGTCCTGATGGACTGCGCCCTGCACCGGTGCGGTGTCACGTTCGTGCTTGACCGCTCCGGCGTCACCGGTGACGACGGCGCCAGCCACAACGGCATGTGGGACATGTCGATCCTCCAGGTCGTGCCCGGCCTGCGACTGGCCGCGCCGCGCGACGTCACCCGGTTGCGAGAGCTGCTCGACGAGGCCGTCGAGGTCTCCGACGCGCCCACGGTGGTGCGCTTCCCCAAGGGCCCGCCGCCCGAGGACATCGACACCCTGTCCAAGGCGGGTGGCGCCGACGTCCTGGTCCGCAACGGCGAGCAGGACGTCCTCGTCGTCGCCGTCGGCTCCATGTGCACGGTCGCCGTCGACGTGGCCGAGCGGCTCACGGCGCAGGGGATCGGCGTCACCGTGGTCGACCCGCGCTGGGTCAAGCCCGTCGACCCCGCGATCGTCGACCTGGCGCGCCAGCACTCGCTGGTCGTCAGCATCGAGGACAACGGCCGCATCGGGGGCTGTGGTGCCGTGCTCCTGCAGACCCTCAACGACGCCGGCGTCACCACCCCCTTCCGCCTGCACGGCATCCCGCAGGAGTTCCTGGACCACGCCAAGCGCGACGTCATCCTGGCCCGCATCGGGCTCGATGCGCAGACCATCGCGCGGGGCATCGTCGAGGACGTCACGGCCCTCGACGACGGTCGCCTGTCCGTCGACGCCCCGCACCCGAGCTGACCACCGGTCGACCCCGACCCCCGCCCCAGCGGGTCCTCTCGACGCGCTCCTGACCCGTCCGGTACGGCGGGTGCCGGTGCCCGTACGAGTGACTCGCCAGTAGCAGCGTGCGGGGATAGGTTGCCCGGATGAGCAGTCTCTTCCGGACGAAGTCAGTCGAGCAGTCCATCGCCGAGACCGAGGAACCGGAGCACCGGCTCAAGAAGAACCTCGGCCTCCTCGACCTGGTCATCTTCGGTGTCGGGGTGATCATCGGAGCCGGGATCTTCGTGGTCACCGGGACGGTCGCGAAGACCAACGCGGGACCCGCGATCACCATCTCGTTCGTGATCGCCGGTCTCGCCTGCGCACTGGCAGCGCTCTGCTACGCGGAGTTCGCCTCCACCGTCCCCGTGGCCGGCAGCGCCTACACCTTCAGCTACGCGACCTTCGGCGAGCTCATCGCGTGGATCATCGGCTGGGACCTCGTCCTGGAGTTCACGATCGGCTCGGCGGCCCTGGCGACCAGCTTCTCGGGCTACTTCCAGGAGGTCTTCGAGGGGACGTTCCTCGAGGTGCCGTCCTCGTTGGGCTCCGCCGCCGAGGGTGTGGTCGACCTGCCTGCGGTGGTCATCTCGCTGCTGATGATGACGGTGCTCATCGTCGGCATCAAGCTCTCCAGCAGGATCAACCAGGTGGTCGTGGCCATCAAGCTCCTCGTGGTCGGCGCGGTCATCGTCTTCGGCATCTCCCACATCGACACCGACAACTACTCCCCGTTCATCCCGGAGTCGCGCCCCGCGCCCGAGGGCAGCGGCGGGTTCATGGACCAGACGCTGATCAGCTGGATGCTCGGCATCGACCCGGCGGTCTACGGCATCGCAGGCGTGATCGCCGGCGCCTCGATCGTGTTCTTCGCCTTCATCGGCTTCGACATCGTGGCCACCACCGCCGAGGAGACCCTCAACCCGCAGCGCGACGTGCCCCGAGGCATCCTGATCTCCCTCGTGGTCGTGACCGTGCTCTACATGGCCGTCAGCCTGGTCGTCACGGGGATGCAGAAGTACTCCGACATCGACGAGAACGACGCGGCCCCCCTCGCCACGGCCTTCGACGCCGTGGGCATGGAGTGGATGGGCCGCCTCATCGCCATCGGTGCCTGCATCGGGCTGATCGTCGTCGTCATGATCCTGATGCTGGGTCAGACCCGCGTCGGCTTCGCGATGGCCCGCGACGGGCTGCTCCCGCGGGGCCTGGCGAAGGTCCACCCGAAGTTCGGCACGCCCTACATCTTCACCGCCATCACCGGCGTCGCGGTCGCGGTGATCAGCGGCTTCGTCGACCTCGCCACCCTGGTCAACCTGGTCAGCATCGGGACGCTGTTCGCCTTCGTCCTGGTCAGCGTCGGCGTGGTCGTCCTGCGTCGCAAGCGCCCCGACCTGCCCCGCTCGTTCCGTACGCCCGCGGTGACGTTGGTCGCCGGCCTCTCGGTGCTGCTGTGCGTCTACCTGATGCTCAACCTGACCGGTGGTACGTGGGTGCGGTTCCTGGTCTGGATGGCCATCGGACTGGTCGTCTACTTCACCTACGGGCGCACCCACAGCCGGCTTGCCCGTGCCGAGCAGGCGGAGCGGGCCGAGACCCCGCGGGTCTGACCAGCCAGCGGCGGGCCGCTGGCCCGGCTGGGAGTACACCGTCAGGGCGACATCCAGCCGGTGGCGGGGACGAGATCGTCCGGGACCCCGCGCACCACCACGGTGCAGTCGCCCGTGCTCGCCTCGCACGACAGCAGGTCCTCGCGTGCGGAGTCGGCGGTGTACGAACCGGCCCATGCAGCGAAGGTGTCCGCGTCCAGCCACTGGTAGGCCGTGACGCTGTCGACGCCCCGTGGTGCGACGGAGGTCCAGCTGTCTCCGGAGACCTCACCGACCACGGTCGTGTCGTAGGAGGGAAGGTCGCGGCGGCGCGAGACCCGGTCGTAGAGCACGGCGCGGCGACCGTCGGGCGAGAGCCGCCCGCCCACCCCCGGCAGGCTGCGTGTGTCCTGCAGGTCGGGTCCGACGCGGAGCTCCTCCACCTGGACCATGGTCGTCGACCCGTCGGTCTCCCGTGGCTCGAACGCGCGCGCCACCTGCAGGACCTGGCCGTCCCGGACGTCCAGCACCTGCACCTCGACCCCGTCGGGAGCAGCGAGGAGCGCGGGGTCCTCGCCGTCGAGGGCGTTCCAGGTCATCACGCCTCGGGCGTCGGTGACGTAGACGGTCCGTCCGTCCACGGCCGCGACGTGGGCGCCGGCTCCGCCGATCCGTCCCGCATCGTCCCGGGAGACGGGCTCACCCGGGAGCTCGGCCACCGGGACGTCGACGCGATCGCCCGTGGCGAGGTCGAGGACGCTCAGCGTGCCTGCACCGGCGGCGTCGACCCAGGCGACGACGTCGTCGTCGGACACGAGCCGGCCACGATCAGTCTCGGCGAGCTGACCGACCTGCGTGGACTCGCCGTCCACCACGGTGTGCACGCGACCCTGCCGGTCGGCCACGACGTAGCCGCTCACCCCCTGCACGAGCGCACTGATCCGCACATCGGTCTCGACGGTGCGCGACCCGTCGTGGATGGTGCTGCCGACGGCGTACGCGAGGTCGTACGACACCACGGGGGCCGAGACCTCGGGGTCGCGAGTGACGTCGGACAGCAGGGCGGGAAGGGTGATGCCGGCGGCGATCACGAGCGACGCCGCGACGAGGCCGACGAGGCCGACGACGCGGCGCCGGCCCGCCCGGTGGTCGCCGTCGCGGACCATCGCGGCCACGTCCAGGTCGGGTGCGTCGAGGGAGTCGGCGCGGTCGTGCATGACGTCCGTGAGGAGTCCGGTCATCGGGTCACCACCATCAGGTCGCGGGGGAGCAGCTCGAGGTGCTCACCGCCGTGGGCGTCGAGGGTCTTGCGGAGGGAGGCCAGACCGGCGTGCACCTGGCTCTTCACGGTGCCGACGGCGCAGCCGAGCGCCGCGGCGGTCTGGGCCTCGGTGAGGTCCTCGTAGTAGCGCAGCACGATGGCCGCGCGCTGGCGCGGCGGCAAGGCCTGCAGCGCCGTCCACACCCACTCGCGCCGGGCGACGTCGTCGGCCATCGCGTCGGCGCGGGCCTCGGTGGAGACCTCGGGGATCGCGTCGCTCGGGCGCTCCTGCCACGACTTGCGGCGGTACCAGGAGATCGCGGTCGTGGTGATGACCTTGCGGGTGTAGGCCTCTGCCTTCGAGGGGTCCCGCAGCGTCGGCCACGCGACGTACGTCCTGGTGAGGGCCTCCTGGAGGAGGTCCTGGGCGAGCTGGCGCTCGCCGACCATGAGGTACGCCGAGCGGTGCAGAGCGGCGGACCGGGCGGCGACGAACTCGGCGAAGGCCGCCGGATCGCGTCGTGGCATCAGTGCTCCCGACAGTGGTGGGTGGGTGTCACCTGTCCTGACGAGCCGACTGTGCCAAAAGGTTCGGCGCCACGAGGGACGAACGCGCGAGGGCGCCCGACCGGAGTGGTCGGACGCCCTTGCGGTTGGGTCAGTGGGTCAGTGGAAGCGCTTGCCGTTGACCTTCTCGGAGATGCCCGCGATGTCGAGCAGCATGGTGAGGCCGCCGTTCCAGAACGAGAAGCCGGCACCGGTGATCATCGCCAGGTCGAGGTCCTCGGGTGCGGCGACGACGCCCTCGTCGAGCATCAGCTGCGCCTCCTGGGCCAGGCCTGCGAGGACGCGCTCGCGCACCTCGGGCGCCGTCAGCACGACGGGCGACTCCGGCTTCTCCAGCAGGGCCTCGACCTCGGGGTCGATCGACAGGTCGGGGGCGTAGTAGGAGCCCTTCTTGGCCGCCACCACGCGCTCGAGCGCGGGGGAGACGTAGAAGCGCTCCGGGAACGCCCGGTGCAGCGTCTCGTTGTTGTGCAGCGCGATCGCCGGGCCGACGAGCGAGAGCAGCATGAAGGGCGGCATCGGGGCGACCCCCGCGAAGGCGCCGTCCGCGACGGTCACCGGGGTGCCCTCGTCGACGATCCGGCCGACCTCGCCCATGAAGCGGCCGAGGAGGCGGTTGACGATGAAGGACGGGCTGTCCTTGACCAGGATGGTCGTCTTCTTGAGCGCCTTGCCGGTGGCGAATGCCGTGGCCAGCGTGGCGTCGTCGGTCTGCTCGCCCCGGACGATCTCGAGCAGCGGCATCACAGCGACCGGGTTGAAGAAGTGGAAGCCCACGACCCGCTCGGGGTGCTCGAGGTCGGCGGCCATCTCGGTGATCGACAGCGACGAGGTGTTGGTCGCCAGCACGCACTCGGCCGACACGACCTTCTCCACGTCGGCGAAGACGGACTTCTTGACCGACATCTCCTCGAAGACGGCCTCGATGACGAAGTCGGCGTCACCGAACGCGACCTGCTTGTCGGTCGCACCGGTGACCAGGGCCTTGTGGCGGTTGGCCTTGTCCTGGTTGTAACCGCGGCCCTTGGCGAGCAGCTTGTCGATCTCGGCGTGCACGTAGGCGACGCCCTTGTCGGCGCGCTCCTGGTCGAGGTCGGTGAGGACCACGGGCACCTCGAGGCGGCGTACGAACAGCAGCGCGAGCTGGCTGGCCATCAGGCCGGCACCGACGATCCCGACCTTGGTGACCGGACGGGCCAGGGCCTTGTCCGGCGCGCCCGCGGGGCGCTTGGCCCGCTTCTGCACGAGGTCGAAGGCGTAGAGGCTGGCGATCAGCTCCGGCGTCCGGGACATCGCCTCGAGGGCGTCGTCCTCGGCCGCGAAGCCCGCGTCACGGTCGGCGTCCCGGGCGCCGGCGATCAGCTCGACGGCCTTGCGCGCGGCCGGGGAGGCCCCGCCGGTCTTGGACTGCACGATGCCCTCGGCGCGCGCGACGGCGGCGTCCCAGGCGTCCCTGTCGACCTCGGGACGCTCCACGGTGACCTTCCCCGCCAGCACGTCGGCCGCCCAGAGCAGCGACTGCTCGAGGAAGTCGGCGCCGCCGAAGACGGCGTCGGCGAGCCCGAAGTCGTACGCCGCCCGGCCGCCCAGCGTCTTGCCGTTGTTGAGCGGGTTCTCGAGGATCAGCGTGACGGCCTTGTCGGCACCGACGAGCTTCGGCACGAGGTAGGCGCCGCCCCAGCCGGGGACCAGGCCGAGCATGACCTCGGGCAGGCCCAGGGCCGGCGCGGAGTCCATGACGGTGCGGTAGGTGCAGTGCAGGGCGACCTCGAGGCCACCACCGAGCGCGAGCCCGTTGATGAAGCCGAAGGACGGCTTGCCGCCCTCGCCCAGCTTGCGGAAGACCGCGTGCCCGAGCTCGGCCACGACGCGCACCGCATCGGGGCCACCACCCTGGATGGAGGTGAGGTCGGCGCCGGCGGCCAGGATGAACGGCTTGCCGGTCACGCCGATGGCGGTGACCGTGTGGTCGGCGAGCGCCTCGTCGATGGCGGCGTTGAGCGCCAGCAGCGAGCGGGGACCGAAGGTGTTGGGCCTGGTGTGGTCCTCGCCGTTGTCGAGGGTGATCAGGCCGATCGTGGCGGCGGTGCCGTCGACGGGCGGCAGGGTGACCTTGCGCAGGTGGGCGGCGGTCACGCGCTCGGCGTCGGAGGAGATCTCCTCGGCGCGGGCGAGGAGGGCGGAGATGTCGGGGGTGCTCACTTGCTGTCTCCGTTCGAGTCGGTGGTGTCGGCGCCGGTCCAGTGCGGGTTCTCCCAGATCACGGTGCCGCCCATGCCGATGCCGATGCACATGGTGGTGAGTCCGTAGCGGACCTCGGGGCGCTCCTCGAACTGGCGGGCGAGCTGGGTCATCAGGCGCACGCCGGACGAGGCCAGCGGGTGGCCCATGGCGATGGCCCCGCCGTAGGGGTTGACGCGGGTGTCGTCGTCGGCGATGCCGAAGTGCTCGAGGAAGGCGAGCACCTGGACGGCGAACGCCTCGTTGACCTCGAAGGCCTGGATGTCGTCGATGGTCAGGCCCGCCTGCGACAGGGCCTTCTCGGTGGCCGGGATCGGACCGGCGCCCATGACCTCGGGCTCGACGCCGACGAAGGAGAAGGACACCAGGCGCATCCGGACCGGGAGGCCGAGCTCGCGCGCGGTCTCCTCGTCGGCCAGCAGCGCCGCGGTGGCGCCGTCGTTGATGCCCGCGGCGTTGCCGGCGGTCACCTTGCCGTGGGCGCGGAACGGGGTCTTGAGGCCCGCCAGCGTCTCCATCGTGGTCTCGGGTCGCATCGGCTCGTCGCTCGTCGCGAGGCCCCAGCCGGCGTCGGCGGAGCGGGTCGCGACCGGGACGAGGTCGCGCTGCAGCGAGCCCGCGTCGTACGCCGCCTTGGTCTTCTGCTGGGAGCGCACGGCGTAGGTGTCGACGCGCTCCTTGGTGATCGAGGGGTAGCGGTCGTGGAGGTTCTCCGCGGTCTTGCCCATCACGAGCGCGTCGGGATTGACGATCCGCTCGGAGAGGATCCGCGGGTTGGGGTCGACGCCCTCACCCATCGGGTGGCGGCCCATGTGCTCGACGCCACCGGCGATGGCGACGTCGTAGGCGCCGAAGGCGATGCCGGAGGCGGTGGTGGTGACCGCAGTCATCGCACCCGCGCACATCCGGTCGATGGCGAAGCCGGGGACGCTCTGGGGCAGGCCGGCCAGCAGGGCGGCGGTGCGCCCGATGGTCAGGCCCTGGTCGCCGATCTGGGTGGTCGCGGCGATGGCCACCTCGTCGACCCGCTCGGGCGGCAGGGACGGGTTGCGACGCAGGAGGTCGCGGATGCACTTGATGACGAGGTCGTCGGCACGCGTCTCGGCGTACTGGCCCTTGGCCTTGCCGAACGGGGTGCGCACGCCGTCGACGAAGACGACCTCTCGCAGCTGACGGGGCACGGGTTCTCCTGGTCGTGTGGGGATGGGGGAGAGGGGTGGAGCGGGCGCCACGTTACCCCTCGGTAACAAGATCGTGTCAGCAACTCGGGTGTGTGCCCGCTCACGCCGCGGTCCTCACTAGGCTGGGGGCATGTCAGAACCCTCCCGGCTGGTGCACATCGTCGACGACGTCGAGGGGGTCGTCGACCCCGGCGGGCTCACGATGGTGGTCGTGCTCACCGGCTTCCTCGACGCGGGCCAGTCCGCGGAGGTCGCCGCCCGTCACCTCCGGTCGCTGTCGGAGGGTCGCGTCGTCGCCACCTTCGACGTCGACGCCCTCCACGACTACCGCGCCCGGCGGCCGCCCGTCGCCTTCGTCCGCGACCACTACGAGGGCTACGAGGCGCCGCGCCTGGTCGTCCGCGCGCTCGAGGACGCCGGCGGCCAGCCCTACCTCCTCCTCACGGGCCCCGAGCCGGACATTCGCTGGGAGGGCTTCGCCCGCGCCGTGCGCGAGGTCGTCGAGCGCTTCGACGTACGCCGCGTGGTCAGCCTGGGCGCCGTCCCGATGGCCGTCCCGCACACGCGCCCGATCGCGGTCACCCCGCACGCCAACCGGGCCGAGCTGCTGACCGGGGAGAGCCCGTGGCGCGGCGAGCTCCGGGTGCCCTCGAGCGCCCAGTCCCTGCTGGAGATCCGGCTGGGCGAGTGGGGCCACGACGCCCTCGGCTACGTCGTGCACATCCCGCACTACCTCGCCCAGATGGAGTACCCGCAGGCCGCGACCGTGCTGCTCGAGCAGCTCGAGCTCGGCGGCCACCTCGCCTTCGACCTCGCCGACCTGCGGGAGGCTTCCGAGATCACCGAGACCGAGATCGAGCGCTACCTCTCCTCGCACGACGAGGTCAACGAGGTCGTGCACGGCCTCGAGCGGCAGTACGACGCGTTCCGCGACGCCGAGGAGTCCGGCAGCTCGCTGCTGGCGGCCGACCAGCCGTTGCCGACCGGTGAGGAGATCGGCGAGCAGTTCGAGCAGTTCCTCGCCGGGCTCGACGACGAGAAGGGGGAGGAGCGCTGATGGCCGGCTCAGCCGAGGAGCTCGTCTCCCTGCTCGTGCTCGAGGAGCTCGACGTCGACCTCTTCCGGGGGATGCAGGCCGACACCTCGCGCCAGCGCGTCTTCGGTGGCCAGGTGGCCGCGCAGTCCGTGGTGGCCGCCAACCGCAGCGTCGACGACGCCTTCGTCATGCATTCGCTGCACTCCTACTTCCTGCGCCCCGGTGACCCGGCCGTGCCGATCATCTACGACGTCGAGCGCATCCGCGACGGCCGCTCCTTCGCCACCCGGCGGGTGATGGCCCGCCAGCACGGCCGGCCGATCTACTACCTGACCGCCAACTTCCAGAAGCCGGAGGACGGCTTCGAGCACCAGGACCGGATGCCGGACGTGGTCGGACCCGACCGGGGCGTCCGGATGGCCGACCTGGCGGGACAGCGAGGCCCCGAGGCCGCCCAGGAGTGGGAGCGGGAGTGGTCGGCGCTCGACGTGCGCTACCTCGGGACGTCCGCGATGGGCCTGCCCGAGGACCCCGAGCACCCGGCCCGCGCCCAGCTGTGGATCCGGATCGCCGGCGACCTCGACGACGACCCGCTGACCCACCAGGCGGCCTTCACCTACGCCAGCGACCTGACCCTGCTCGGGGCCGCCCTCGTCCCGCACGGGGTCAACTTCGGGACGCCTGGCATGCAGATGGCGTCGCTGGACCACACCGTGTGGTTCCACCGGCCGTTCCGGGCCGACCGCTGGTGGCTCTACGACCAGGTGTCGCCCACCGCGGTGGGCGGGCGTGGGCTCGCCACCGCACGGGTCTTCACCGAGGACGGCACCCTGGTGGCGACGGTCGCGCAGGAGGGCCTGATCCGCCACCACGCGCGTTGAGCGCGGGACCCGGACGACGGCCATCAGGTTCCGGCGCCCCCGCCGCTGAGCGGGCCGCCGGACCGGCTCAGGCCGGCGTGGCCCGGCCGAGCAGGTGCGGCGAGCCGTCCCGGGGATCGCGCAGGGCGAACGTGTGCACGCCGCCCTCCGCGGTGTCCGCGAACGCGACCGTCCCCGGCAGCAGGACCGGCCTCTTGAAGGCCGCCTCCACCGTGATCGCGTCGGGGAGCCGGTTCTCGATGGCGGCCACCGACCGCGCCAGGGTCCACATGCCGTGCGCGATCTGACGCGGGAACCCCAGGGCCCTCGCGGTCAGCGGGTGCAGGTGGATGGGGTTGAAGTCGCCGGAGACGCCGGCGTACCGGCGTCCCAGGTCGGCGGGCAGCCGCCACTCGAGACCTCCCGAGGGGGCGCCCTCGACCACGAGGCCGCCGGCCGCGTCGTCGTCGCCACGTCCGCGGCGCAGGTATGTCGACGTGGACTCCCAGGCGGTCTCCCCGGCCGAGGTGACGGTGGTGACGAAGTCGACCAGCGTGCCCTTGGCGTGCGGCCGCGGGGCGCCCACCGAGGTCTGGAGGTCAAGCATCTCCCCGACGCCGATCGCCCTGTGCGCGGTGATCGAGTTCTCGAGGTGGACGGTCCCGATCGCGGGGTAGGGGAACGCGGGGTCGCTCATGATCGCCATGTGCAGGCCGAAGGCGAGCAGGTGCGGGTAGGGCAGCGGGACGGTGTCCTTGCGCGGGAACCCGCACACCGCGGCGTACGCGTCGACGTGAGGTCGCCGCACCTCGACGCCCTCGCGCGCGAAGGCCAGCCCGGCGAACGCCGAGGCGGGCGCCTTGCGGACGCCGGGCAGCAGGTTGAGACCCGGTACGCCGGGCAGCGCGGCGCGCAGCAGGGGGCCGACCCCGCCGGGCTCGCCCGTGAGGACCGTGGGCTCGGGGGCGGTCACGTCAGGCGCCCAGCATCATCTGGCCGCACACCCGCACGACGTTGCCGTTGACGGCGGTGGAGCCGGGGCTGGCGTACCACGCGATCGTCTCGGCCACGTCGACCGGCAGGCCGCCCTGGCTCAGCGCGTTGAGGCGCTGGCCGATCTCGCGGGTCGCGAAGGGCACGGCGGCGGTCATCGCGGTGATGATGAAGCCGGGTGCGACGGCGTTGACGGTGATCCCGTTGTCGAGGTCGTCGGCGAGGCTGTCGACGAGGCCGAGCACCCCGGCCTTGGACGCGGCGTAGTTGGTCTGGCCGACGTTGCCCGCGATCCCGGCGATCGAGGCGACGCCGATGATCCGGCCGTTGTCGTGCACCACGCCCTCCTCGAGCAGCACCCGGGTGATCTGCTCGGGGGCGGTGAGGTTGACCGCGATGACGCTCTCCCAGCGGTCGGCGGCCATGTTGGCGAGCTTCTTGTCGCGGGTGATGCCCGCGTTGTGCACGACCACGTCGACGCCGCCGTGCTCGGTGCGCAGGTGGTGCGCGATCCGCTGGGGCGCGTCCCTGGCGGTGATGTCGAGGACGAGGTGGTCGCCGTCGAGCTCGCGCATCAGGGCCTGGAGCTCGCTGGCCGCCTGCGGCACGTCGACGCCGACGACGGTGGCGCCGTCGCGGTGGAGCACCCGGGCGATCTGCTCGCCGATGCCGCGGCTGGCCCCGGTCACCAGGGCGACCTTGCCGTCCAGCGGGCGCGTCCAGTCGGCCACGGGCCCGGCGGTCGTCGCGCCGTGGGCTCCGATCCGCACCACCTGGCCGGAGACGTAGGCCGACTTGGGGGAGAGGAGGAAGGCGAGGGTGGACGCGATCGCGTCGTCGGCGCCCTCGGTCACGTGGACCAGCTGGACGGTGCCGCCTCGTCCGATCTCCTTGCCGAGCGACCGGGTGAAGCCCTCGAGGGCCCGCTGGGCGACACGCTCGCTGCCCGTGACGGACTCCGGCGTGGTCCCCAGCACCACGACGCGTGGGCAGGTCTCGAGGCTGCGCATGAGGGGGGTGAAGAACTGCTGGAGCGCGACCAGGCCCGAGGGGTCGGTGATGCCGGTCGCGTCGAAGACGAGGGCCTTGTGGCGCTCGCCGTCGGCGGTGGCCGTGGTCGAGGCGATGCCCAGGGAGTCGAGGAGGGCGGGGAGTCCCGCCGCCAGGCGCCCGGCCCCGCCGACCACGACGGTGCCGGTCACGAGGGGGGCGCCGTCGGCGTAGCGCTCCAGGCGGGTGGGGCTGGGCAGTCCCAGGTTCTTGGCGAGGATCTTGCCGATCGGCGAGGAGACGAAGCCCTGGTAGCGGTCGCTCATGGCGTGAGGTCCTCCGGATGACGTGGGGTGGGGGTGCTGCGCGTGCCGCTCCCATGTGTAACGCCACGTGTAACTGGGCGTCCACATTTCGTGACGTGGCCCTCATCGGATTCCCTCGACGAGGGTCGGGGGTCAAGGATAGGAGGATGACCTCCTCCATCCGCCGCGTCGCCGTCCTCGGCGGCAACCGCATCCCGTTCGCCCGGTCCAACACGGTCTACGCCGACGCCTCCAACCAGGAGATGCTGACGGCGGCCATCGACGGGCTGGTGGCCCGCTTCGGGCTCGAGGGGGAGCGGCTCGGGGAGGTCGTCGCCGGCGCGGTGCTCAAGCACGCCCGCGACTTCAACCTGACCCGCGAGTCGGTGCTCGGCTCGAGGCTGTCCGCCGAGACTCCCGCCACCGACATCCAGGAGGCGTGCGGCACCGGCCTCCAGGCGGCGATCCAGGTCGCCAGCAAGATCGCCCTCGGCCAGATCGACGTCGGGATCGCCGGTGGCACCGACACCACGTCGGACGCGCCCGTCGCGATCAGCGACAAGCTGCGCAAGAAGCTCATGAAGGTCAACGCGGCCCGGGACACCAAGGGCAAGCTGACGGCGCTGGGGCAGATCCGCCCCGGGGACATCGGCCTGGAGATCCCGCAGAACGGCGAGCCCCGCACCAGGCTGTCCATGGGCGAGCACGCCGCCCTTACCGCGCTGGAGTGGCGGATCACCCGCGAGGCCCAGGACGAGCTGGCCGCCTCGTCGCACCACAAGATGGCGGCGGCGTACGACCGCGGGTTCTTCGACGACCAGATCACCCCGTTCCGCGGGGTGGAGCGGGACAACAACCTGCGGGCCGACTCCACCGTGGAGAAGCTCTCCACCCTCAAGCCGGTCTTCGGCAGGGGCGAGGCGGCCACCATGACGGCCGGCAACAGCACCCCGCTCAGCGACGGTGCGTCCGTCGTCCTGCTCGCCTCCGAGGACTGGGCGAAGGAGCACGACCTCCCGGTCCTCGCGTGGTTCGTCGACCACGAGACGGCCGCCGTCGACTACGTCAACGGCCACGAGGGCCTGCTGATGGCCCCGGCGTACGCCGTCCCGCGGATGCTCGCGCGCCACGGCCTGTCGCTCCAGGACTTCGACTACTACGAGATCCACGAGGCGTTCGCCTCGCAGGTGCTCTCGACGCTGGCCGCCTGGGAGGACCCGGTGTTCTGCAAGGAGCGCCTCGGCCTCGACGAGCCGCTGGGCGCGATCGACCGCGACAAGCTCAACGTCAACGGCTCGTCGCTGGCCGCCGCGCACCCGTTCGCCGCGACCGGCGGACGGATCATCAACACCCTGGCGCACATCCTCGACGAGAGGGCTGCGGCGACGGGCGAGGGCGGTCGCGGGCTCATCTCGATCTGTGCCGCCGGCGGCCAGGGCGTCGTCGCGATCCTGGAGCGCTGAACCCGGCGGTCGGGCGTCCGGTCAGCTCCGGCGCAGGCGGTACCACGTCGGTGAGGACCCGCGTTGTCCCCGCGACATCCCACTGGTGTCCGCCGGGGCGGCGCTGACGACGGTCCAGCCGGCGTAGGCCCGCTCGACGTCCTCCTGCGACGCACCTCGGGACCGCACCGGAGAGCGCTGGGGGCTCGTCGACATCAGCAGCATCGTCGCGTCGGGCGCGGCCAGCTGGGTCACACCGGCGGCCACCAGGGCCCGGTCGTCGTCGCTGAGCCCCTCGAAGCAGCCCACGTCGAGCACGAGGGAGAAGTCCGAGCCGATCCCGGAGTGCACGAGGTGGCGGACGTCGCCGACGACGAACCGGGTGTCGGCGACGCCGGTGCGGCGTACGGCGATGTCGACTGCCTGTCGGACGTTGTCGATGCCGACGGCGTCCCAGCCGCGCTCGACGAGGTGTCCGGTGCGCTCACCCGTGCCGCAGCCGAGGTCGAGGGCCCGGCCCAGCTGCGGCCCGCGCTCGCTCTCCTCGAGCTCGAGCATGACGTCGAAGGAGGCACGACTCTCACGTCCGGCCCTCTTCCACGGGGTGAAGCCCCACCAGTAGGCAGCGGAGTAGCCGACGCTCATGTTCAGTTCCTGACGTTGGACCGGCGACAGCCGGTTGCTCTCGACAGTACTCCCGACGCCGGCTGGTAGGGTCGGCGCCGATTCATCCCCCTGCAGTGACATCCTTTAATGAGCCGTCCCGTGAGGCGGAGAAGGAGGTCCTGGCCGCATGGCCGACCCTCGCATCGTGCTCGACTCCGGTGACATCGCCCGGGCGTTGACCCGCATCTCCCACGAGATCCTCGAGCGCAACAAGGGCGCCGCCGACCTCGTCCTGCTCGGCCTCCACACCCGCGGCGTGCCACTGGCCCGCCGGATCGGTGAGCGCATCACCAGCGTCGAGGGGGTCGCGGTCGCCGTCGGCGAGCTCGACGTCACGATGTATCGCGACGACCTGCGCAAGCAGCCGACGCGGCGCTCGCACAAGACCGAGATCCCGCCCGGCGGCATCGACGACAAGGTCGTGGTGCTGGTCGACGACGTGCTGTTCTCCGGTCGGACGATCCGGGCGGCCCTCGACGCGCTCGCCGACCTGGGGCGACCCTCCGCCGTACGCCTCGCCGTGCTGGTGGATCGCGGGCACCGTGAGCTGCCCATCCGTGCCGACCATGTCGGCAAGAACCTCCCCAGCGCCCGCAGCGAGCGCGTCAGCGTGCGACTGGCCGAGGTCGACGAGATCGACGAGGTGACGATCGCGTGAAGCACCTGCTCTCCATCGACGACCTGTCCGTCGACGCCATCGCCGAGATCTTCGAGACCGCCGCCGACATGCACGACGTCCAGCGCCGCGAGGTCAAGAAGCTCCCGGCCCTGCGCGGTCGCACGGTGATCAACATGTTCTTCGAGGACTCGACGCGCACCCGCTCGAGCTTCGAGATCGCCGGCAAGTGGCTCTCCGCCGACGTCATCAACATCTCCGCCAAGGGCTCCAGCGCGTCCAAGGGCGAGAGCCTGCGCGACACCGTCCTCACCGTCTGCGCCATGGGCGTCGACGGCCTGGTGATCCGCCACCCCGCCTCCGGTGCCGCGCACCAGGTGAGCCAGTGGGTCGACGCCGTGGTCGTCAACGCCGGCGACGGGATGCACGAGCACCCGACCCAGGCGCTGCTCGACGCCTACACGCTCCAGCGTCGGATGGGGTCGCTCGAGGGACGCCACATCGTCCTGGTGGGGGACCTGACGCACAGCCGGGTCTTCCGGTCCAACGTCCTGTGCCTCACCAAGCTCGGCGCCCGGGTCACCGTGGTCGCCCCGCCCACCCTGATGCCCAGCGGCATCGCCGCGTGGTCGGCGTCGGCGGGCTTCGAGACGTCGTACGACCTCGACGCCGTGCTCCCCGAGGCCGACGCGGTGATGATGCTGCGCGTCCAGCGCGAGCGGATGTCGGGCGGCTACTTCCCCAGCGCGCGGGAGTACACCGTCGGCTACGGCCTCACCCGCGACCGGCTCGCCACCCTCAAGCCCGACGCCCCGATCTGCCACCCCGGCCCGATGAACCGCGGCCTCGAGATCGCCGCCGACGCCGCGGACGCCGCGCAGTCGGTCGTCCTCGAGCAGGTGTCGAGCGGCCTGGCCGTCCGCATGTCCGTGCTCTACCACTTGCTTGCCGGAGAGGAGTCCTGATGGGTCTGGTGATCACCGGCGCCTCGTTGCTGGGGGAGAGGACCGGGGACCTGTACGTCGACGACGCGGGCCTGCTCGTGGACGAGGCGCCCGCGGGGGCCGAGGTCCTCGACGCCGACGGCCTCGTCGCGCTGCCCGGGCTCGTCGACCTGCACACCCACCTGCGCGAGCCGGGCCGGGAGGACGCCGAGACGATCCTCACCGGGTCGCGGGCGGCCGCGGTCGGCGGCTACACCGCCGTGCTGGCGATGGCCAACACCTCCCCGGTCACCGACACCGCCGAGGCCGCCCTGCGCGTCCTCGAGCTCGGTCGCGAGGCCGGCCTCGTCGACGTGCAGCCGGTCGGCGCCGTCACCCGCGGGCTCGGCGGCGAGGAGCTCGCCGAGCTCGGGCTGATGGCGCGCTCGCGAGCCCGGGTGCGGGTGTTCTCCGACGACGGCAAGTGCGTCCACGACGCCCGGGTGATGCGTCGCGCGCTGGAGTACGTCAAGGCGTTCGGCGGGGTCATCTCTCAACACGCCCAGGACCCGACGCTCGCCGGCCCGGCGTCCTGCTGCCACGAGGGCGAGCTGTCCGGACGTCTCGGGCTGCCCGGCTGGCCGGGCATCGCCGAGGAGGTCATCGTGGCCCGCGACGTGATGCTCGCGCGCCACACCGGCTCGCGCGTCCACGTCGCCCACGCCTCCACCGCAGGCACCGTCGAGGTGCTGCGGTGGGCCAAGTCGCAGGGCATCGACGTCACGGCCGAGGTCACGCCGCACCACCTGCTGCTCACCACCGACCTGCTCGCCGGCTACGACCCGACGTACAAGGTCAACCCGCCCCTGCGTCCCCAGGAGGACGTCGACGCGCTGCGCGAGGCGCTGGTCGACGGCACGATCGACGCCGTCGCCACCGACCACGCCCCGCACGCCCGGCACGACAAGGAGCACGCGTTCACCGACGCGGCGTTCGGGATGCTCGGGCTCGAGACGGCGCTGGGTGTCGTCCGCACGGCGCTCCCGGAGATGTCGTGGGCGCGGGTCGCGCAGGTCATGTCGACCACCCCGGCCCGCATCGCCGGGCTGGCCGACCACGGCTCGCTCGCCCTGGGCACCCCCGCCCACGTGACCCTGGTGGACCCGTCCGCCGCGGTCACCGTGGACCGGGCGGACTCGGTGTCGCTCTCGCGCAACAACCCGTGGCACGGGCGCTCGCTGACGTCGAAGGTCGTGCACACCGTGTACGCCGGGCGGCTGACCGTGCGCGACGGCTCCCTGGTCTGATCGGGGGACCGGTGGGGACCGCGGTGCTCGTCATCGACGTGCAGCGCGCCCTCGTGGAGCCGCCGCACGACGTCGTGGACGCCGACGGCCTGGTCACCCGGCTGGGTCGACTGCTCGATCGCGCCCGGAGCGCCGGCGTACTCGTCATCCACGTCCAGGACGACGGCGACGCGGATCCCTCGATCGAGCGAGGCACTCCGGGCTGGGAGCTGGTCCTCCCCGTCCCCGACGGGGACGTCGTCGTGGCCAAGACCGGGGACGACGCGTTCGACGGGACCGGTCTCCACGCCCTCCTCACCTCCCGCGGCGTGGACACCGTCGTGGTGGTGGGCATCCAGTCCGAGATGTGCGTCCTCGCCACGGCTCGTACGGCCCAGTCCCGCGGGTTCGAGGTCGTGCTGCCTCGCGGCGGGCACACGACGTACGACGTCCCGGCGGACCCGCCCGAGGTGCCCGCGGTCCCGGCCGCCCACGTGGCGCGCGTGGTCGAGTGGGCGCTGGGGGACCAGGTCCGGCTGCCGGAGATCGACAAGCTGGACTGGGCACGCGACCGCTGACCATCGGACGGACCGAACGACCCCGCACCTCGACGCGCCACGCCTGAGGTCCGCTGGACCGGACACGTTCGGTCCGTCCGGCCGCGCAGCGATCTAGGCTCGGTGCATGGAGATCACCACCGTCGACCAGCTCGAGGCGATCGTCGGTCTGCCGACCGGGCTGGCGGTGACCAAGGAGCGCGACGCGCTCACCGACATCGACCGGGCCTGGCTGGCGGCGACGCCGTTCTGCGTGCTGGCCACCTCGGACGACGAGGGACGCCGCGACGCGAGCCCCAAGGGCGACCCGCCCGGGCAGCTGGTCCACGTGGTCGACGAGCACACGATCGCGATCGCGGAGCGGCCGGGCAACCGGCGGGTCGACGGCTACCGCAACGTGCTGGCCAACCCGCACGTCGGCCTCACCTTCCTCATCCCCGGTCGCGGCGACACCCTGCGGATCAACGGGCGGGCCCGCCTGGTCGACGACGCGGCGTACTTCGACGCCATGGCGGTCCGGGGCAAGCGGCCGATCCTCGCCCTCGAGGTCGAGATCGAGACGGTCTTCTTCCACTGCGCCAAGGCGTTGCTGCGCTCGGGGCTGTGGGACCCCGAGTCGTGGGAGCCCGGGTCCGTCCCGCGCCGGGCCGTCATCGCCCACGAGCTCGAGCACTCGCCGCGCACGCTGGAGGACCTCGACGACTACTACCGGCCGGACAACTACGGCAAGGGCCTGTACTGATGTCCCACCCGCAGCTCCTGCACACGGTCCTCGACGCCGTCGACGTACGCCGCGAGGCCGAGTTCTGGCGCGAGCTGCTCGGGCTGGTCTACCGGGCCGGGGACGAGGTGCCCGACGGACACGGAGCCGTCGACGACCTCGAATGGCTGGTCCTCACCCATGCCGACGGCCGTCGGGCCCTGGCCTTCCAGCAGGTGGCCGAGCAGGCCCGGTCCACCTGGCCCGACCAGCAGGTCCCCATGCAGCTCCACCTCGACCTCACCGTGCCCGGCGTCGACGAGCTGGCCGAGCAGCACGCCCGCGCCCTCGCGCTCGGTGCCACGGTCCTGCTCGACCGCACCGACGACGCGGACGAGCCGCTCTACGTCTACGCCGACCCGGAGGGTCATCCCTTCTGCATCTTCGTCGCCTGAGGAGGCCGCCATGACCACGCCGTACGACGTCCCGCTGGGGGACGGGGCGGGCAGCTACGCGTTCCGGCTGCTGCCCGACGACCACTTCGACGAGGGCGCGTCGACCGTGGCGGTGGACGCCGCGGCGTCGGGTCGGGCCGTCCTCGTGTCCTACACGTGGGTCCATCCCGTCGACGGCCCCCAGAGCGGGACGCTGCTCCTCGGCGTCCCGGGGGAGGACGGGGCGGTCAGCGCGGCCTGGGTCGACAGCTGGCACCAGCGCGACGTCGTCGCCCTCACCGGGACGGGCACGGCCACCGGGGCGGTGGTCGCCTACGAGTACGCACCCGGCTGGACCTGGGAGATCGAGGTGGCGGTCGTCGACGGGGGCCTGACGATGGTCATGCGCAACGGGGTGCCCGAGGGCGACGACGGCCCGGCCGCACGGTACGACGCGATGCGCGGCACCTGGTTCTGACGTCACGCCAGCCCGAGCGCCGACGCCTCCTCCCGGAGGTCGTCGCGGACGCTCGGGTGGGCGGCGTGATCGATGAGGTGGCGCGCCTGGGTGCGCTCGTCGCGGCCCCACATCCACGCGATGCCCTGCTCGGTGACGACCGCCGTGTGCTGGAAGGACGTCACCGGCTCGTCCACCAGAGGCACGATCGTCGAGACGTCGGCCCGGGGGTGCCAGCTCCGCAGGGCCAGGAACGCCTGCCCGCCCCGGGAGTGGCTCGCACCGACGGTGAAGTCCGTCTGGCCGCCGAAGCCCGAGTGGATCCGGGCGCCGATGCGCGACGCGTTGGCCTGGTCGAAGAGGTCGACCTGGAGCGCGGTGTTGACCGAGGTCATCCGCGGCTGCCGGGCGATCACCGCGGGGGCGTTGGTCACCTCGGTCCGGGACATCCGCACCCGGGGGTTGCTGTCGATCCACGCGTACAGCTCGTCGCTGCCGAAGACGAACGACGTGGTCAGCGGCACGTCCGGGTCGAGCGAGCCGGCCCGCTCCAGCGCCAGCACCCCGTCGCTGAACATCTCGGTCCAGACCCGCAGGCCGCGCCGCCCGGAGACCTCGGCGACGGTCGCGTCGGGGACCTCGCCGATCCCGGCCTGCAGGGTGGAACCGTCGCCGACCTGGGCGGCCACGAGGGCGCCGATCGTCCGGGCGTCGTCCCCCGGAGCCGTGGGCAGGTGGGTCCGCAGGGGCACGTCGACCTCGACGCCCAGGTCGATGTCCGCGACGTCCACCTCGGCGTCGCCGAAGGTCCACGGCATCCGCGGGTTGAGCTGCGCGACCACCAGCGCGCCGCGCGCCCGGGCCGCCTCGATCGCGGCGGGCAGGACGTTGACCTCCACCCCGAGCGACACCCGGCCCCGGTGTGGGGTCGTGGTGTGCACCACGACGACGTCCGGGGGGAGCGGTCCGTGGAAGAGCCGCGGCACCATCGAGAGGCGGCACGGGACGTAGGAGAGGCGGGGGTGCCGGCGGAACCCGGGACCCACGAACGTCGTCTCCGGCACCACGCCGTCGTGCAGCGGCAGGTCGGGCTGCGCGTTGAGCGCGTGGAGGCGCGCGGACGGCAGCTCGGCCAGGACGGCGGCGAGCACGGTGACCGGTGAGGCGAAGTTGCCGCTGGTGACGATCCTGGGCTGGAGGAGGCCGAGGGCGGACACCGCTCGGGCCGCTCCCTCGATGGACTCGGTGCGCATGGACCCAGAGTGTCAGGAACGCTCGACGACCAGTCCCGACCAGCGACCCAGGGACCCGATCTCGTCGTCCACCGCGGAGCGCAGCGCCCTGCTCCACCGCCCGTCCTCGTGGACGGCGTCGACGCGCAGCACCCCGTCGGCCCGGTCGGCCGTGGCGTCCACCTTGCCGACCAGTGCGTCACCGTGGAGGACTGGCAGCGCCCAGTAGCCCCAGCGTCGCTTCGCTGCCGGCTTGTACATCTCGAGCGCGTAGTCGAACTCGAACAGGTCGGCCATCCGCCTGCGGTCGAACACCAGCCGGTCGAGCGGGGACAGCAGCGCCGTCCGACCCTCGAACGCGTCGAGGTCGGAGAGGTACGCCGGGTCGACCCGCCACGTGCCGCGGAGTCCCTCGACGCGCGCCTCCTCGCCGACGGGGCCGACGTCGTTGGGCTCGCCGGGGGAGACGGTGGTGCGCGCCCGCGCGATGCCCAGCGCGCGCAGGCGCCGTTCGCCGCGGATGCGGAACGCCTCCGCGAGGGGCACGACGGGTTCGTCGGGGTAGACCCGCTCGGCGAGGTCCCACAGCTTGTCGCGGCCCTCCGCGCCGGCCACGGCGACCTCGCCGCGCTGCACCATCATGTCGAGGAGCCTGCGGACGTTGCGGTCGTCGTTCCACCCGCTCGACCGCCACGGCACCAGCGTGGTGTCCGGGAGGACCCGCGCGGTGCACGGCCCCTCGTCGTACAGCTGGGCGAGGATGTCGCGCCGGGTGTCGTCGTTGGCCTCCACCCAGCCGGCCAGCGCGACCTGCCACTCCGCGAGCTCGCCGACGCCCGGCCAGACGGCCATCTCGGCGCGGTGGAGGGCGAGGTCCTCCGCCGGGCGGAGCATCGAGTGCAGCTCCACGAGCGAGCCGTCCGCCACCAGATCCTCCAGCATCGACGTCCGGTACGACGCCCCGAGGCGCGACCACGCAACCACGTGCGCGCTCGGGGCCACGGCCGCCGTCGGCTCGACCTGCAGGAGCGAGAGGTGGCGCACCACCGCCAGCAGGTCGCTGGGCCGGTCGGCGTCGAGGAGCTGGGCGCGGACCGCGATCCGACGCGCCTGCTCGCGGGTGAGCTCGTGCACGCCAAGACCATAAACGGGTGGCAGGACGAGGAGCGTCCGGATAGCGTCGCCCCATCATGTGGATCCCGGCCTGACCTGACTCGCGCCCGCGGCTGCAGCCCCTCACGGGGCGCCCGGCGAGTCACCGCACTGTGCGAAGGCCCGCCCATGTCACTCCAGCCCCTCGTCGTCCGCGACCTCTCCGTCTCGTACGCCGCCCGCCCCGTGCTCTCGGGAATCGACCTGCTCGCGCAGCCCGGCCGCCGCATCGGCCTGGTGGGCGAGAACGGCGTCGGCAAGACCACGCTGCTGCGTGCGGTCGCCGGGCGCCTGCCGGCGTCCGCCACGGTCACCGGCTCGGTCGAGCGCCCCGACGACCTCGTGGTCCTCGGCCAGGAGCCGCCGTTCCCGGACGCCGCCACCATCGCCGACGTGCTCGTCCGGACCCTCGCCCCGCTGCGCCGGGCGGTCGCCGACGTCGAGCGGCTGGCGGCCGCCCTCGGCGACCCCGCGCCCGACCGGGACGCGTCGGCCGCGGCGTACGACCGGGTCCTCGAGTGGGCGCTGGCGCACGACGCGTGGGACGCCGACCGGCGCGCCGAGGTGGCGGCCGCCCGGCTCGGCCTGGCCGACCTCGATCCGGGACGGAGGGTGGGGGCGCTGTCGGGCGGCCAGCGCACCCGGCTGGCCCTGGCCACGATCATGACGACGCGGCCGACCTGCCTGCTCCTCGACGAGCCGACCAACCACCTCGACGACGCGGCACTGGAGGTGCTGACCGGCTTCCTCGCGGACCTGCCCGGGGTCGTGCTGTTCACCAGCCACGACCGGGTCTTCCTCGACGACGTCGCCACCGACCTCGTCGACCTCGACCCGAGCGCGTTCGGCACCGACGGCGAGGGCGGACGCCGCTTCGGTGGCGGCTGGACGGCCTTCGAGGAGCACCGCCGCGACGCCCGACGGCGCTGGGAGGAGGCGTACGCTGCGCAGCAGGAGGAGCTCGACACGCTGCGGGCCGCGACCCGGATCGGCACCGGAGCGATCGCCCACGGCCGCGGGCCGACCGACAACGACAAGTTCGTCCACGCCTTCAAGGGATCCCGCGTCGACCGCACCCTGGCCCGGCGCAAGAAGGACGCCGGCCGCCGGCTCGAGGTCGCCGAGCGCGACCAGGTGCGCAAGCCACCCGCGCCGCTGCGCTTCGGGGGTCGGCTCACCGCGAGAGGCCACACCGACCGGCTCGTGCTCGTGCGTGACCTCGTCGTCGACGGGCGGCTTCAGCTCGACCGCCTCGACGTGCACGCCGGTGAGCACCTGCTCGTGAGCGGCGGCAACGGTGCCGGGAAGTCGACCCTCCTGGGTGTCCTCGCCGGCCGGGTGGCACCCGACCGGGGCACCGCCCAGGTGGGCGCACGCACCGTGGCGGAGCTGGCCCAGGACGTCGTGTTCGCGGAGCCCGGTCGCAGCGCGCGGGCGACGTACGACGCCCTGGCCGGCGGCGACGCGCCACCGCTGCGCGAGCTCGGCCTGCTCCACCCGCGGGACCACGCGCGTCCCGTGGGGGCGCTGTCGGTCGGGCAGCGCCGGCGACTGGGCCTGGCGGTCGCCGTGGCCGGCGGGCCGGACCTGCTGCTCCTCGACGAGCCGACCAACCACGTGTCCCTGGCGCTCGCCGGCGAGCTGGAGGAGGCGATCGGCACGAGTGCCGGCACCGTCGTGGTGGCCAGCCACGACCGCTGGCTGCGGCGGCGGTGGCAGGGGAGCGGGTTGGTGCTGGGGTGAGGCGCGTCAGCGCCGGCGGGGCACGGTGATCGCGTTGCCGGTGCCCGTGACGCGCATCCGGGGGCGCGTGCGGGTGACCTCGACGGTGTTGTCGTCGCCGCGGACCCGCAGCCGGTCGAGGCGGCGGTGGGTGACGGTGTTGGCGTCCCCGACGACCTTCGTCGTGAAGCCACGACGCGCGGTGAGGACGTTGCCCGACCCGCGCAGCACGACGTCGTGGACGCGGTCGGCGGCCACGGACACACCGGTCGTGGTGACGCGTACCTGCTCGACCAGACCGGTCGAGGAGACGGTGGAGCGGGGGCCGGAGACGAGCAGGGACTCGGCGGAGGTGACGTCGAGACGGCTGTCGGCACCGGTGACGACCACCTCGCCCTGCGACTTCGCGGTGACCCGGTTGCGCTCGCCGGTGACGACGAGGTGGGTGGCGGTCGGCATCGTGACGACCGCGTCGTCGGCCGTGACGCGCACGGTCCCGCACACGCCCTCCACGACGTAGGTGGTGTCGTCCCACGCCAGTACCAGGCCGTCCTCGCCCTCGAGCGCGCAGTTGACCGGGATCGTCGGTCCGGCGTGGGCCGGGACGGTGGTGCCCAGCGGTCCGAGCACGGCAGAGGCGAGGACGGCGCCGGTGGCGACGAGGGCGGTGCGGATCAACGAGGGCTCCGTACGGTCGGGGGGCTGCCACAGGGATAGGCATACCGCGGGTATGTCCTCACCCTGCCCTGCGCCGGGACGGGTTGCCCAGAGCGTGGTGCGTGGTCTCGGACACACGTCCGTCGCTGGTAGGGTCACCGACGCAGAAACATCCTTTAACGATCCGTCCTGTGAGGCGGAGAAGGAGGTCGGCGTTGCCTGTACGCGCGCCCGCACTGCTCGTCCTCGAGGACGGGCGCACCTTCCGAGGCGATGCCTTCGGAGCCGAAGGTGAGACCTTCGGTGAGGCGGTGTTCTCCACCGGCATGACCGGTTACCAGGAGACCCTCACCGATCCCAGCTACCACCGCCAGGTCGTCGTCATGACGGCCCCGCACGTCGGCAACACCGGCATGAACGACGAGGACCCCGAGTCCTCGCGGATCTGGGTCGCCGGCTACGTCGTCCGCGACCCCGCCCGGGTCCCGAGCAGCTGGCGTTCGCAGCGCACGCTCGACGACTCGCTGCGCGACCAGGGCGTCGTCGGCATCTCCGGCGTCGACACCCGCGCGCTCACCCGCCACCTGCGGGAGCGTGGGGCGATGCGGGTCGGGATCTCCACGACGGAGACGGATCCAGCGGCCCTGCTCCAGCGGGTGCGCGACTCGGCCGAGATGCGGGGGTCCAACCTGAGCGAGGCCGTCTCCACGCAGGAGGCGTACGTCGTCCCGGCCGTCGGCGACAAGCGCTTCACCGTCGCGGCGATCGACCTCGGCATCAAGGCCAACACCCCGCGGATGATGAGCGAGCGCGGCATCGAGGTGCACGTGCTCCCCGCCACCGCCTCGATCGACGAGGTCGTGGCCACCGGCGCCGACGGGTTGTTCTTCTCCAACGGCCCCGGCGACCCGGCGGCCACCACGGCCCAGGTCGACCTGCTCCGGGCGGCGCTCGACCGCGGCCTGCCCTACTTCGGCATCTGCTTCGGCAACCAGCTCTTCGGCCGGGCGCTCGGCTTCGGCACCTACAAGCTGACCTACGGCCACCGCGGCATCAACCAGCCGGTGATGGACCGCACCACCGGCAAGGTCGAGGTCACCGCGCACAACCACGGCTTCGCGGTCGACGCACCCCTCGAGGGCAGCACCACCACGCCGTACGGCGAGGCGACGGTCAGCCACGTCTGCCTCAACGACGACGTGGTCGAGGGCCTCGAGCTGCGCTCGCCCGAGGGCGACCTGCTCAGCTTCTCGGTGCAGTACCACCCGGAGGCCGCGGCCGGCCCGCACGACGCGGCGTACCTCTTCGACCGCTTCAACGACCTCATGGGGTCTCGCTCGACCAACGACGGGAAGGGAGCCTGAGATGCCGAAGCGCGAGGACATCAAGAGCGTGATGGTCATCGGCTCCGGGCCGATCATCATCGGGCAGGCGTGCGAGTTCGACTACTCCGGCACCCAGGCGTGCCGGGTGCTCAAGGAGGAGGGCCTGCGGGTCATCCTGGTCAACTCCAACCCGGCCACGATCATGACCGACCCCGAGTTCGCCGACGCGACCTACATCGAGCCGATCACGCCCGAGTACGTCGAGAAGGTCATCGCCCAGGAGCGCCCCGACGCGCTGCTGGCCACCCTCGGCGGCCAGACCGCGCTCAACTGCGCGATGTCGCTGGCGGAGCAGGGCGTGCTGGACAAGTACGGCGTCGAGCTGATCGGCGCCAGCATCGAGGCCATCGACCGCGGCGAGAACCGCGAGGTCTTCAAGAAGATCGTCGCCGAGCTCGGTGGCGAGAGCGCGCGCTCGGTGATCTGCCACTCGATGGACGACCTGCTCGGCGCGGCCGAGGAGCTCGGCTACCCGATGGTGGTGCGCCCGTCGTTCACCATGGGCGGCACGGGGTCCGGCATGGCGTACGACGAGCAGGACCTGCGCCGCATCGGCGGCGCCGGCCTCGCCGCCAGCCCGACCACCGAGGTGCTCCTCGAGGAGTCGATCCTCGGCTGGAAGGAGTACGAGCTCGAGGTCATGCGCGACACCGCCGACAACGTGGTGATCATCTGCTCCATCGAGAACCTCGACCCGATGGGCGTCCACACCGGCGACTCCATCACCGTCGCCCCGGCGATGACGCTCACCGACCGCGAGTACCAGAAGATGCGCGACCTCGCGATCGACATCATCCGCTCCGTCGGCGTCGACACCGGCGGCTGCAACATCCAGTACGCCGTCAACCCCGAGGACGGCCGCCTGATCGTCATCGAGATGAACCCCCGCGTCTCCCGCTCGAGCGCCCTGGCCTCCAAGGCCACCGGCTTCCCGATCGCCAAGATCGCCGCCAAGGTCGCCATCGGCTACACGCTCGACGAGATCCGCAACGACATCACCCGCGAGACCCCGGCGTCCTTCGAGCCGACGCTCGACTACGTCGTCGTCAAGGTGCCCCGGTTCGCGTTCGAGAAGTTCCCGGGCGCCGACACCACGCTGACCACCCACATGAAGAGCGTCGGCGAGGCGATGGCCATCGGCCGCAACTTCACCGAGGCCCTCCAGAAGGCTCTGCGGTCGCTGGAGAGCAAGGGCGCGGTCTTCGACTTCGCCGAGCCGACCGGCGATGTCGTCGAGCTCCTCGAGACGTCGCGTCGCCCCACCGACGGCCGGCTGCGCACCGTCATGGACGCCATCCGGGCCGGCGCCACGCCCGAGCAGGTCTTCGAGCACACGGCGATCGACCCGTGGTTCGTCGACCAGCTCTTCCTCATCAAGGAGGTCGCCGACGAGGTCGCCGCAGCCCCCAAGCTCGACGTCGAGACGCTGCGCCTGGCCAAGCGGCACGGCTTCTCCGACGCCCAGGTCGCCGGCATCCGGGGGATGCGCGAGGACGTCGTGCGCGGCGTCCGCCAGGCCCTCGGCCTGCGGCCCGTCTACAAGACGGTCGACACCTGCGCCGCCGAGTTCGCCGCCACGACCCCCTACCACTACTCGTCGTACGACGAGGAGACCGAGGTGGCGCCCCGCGAGCGGGAGGCGGTCATCATCCTCGGCAGCGGTCCCAACCGCATCGGCCAGGGCATCGAGTTCGACTACTCGTGCGTCCACGCCTCGCTCGCGCTGAGCGAGGCCGGCTACGACACGATCATGGTCAACTGCAACCCCGAGACCGTCTCGACCGACTACGACACCTCCGACCGGCTCTACTTCGAGCCGCTCACGCTGGAGGACGTGCTCGAGATCGTCCACGCGGAGGAGCAGGCCGGTCCGATCGCCGGGGTCATCTGCCAGCTCGGCGGACAGACGCCGCTCGGGCTCGCGCAGGGCCTCGCCGACGCCGGGGTCAAGATCGTGGGCACCGCGCCCGAGGCGATCCACCTCGCGGAGGAGCGCGGCGCCTTCGGCAAGGTGCTCTCCGACGCCGGGCTCCCGGCCCCCAAGCACGGCATGGCGGTCACCTTCGAGGACGCCAAGCAGATCGCCGACGACATCGGCTACCCGGTCCTGGTGCGCCCGTCGTACGTCCTGGGCGGACGCGGCATGGAGATCGTGTACGACGACGGCCGGCTGCGCGCCTACATCGACGCGGCCACCGAGATCAGCCGCGAGCACCCGGTGCTCGTCGACCGCTTCATCGACGACGCGGTCGAGATCGACGTCGACGCGCTCTTCGACGGCCACGAGCTGTTCCTCGGCGGCGTCATGGAGCACATCGAGGAGGCCGGCATCCACAGCGGCGACTCCTCGTGCGCGCTGCCGCCGATCACGCTGGGGGAGACCGAGATCGACCGGATCCGGCACGCCACCGAGGCGATCGCCCGCGGCGTGGGCGTCCTGGGGCTCATCAACATCCAGTTCGCGCTGAGCTCCGACGTGCTCTACGTCCTCGAGGCCAACCCCCGCGCCAGCCGCACGGTCCCGTTCGTCTCCAAGGCGACAGCGACCCCGCTGGCCAAGGCCGCGGCCCGCGTCATGCTGGGCGAGACCATCGCCGAGCTGCGCGCCGTCGGCCTGCTGCCCGAGGCCGACGGCGGGCACCTGCCCTCCGACGCCCCGATCGCGGTCAAGGAGGCGGTGATGCCGTTCAACCGGTTCAAGACGATCGACGGCCGCAACGTCGACACCGTCCTCGGGCCGGAGATGAAGTCCACCGGCGAGGTGATGGGCTTCGACGCCGACTTCGGCACCGCCTTCGCCAAGGCCCAGGCCGCGGCCTACGGCTCGCTGCCCACGACCGGCCGGATCTTCGTGTCGGTCGCCAACCGCGACAAGCGCAACATGATCTTCCCGATCAAGGTGCTGGCCGACCGGGGCTTCGAGATCCTGGCGACCAAGGGCACCGCCGAGGTGCTGCGCCGCAACGGCGTGAGCGTCACCGTGGTCCGCAAGCACCACGAGGGCGAGGGGCCGGACGGCCAGAAGACCACCGTCCAGCTCATCCGCGACGGCGACATCGACCTGGTCATCAACACGCCGTACTCCACCGGCGGCTCGGCCCGTCTCGACGGCTACGAGATCCGCACGGCCGCCGTGCTCGCCGACATCCCGTGCATCACCACCGTGCAGGGCCTCGGCGCCGCGGTGCAGGGCATCGAGGCGATGACCGCCGGCGAGATCGGCGTCCGCAGCCTGCAGGACTGGCAGCGGGGGAGGACCGCTCGCTGATGGGTCGTCCCTACCGCCTGCTCTTCGACCACGTGCTGACCCGGGCCGATCCGGAGCGCGCGCACCACGCGGCGTTCCGGGCGATCCGGGCGGCGGCGCCCGTGACCAGGCGGGTTCCGGACGTCGCGGGGCGGCCGGTCGAGGCGATGGGGCTGCGCTTCCCGCACCCCTTCGGCCTCGCGGCGGGCTTCGACAAGAACGGCGTCGGCATCGACGCGCTCGGGACGCTCGGCTTCGGGCACGTCGAGATCGGCACGGTGACCGGCGAGGCCCAGCCCGGCAACCCGCGACCGCGGCTCTTCCGCCTGCCGCTCGACCGTGCCGTGGTCAACCGGATGGGCTTCAACAACGAGGGGGCCGAGGCGGTCGCGACGCGGCTGGCCCGTCGCGGTCGCCCCGAGGGGGCGCCCGTCCTGGGGATCAACATCGGCAAGACCAAGGTCGTGCCGGCCGAGCACGCGATCGCCGACTACGAGAAGTCCACCGGCCTCCTCGCGCCGCACGCCGACTACCTCGTCGTCAACGTCAGCTCGCCCAACACCCCCGGCCTGCGCGACCTCCAGGCCGTCGAGGTCCTCGAGCCGCTGCTGACCGCCGTACGCCGCCGCGCCGACCAGGTCCGTCCCGACGACCGGGTGCCGCTGCTGGTCAAGATCGCTCCCGACCTCAGCGACGAGGACGTGCTGGCCGTGGCCGACCTCGCCGTCGCCATCGGCCTGGACGGCCTGATCGCCACCAACACCACCATCACCCGCGAGGGCCTGCGCACCGACCCCGCCACAGTCGCGGGGATCGGTGCCGGCGGCCTCAGCGGCGCCCCGCTGCGCGAGCGGGCGACCGCGGTGCTCCGGGCGGTGCGCGAGCGGGTCGGCCCCGACCTGACCCTCATCGGCGTCGGCGGGATCAGCACGCCGGCCGACGCACGCGAGCGCCTCGACGCGGGGGCGGACCTCGTCCAGGGCTACACCGCCTTCGTCTACGAGGGCGCGCTGTGGCCGCGGACGCTCGTCGCGGGGCTCCCGTCGGCATGACCTCCGAGCCCACCGGCGCCCCGGCCGTGCGCGGCCCGGTGCACGTCGTCGGCGAGGTGCTGGCGACCAAGCGGGCCGGCGCCTACCGCCACCTGACGATCGCGGCGCCCGGCCTGCCGGAGCGCTTCCGGGCCGGCAACTTCGTGGCCGTCAGCGTCGGAGACGGTCGTCTGGCCCGGCGTCCGCTGTGGATCCACCGCGTCAAGGAGACGGGTGCCTACGGCCCGACGCTCGACGTCGTCGTCGAGCCGCGCGGCCCCGGCAGCACCTGGCTGGCCGAGCTCCCGGTCGGTGCCCGCCTACCGGTCACCGGACCGCTGGGGCGTCCGTTCGCGCTGCCCCGCGAGCCGGTGTCCTGCGTGCTGGTCGGCGAGGGGTACGCCGCGGCGCCGCTCTTCCCGCTCGCCGCCCGGCTGCGCGAGCGCGGCTGCCCCGTCACGCTGGTCCTGGCTGCCGACGACGAGGGCCACCTGCTCTCCGCGCTGGAGGCCCGCCGCAGCGCCCGCTCGGTCAGCGTCATCACCCGCGACGGCTCGGTCGGCGTGCGCGGCGACGTGCCGTCGCAGGTCGAGGCCATCCTCGAGCGCGCCGACGCCGACGTCGTCTACGCCGCCGGTCCGACGACCACCCTCGCCGCGGTGGCCGCCGCCGCCGAGCGTCGTGGCGCCTGGAGCCAGGTCGCGCTCGAGACCCCGATGGCCTGCGGCACCGGCCTGTGCCAGGGCTGCCCGGTCCCGGTGGTCGCCGAGGACGGCGTCACCCGACGGGTGCGCGCCTGCGTCGACGGACCGGTCGTCCGCGGTGACCGGGTCCACTGGGGTGAGCTCGGATGAGGTGGGGCACCGTCATGGTCGCGAGCGGGTGCGGGGGCACCGGCCGCGAGCTCGCGCCGTACGCCGACCTCGACGGCCTCGACCTGGTCACCCGCTCGATCACGCTCGACCCGCGTGCCGGCGGTCCGACGCCCCGGATCGCGGAGACGCCCAGCGGCCTCGTCCACGCCGTCGGCCACCAGAACCCCGGCCTCGAGCACTTCCTCGCCACCGAGCTGCCCTGGCTCGTGCGGGCCGGCGTGCGGGTCCACGTGTCCGTCGTCGGCGCCACCATCGGTGAGTACGCCGAGCTCGCGCGTCGCCTCAGCCGGGCCCCCGGCGTGGCGGGCCTCGAGGTCAACCTGGGGGCGCCCGACCAGGCGGGGGAGGGCCTCTTCGAGGTCCGTGAGCCCTACCACGCGGCCAGCGTGGTCGCCGCTGTGCGACGCGAGTTCCCCGCCGACCGGCCGGTCCTGGCCAAGCTGCGCCCGGACCTCTCGCGCGCGGTCGAGGGGGCCCGGGCCGTCCACGACGCGGGCGCGAGCGGCGTCGTCCTCGGCGACGCCGTCCCGGCCGCCATGCCCGACGGACGCCCCGGCGGGCTGACCGGCCCGGCCATCACCCCGGTGGCTTTGCGTTGCGTGCACGAGGTCACCTCCGCCCTGCCGGACGTCGAGGTGGTGGGTGGCGGGGGTGTCGACGGTCCCCGGACCGCGCGCGCCTTCCTCGCCGCCGGCGCCGTCGGCGTCCAGGTCGGCACCGCACTGCTCCACGACCCCACCACCGTGGCGCGCATCCGCGCCGCCCTGACTGACGATCACGTCGACGACACGGCCGGCGACACGGCCGACGACCGAGAGGATCATCGATGAGCGACCACTTCGGGGCACGGCTGCACGCGGCCATGCAGGAGCGCGGCCGCTTCTGCGTCGGCATCGACCCCCACGCGTCCCTGCTGCGCGACTGGGGGCTGTCCGACGACGTCGCCGGGCTGGAGACCTTCGCCCGCACCGTGGTGGACGCGGTCGCCCCCGAGGTCAGCGTGGTCAAGCCGCAGAGCGCGTTCTTCGAGCGCTTCGGCAGCCGGGGGGTGGCGGTCCTCGAGCGGGTCATCGCCGACTCCCGCGCGGCGGGGGCGCTCGTGCTGCTCGACGTCAAGCGCGGCGACATCGGCTCGACCAGCCAGGCCTACGCCGACGCCTACCTCGACCCGGCCTCGCCGCTGGCCTCCGACGCCATCACCGCCAGCCCCTACCTCGGGTTCGGCTCCCTCGACCCGATGGTCGAGACGGCCCGCCGCCACGGGGCCGGGGTCTTCGTGCTCGCGCTGACCTCCAACAAGGAGGGCCCCGAGGTGCAGCACGCGTCCACCGGTGGGGGGACCGTCGCCGGCACCGTGCTCGGCCACCTCCGCGCGCTCAACGCCGGGCTGCAGCCGCTCGGCGACCTCGGCGCCGTCATCGGGGCCACCATCGGTGACAGCGGGGAGGACCTCGACTTCAACGGTCCGGTCCTGGCCCCGGGCTTCGGTGCCCAGGGCGGGACCGTCGACGACCTCCGCCGGATCTTCGGTCCCGTCGCCCGCCACGTGCTTCCCAGCTCGTCGCGCGAGGTCCTCTCCGCGGGGCCCGACCGCACGGCCCTGCGAGACGCGGCCCGCCGGGGCAACGACGCCGTCTCCGCCCTCGGCGACGCATGAGGGGCGGGGTCCTGCCCGTCGCGGCGCTCGTCCTGGGGCTCACCGCCGGGTGCAGCAGCGAGCAGGAGACCTACTGCCAGGCGGTGGAGGACCACCGGGCCGAGCTGAGCGACATCGCCGCCAGCGAGCAGCCCGGCGCGGTCCTCGGTGCGCTCGACGCCTACCGGGACCTGCGCGAGGAGGCCCCGAGCGACCTCCGGGACGAGTGGTCGCAGGTCGTCACCCGGCTCGAGGCGCTCCAGCAGGCCCTCGACGACGCGGGCGTCGACCCCGCGTCGTACGACCCCGCGACGACCCCCGACGGGCTCCCCGAGGAGGACCGCCGGGCGATCGAGGCGGCCGCCCGCGACCTCGGGCAGGCCGAGACCGTGGAGGCGATGGGCGGCATCGAGCAGCAGGCCCTCGACGTGTGCAAGGCCCCGTTGAGCCAGTAGCCACCACCGCGGTGTGTCGGCGGTCTCGCGGCACGCGCGGCGTCGTACCCCGCATTGCAGGGCATCCGTCGTTCTGACTAGATTGACCGCGTTGCCCAGCCCGACTGCCAGAAGGACCCGTTTCGTGGCCTTGCCCCCTCTCACGCCCGAGCAGCGCCAGGCGGCCCTCGACAAGGCCGCCGCCTCCCGACGGGAGCGCGCCGAGGTCAAGAACCGGCTCAAGAACTCGGGCGCCTCGATCATGGACGTCGTCCACGAGGGCCGCGACAACGAGGTCATCGGCAAGATGCGCGTCGTGGAGCTGCTCCAGTCGATGCCGGGCCTGGGCAAGGTCCGTGCCCGGCAGGTGATGGAGCGCCTCGGCATCGCCGAGAGCCGCCGCGTCCGGGGCCTGGGCATCAAGCAGGTCGCCGCGCTCCAGCGTGAGTTCGGCCCCAACGAGGAGTCTTGAGCGAGCCGCGCAGGTCTCGCCTGATCGTGCTGGCCGGCCCGACGGCCGTCGGCAAGGGCACCGTCGCCGCCGAGGTGCGCCGCCACCACCCCGAGGTCTGGCTGTCCGTCTCCGCCACGACGCGCGACCCGCGTCCCGGCGAGGAGAACGGCGTCCACTACTGGTTCGTGTCCGACGACGACTTCGACGCGATGATCGAGCGCGGTGACCTCCTCGAGTGGGCGACCGTGCACGGCACCCACCGCTACGGCACCCCGCGCGGCCCCGTGGAGCTCGCACTGGCCTCCGGCCACCCGGCGATGCTCGAGATCGACCTCCAGGGTGCGCGCCAGGTCCGGCGGACGATGCCGGAGGCGCTCTTCGTCTTCCTGGCACCGCCCTCGTGGGAGGAGCTGGAGCGCCGGCTTGTCGGCCGCGGCACCGAGACCGAGGCGCAGCGGGAGCGCCGGCTGGCCACGGCGAAGGTGGAGCTGGCGGCCGAGTCCGAGTTCGACGTCACCGTCGTCAACCACGAAGTTCACGCTGCGGCGGACGAGTTGGTAACCTTGATGACGTTCGACCCTCAGTCGGACCCTGCCCAGGGTCCAGCCACCACCGACTGACCTCTGCACCAACTGACTTCTGTGAGGCTTCCAGCTGTGTCTGCCCCCAACATCGCCGCCGAGGGCGTGACCAACCCCTCGATCGACGACCTGCTCACCAAGACCGACAGCAAGTACAAGCTGGTTCTCTACAGCGCCAAGCGCGCCCGCCAGATCAACGCCTACTACTCCCAGCTCGGCGAGGGCCTGCTGGAGTACGTCGGCCCGCTCGTCGACACCGTCGTCCAGGAGAAGCCCCTCTCGATCGCGCTCCGCGAGATCAACGAGGACCTGCTCACGTGCGAGGACGTCGACCCGGCCGAGCTCGCCGCTGAGGAGGCCGCTGCCGCGGCCGCGCGCGCCGAGGCGTCCAGCTTCACGGAGTGACGTGACCTCCCAGGACACTTCCGTCCACGACGTGGCCGTTTCCCGCACCGGGGAGCGGCCACGTGTCGTCCTCGGGGTCAGCGGCGGCATCGCGGCGTACAAGGCCTGCGAGCTGCTCCGCCGCTTCACCGAGTCCGGGCACGACGTCACCGTGGTGCCCACGGCGGCCGCGCTGGAGTTCGTCGGCGCCCCCACGTGGGCGGCGCTGTCGGGCAAGCCGGTCTCCACCGAGGTCTGGGACGACGTCCACGAGGTGCCGCACGTGCGGATCGGGCAGGCGGCCGACCTGGTCGTCGTGGCCCCCGCGACCGCCGACCTGGTCGCGAAGGCCGCCCACGGGCTGGCCGACGACCTGCTGACCAACACCCTGCTCACCGCGCGATGTCCCGTCGTCCTCGCGCCGGCCATGCACACCGAGATGTGGGAGCACCCGGCCACCGCGGCCAACGTCGCGACCCTGCGCAGCCGCGGTGTCGTCGTGATCGAGCCCGCCGAGGGACGCCTGACGGGCAAGGACACCGGCAAGGGGCGGTTGCCCGAGCCGGCCGAGATCTTCGACCTGGCCGTCGAGGTCCTCGCCCGCGGCACCGCCGTCCCCGACCTGGCCGGTCGCCGCGTGGTCGTGAGCGCCGGCGGCACCCGGGAGTACCTCGACCCGGTCCGCTTCCTCGGCAACCGCTCCTCGGGCCTCCAGGGTTACGCCCTGGCTCGCGCGGCCGCCGCCCGCGGCGCCGAGGTCACCCTCGTCAGCGCCAACGTCTCCCTGCCCGACCCGGCCGGCGTCAAGGTCGTCCGGGTCGAGACGACCGCCCAGCTGCGCGACGAGGTCGTGCTGGCCGCCGGATCCGCCGACGCCGTGGTGATGGCCGCGGCGCCCGCCGACTTCCGGCCCACGGCGGTCAGCGAGGCCAAGATCAAGAAGGCCGACGACGGCTCCGCCCCGGCGATCGAGCTCGAGCAGAACCCCGACATCCTCAAGGAGGTCTCGCACGAGCGGCAGCGCCCCGGCGCGGTCATCGTCGGGTTCGCCGCCGAGACCGGCGACGACACGGGCGACGTCCTCGACCTCGCCCGGGCCAAGCTGGCCCGCAAGGGGTGCGACCTGCTCGTGGTCAACGACGTCAGCGGGGGAGCGGTGTTCGGCAGCCCCGACAACGAGGCGGTCATCCTCGGCGCCGACGGTGCCACCGTCGACGTGCCCCACGGCACCAAGAGCGCCCTCGCCCACGTCGTGTGGGACGAGGTCGTGGGGCGATTCGCCCGCTGAGACGGGCATCTTGCATAGTGAGCCACCGTTATCGTGGCTAGCACAAGCACCTCGACAGGAGCATCGACTGTGGCTGGACGCCTCTTCACCTCCGAGTCCGTGACCGAGGGTCACCCGGACAAGATCGCCGACCGGATCAGCGACTCGGTCCTCGACTACCTCATGGAGCACGACTCCGACCCCGAGAACCTCCGGGTCGCGGTCGAGACCCTGCTGACCACCGGCCTCGTCGTCGTCGCCGGGGAGGTCCGCACCGACGCCTACGCCCCGGTCGCCGACCTCGTCCGCAAGGCGATCCTCGACATCGGCTACGACTCGTCCGACAAGGGCTTCGACGGCACCACGTGCGGGGTCCAGGTCGCCATCGGCGCCCAGTCGATCGACATCGCCGCCGGCGTCGACAGCGGCCACGAGTCCCGGGTGGGCTCCTCCGAGGACGACCTCGACAAGCGTGGCGCCGGCGACCAGGGCCTGATGTTCGGCTACGCCTGCGACGACACCCCCGAGCTGATGCCGCTCCCGATCATGATCGCCCAGCGCCTCGCGCAGCGGCTGACCGAGGTCCGCAAGGACGGCACGCTCGGCTACCTGCGTCCCGACGGCAAGACCCAGGTCACGATCGAGTACGACGAGCAGGACCGGCCCGTCCGCATCGACACCGTCGTGCTGTCCACCCAGCACTCGGAGGACGTGGACCACGCCACCCTCGAGGCCGACATCAAGGAGCACGTCATCGACGTGGTCCTGGGCAGCTTCGACATCCCGTCCGAGGGCTACCGCCTCCTGGTCAACCCGACCGGCAAGTTCGTCGTCGGCGGCCCCATGGGCGACGCCGGGCTCACCGGCCGCAAGATCATCGTCGACACCTACGGCGGCATGGCCCGCCACGGCGGCGGTGCCTTCTCGGGCAAGGACCCGTCCAAGGTCGACCGCTCCGCGGCGTACGCCATGCGCTGGGTCGCCAAGAACGTCGTGGCCGCGGGCCTGGCCCGCCGCTGCGAGGCGCAGGTCGCCTACGCGATCGGCAAGGCGGCCCCGGTGGGCGTCTTCATCCAGACCTTCGGCACCGGCGTGGTGTCGGACGAGGCGATCCAGAAGGCGGTGCTCGAGGTCTTCGACCTGCGTCCCGCCGCGATCATCCGCGACCTCGACCTGCTGCGCCCGATCTACGCCCAGACGTCGGCCTACGGCCACTTCGGCCGCGAGCTCCCCGACTTCACCTGGGAGCAGACCGACCGCGCCGACAAGCTCAAGGCCGCCGCCGGCGCCTGATCCATCGCTGCGACAGAGTCCCCGCTCAGCCGGGGACTCTGCCACCGTGTGACCGTTGCAACGGTCACACGGTGACGGGCCCGCGGACACAGTCCGCACCGGTCGGTGCGCTGTCGGTCCGCATTGATTGAATGCCGACCATGACCAACCACGAGGCCGGGCCAGCAGAGATGCTGCCCGGCCTCCGTGCATCCGTGGCCGACGGCAAGGCCCGGGCCGCCGCGACCCGGGCGCGCAAGGCCGCCGAGTTCGAGCCCGCCGGGGTGGACCCGGTCGCCCGGGTCCTCGTAGACGTCCCGCTGGCCCACCTCGACCGGACGTTCGACTACGCCGTGCCGACGGCCTACGCCGACACCGCGGTGCCGGGCGCGCGGGTCAAGGTCCGGTTCGCCGGCCAGGACGTCAACGGCTACGTCGTGGCGCGCGCCGCCACCAGCGACCACACCGGCCGCCTCCAGCCGCTGCGCCGCGTCGTCAGTGCCGAGCCGGTCCTGAGCCCCGTGGTGGCCGATCTCACCGCCGCCGTCGCCGCGCGCTACGCCGGCGCCCGGGCCGACGTCCTGCGCCTCGCCGTCCCGCCCCGGCACGCCAGGGTGGAGGCCGAGCCGTGGGAGATGCCGCCGACAGAGGTCCCCGGCGTCGCGAGTGGGGCCTGGCAGCACGTGACCCACGGGGAGACGTTCCTCGCGCACCTCACCGACGGCTCCGCACCCCGCGGCGTCTGGTCGGCGGCGCCCGGAGACGACTGGCCGGCCATGGTCGCGGCGGCGGTCGCGGCGACCCTCGCCGGCGGCCGCGGGGCCGTCGTGTGCGTGCCCGACCAGCGCGACGTCGACCGGGTCGGTGCCGCCCTCGACGTCGCGCTCGGTCCCGACCGGCACGCAACGCTGACGGCCGACCTCGGTCCGGCCGCGCGCTACCGCGCGTTCCTGTCCGTCTCCCGGGGTGCCCGGAGGGTGGTCGTCGGCACCCGCGCGGCGGCGTTCGCGCCGGTCCACGACCTGGGGCTCGTCGTCATCTGGGACGACGGCGACGACCTGCACGCCGAGCCCCGCGCCCCCTACCCGCACGTCCGCGAGGTCCTCGGCCTGCGCGCGGAGGCCGAGGGCACCGCGATGCTCCTGGGCGGCTTCGCCCGCTCGACCGAGGCCGCGATGCTGCTCCGGTCCGGCTGGGCCCGTGAGCTCGCGCCTCCGCGCGACGTGGTGCGCGAGCGGGCCCGCACCGAGGTGGCGGCCGCGGAGGATCGGGCCGTGGGCGCCCGGCTGCCCCGTCCCGCCTTCGAGGCGATCCGCTCCGGCCTAGCCCACGGTCCTGTCCTGGTGCAGACGCCCCGCGCGGGCTACGCCCCCGCCCTGGCCTGCGAGAGGTGTCGCACGCCCGCCCGGTGCGGCCACTGCGCCGGCCCGCTCGTGCTGCCGGGTCCCACGGCGCCGCCGACCTGTCGCTGGTGCGGCACGGCCGACGGGCGCTGGGCGTGCCGCGAGTGCGGCCACCGGGGCCTGCGGGCCCCGGTCCGGGGCGAGGCACGCACCGCCGAGGAGCTCGGTCGCACCTTCCCCGGCACGACCGTCCGCAGCTCCAGCGGTGATCGCGTCCTGGCGCGGGTCGGGGAGCGGCCCGACATCGTCGTCGCCACCGTCGGCGCCGAGCCCGTCGCCGAGACCGGCTACGCCGCCGTGGTGCTCCTCGACACGTGGCTGACCCTGGCCCGCGACGACATGCGCGTCCAGGAGGAGGCCGTACGCCGCTGGCTCGGCGCCGCCGGCCTGGTGCGGCCCGGCGGTCACGTCGTCGCCGTCGGTGATCCCGCGCACCCGGCGCTCCAAGCCCTCGTGCGGTGGGACCCGGCCGGGTTCGCCGACCGGGAGCTGGTCGAGCGGGGCGAGGCCCACCTGCCGCCGACGGCCCGGATCGCCACCATCACCGGGGAGCCCGGGGCACTCGACGACGCGGTGACGCTGCTCGACCTGCCCGAGCCGGCAGAGGTGCTCGGACCGGTGCCGGTCAGCGCCGAGGAGCAGCGCGTCGTCGTCCGGGTGCCGCTCGCCCACGGGGCCAGGCTGTCGGCGGCCCTCGGCGAGCTGCAGCGGGTGCGGTCGGCGCGCAAGCTCGACGCCGTACGCATCCGGGTGGACCCGCCGAGCATCTGAACGCTCCCTAGACTGGGCCGCGCATCCGAGACCGAGGAGTCACAGCACCCCCATGGCAGTCCAGCCGATCCGCCTCTTCGGCGACCCGATCCTGCGCCGACGCGCGATCGAGGTCGACGACTTCGACAAGGAGGTCCGCCAGCTCGTCACGGACCTCACCGACACCATGCTGGCCGCCCCGGGCGCCGGTCTCGCCGCCCCGCAGATCGGCGTCGGGCTGCGGGTCTTCACCTGGAACGTCGAGGGCGAGGTCGGCCACCTGGTCAACCCGGGCCTCGAGCTGAGCGACGAGACCCAGGACGGCGCCGAGGGGTGCCTGTCCCTGCCCGAGCTCACCTACGACTGCCTGCGGGCGCTGTCCGTGATCGCCACGGGCTTCGACATGCACGGCGAGCCGGTGCGGATCGAGGCGTCGGACTACCTCGCCCGCGCCATGCAGCACGAGACCGACCACCTCGACGGGATCCTCTTCATCGACAAGCTCGACACCGCCTCCCGCAAGGCGGCGATGAAGGAGATCCGCGAGTCCGAGTGGTTCGGCCTCGAGCGGCCGACCGTCCGGGTGAGCCCGCACGCCACCCGCGGGCTGGGCCTCTGATGCGCGTCGTCTTCGCCGGCACCCCGGAGGTCGCCGTGCCCGCCCTCGACGCCCTGCACGCGTCCGCCCACGAGGTCGTCGGCGTCGTCACCCGTCCCGACGCGCCGTCCGGTCGTGGTCGCAAGCTGGTCGCCAGCCCGGTCGCCCTGCGCGCCGAGGAGCTCGGCCTGCCGGTCCTGCGGCCCGAGCACCCGCGCGACCCCGACTTCCAGGCCGCGCTGCGCGCCCTGGAGCCCGACGCCTGCCCCGTCGTCGCCTACGGCGCCCTGCTGCCGCAGTCGGCGCTCGACATCCCCGCGCACGGCTGGATCAACCTGCACTTCTCGATCCTGCCGGCCTGGCGCGGCGCCGCACCCGTCCAGCACTCCATCTGGGCCGGCGACGAGCTGACCGGTGCCACGACGTTCCGGATCGTCAAGGAGCTCGACGCCGGTCCGACGTACGGCGTGATGACCGAGCGGATCCGCGCCACCGACACCGCCGGCGACCTGCTCGCCCGGCTCGCCGAGGGCGGCGCGACCCTGCTGGTCCGCACCCTCGACGGCATCGAGGACGGGTCCCTCGAGGCCCGCGAGCAGCCCGCCGACGGCATCAGCCTGGCGCCCAAGATCCTCGTCGACGACGCCCGCATCGAGTGGACCGACCCCGCGATCGGCGTCGACCGCCAGGTCCGGGCGTGCACACCCGGACCCGGTGCCTGGACGACCTGGGAGGGCGAGCGCTTCAAGGTGGGCCGCGTCAGCGTCGCGAGCGGTCGCGACCGGCTGGCGCCCGGTGTCCTCGAGGTCACCAAGAACGCCGTCTACGTCGGCACCGCGACCGACCCGGTCGAGCTCGGCGAGGTCAAGGCGTTCGGCAAGAAGCAGATGCGCGCCGCCGACTGGGCGCGTGGCGTCACCGTGCCCCAGGGCGCCCGCCTCCACTGACCACACTCAGGGGTGGTCTGCGTCACGTTTCAACGACATTGGCGTTAACCTGCGCGGAGCCAACGTCTCGGAGGTCCCCTGTGGCTGTCATGGAAATGCTCGATCGTCGCCACACCGTGGCCACCCAGTCCTACAACCGGTGGCTCATCCCACCGGCCGCGCTGGCGGTGCACCTCTGCATCGGCCAGGCCTACGCCACCAGCGTCTACAAGAACTCGCTCATCGAGCACTTCGACGCCTCGCAGACCGCCATCGGCTTCGTCTTCTCGATCGCCATCGTGATGCTCGGCCTCAGCGCCGCGGTCTTCGGCACGTGGGTCGAGAAGGTGGGGCCGCGCAAGGCGATGTTCACCGCGGCCTGCTGCTGGGCGGCGGGCTTCCTGGTGGGCTCGGTCGGCATCGCGACCGGCCAGCTGTGGGTGCTCTACCTCGGTTACGGCGTGATCGGGGGCGTGGGTCTCGGCATCGGCTACATCTCGCCGGTCTCGACGCTCATCAAGTGGTTCCCGGACCGCCCGGGCCTGGCCACGGGCATGGCGATCATGGGCTTCGGCGGCGGGGCGATGGTCGCTGCGCCCCTGTCGCGCCAGCTGCTGTCCTACTACGACCCGGCCTACGACCCGACCGACGCCGCGTCGCTGGCCGACGGGCACGCGCTGACGCTGCTCTTCGTGACCCTCGGCATCGTCTACTTCGCGATCATGATGCTCGGCGTCGCCAACATCCGCGTGCCGGCTCCCGGTTGGCGCCCCGACGGCTTCGACCCGTCCGCGGTGAAGAAGAAGGCACTGGTCACCGAGAACGACGTGTCGGCCGCCAACGCCATCCGCACCCCGCAGTTCTGGCTGCTGTGGACGGTGCTGTTCTGCAACGTCACGGCGGGCATCGGCATCCTCGAGCAGGCCAGCCCGATGATCCAGGACTTCTTCCGTGACGGGGCCGGTGACTCCAGCGTCACCGTGGCCGCCGCGGGCGGCTTCGTGGGCCTGCTGTCGCTGTTCAACATGGCCGGCCGGTTCGTGTGGTCGAGCACGTCGGACTTCATCGGCCGCAAGCCGATCTACATGGTCTACCTCGGCGGCGGCATCATCCTGTACGTCGCGCTGGCCCTGGTCGGTTCGACGTCCACCGCGATCTTCGTGCTGGTCGCCGCGATCATCATCTCGTTCTACGGCGGCGGCTTCGCCACCATCCCGGCGTACCTCCGCGACCTCTTCGGGGTCTTCCAGGTCGGCGCCATCCACGGCCGGCTGCTGACCGCCTGGTCCGCCGCGGGCGTGGCCGGGCCCCTCATCATCAACAGCTTCCTCGACTCCGCCGGCGGGGCCGGTTCGCTCGACGCCGGCTCCTACCGTCCCGCGCTCTTCACGATGGTCGCGATCCTGGGGGTCGGCTTCGTCGCCAACCTGCTGGTCCGGCCGGTGGCGGCGAAGTTCCACGAGGACATGTCGGCCCACAGGGCCGAGGCCGAGGCGGAGCGCGAGGCCGTCGTGTCCGAGGAGGACCCGACCGGGTCGGCCGGCAACAGCACCGTGCGGCTGGTGCTGTCGTGGGCCGTGGTGAGCATCCTGCTCGCCTACGGCGTCTTCCAGACGATCACGACCGCGCTCAAGCTCTTCTCCTCCTGAGCCTGCGACCGCGCCGGAGTTGCGGCGGCACCGCCGTCGTGACGTACGGTCTTCGGCCATGACCTCCCCCCTGGTTGCCCGTTCCCGTTCCCGTTCCCGGCGCGGTCGCGTCGCCTCGCTCGCCGCGGTCGTCCTCGCCTCCGTGCTGTCCCCGGTGCTCACCTCGACGAGCGCGTCGGCGGACCACGGGGGCGCCGAGCCCGGCCCCGTCCACGCCGGCACGACGTACGGCTGGTGGCACAAGGGGATCGTCTGGCGCGAGGAGTTCGAGGCGCCGTACTCCGGACCGACGGGGCCGCAGTGGCAGGCCTCCGGCCAGGGCGAGGTCGTGCACCAGAACGGCATGCTCACCCTCAACACGACCACCCAGGGCAGCCTGAGCGCCAAGCTCGGCTTCGAGGGTGCCGTGGTGGGCCGCTGGGAGACCCGCCTGCGCAGCCGGCAGTACGGCCGCGGCGGTGCGCGCTTCAAGGTGATGACCGAGCTCGTGCCCGCCGGCGACCGCGACCAGCGGTGCGGGGCGCAGAACATCGCGCTCGAGAGCTACCGGATCGGGACCAGCAAGGCCAACCTCTACGCCCGCACCCTGCCCGACGTCGCCTGGAAGGGCGCCAGGACCGGGATGGACCTCGGTCGCGACAAGTGGCACACCTACGGCGTCGAGGTCACCCGTGACCGCATCTCGTGGTTCGTCGACGCCCACGTCGTCCACACCGAGCGCCGCCCGGAGATCTGGTCGGACGTGCCGCTGGTCCCTCGGTTCACGATGGAGGCCAAGGGCCAGAAGCCGATGAACGTCAGCCGGATGCAGATGGACTGGATCCGCCACTGGAGCCTCGAGGCACCCAACGACCTCCCGGTGGACGCCCCGCCGACCCGCAGGGGCACCTACGGGAGGGCGTGCTGAGCCCCACCGGCGGCGTCGCGACTACGCTGGCTCGGGTGAGCAGGAAGGCCCGTCCGGAGGACGTCGACGAGATCTGCGCCGGCCTGCCCGGGACCGAGCTGGGCACCTCGTGGGGCGACGTCCCCACGTGGAAGGTGCCGACCGGCGACAAGGGCCGCGGGTTCGTGCTCTACCGGCGCCCGCACCACAGCGCCGTCGACCCGGAGTCGGGGGAGATGTACGACGACCTCGTCGTCATCGTCACCCCCACCGAGGCCGACAAGGTGGCGCTCGTCGAGGACCCGACGACGCCCTTCTTCACGATCGACCACTTCCGCGGCTACAACGCCGTGCTCGTCCAGCAGTCGCGCCTGGGGGAGATCAGCCGCGACGAGCTGGTCGAGGTCATCACCGACGCGTGGGCGCACCGCGCCCCCCGGCGACTGGCTCGCGAGCACCTCGATGGCTGAGCGCCGCCCCCGGGGCGGCCGCATCGACCCCGCGCGGCTTGCCGCCCTCGACGTGCTCAAGGCCGTGCGGGTCGACGACGCCTACGCCAACCTCGCGCTGCCGCACGCCCTCGCCGAGCACGGACTGACCGGGCGGGACGCGGCCTTCGCGACCGAGCTGGTCTCCGGCACCATCCGGCGCCAGGGCACCTACGACGCGATCATCGACGCCTGCCTCACCAAGCCCCGGCTGGAGGCCAAGGTCCGTGACGTCCTGCGCCTCGGTGTCCACCAGCTGCTGTCGATGCGGGTACCGGACCACGCGGCGATCAGCTCGTCGGTCGAGCTCGCCCGGGCGCGCGTCGGCGTCGGTCCCGTCGGACTGGTCAACGCCGTGCTGCGCAAGGTCGCCGCCCACGACCTGGACGGCTGGATCCGCCGGGTGGCCCCGGACCCGGGGACCGATCCGTTCGGCTACGCGTCCATCGCCCACTCCCACCCTCGCTGGGTGGTGGAGGAGCTGGCCGACGCGCTTGCCTCCGCGGTGCAGCTCGAGGACCTCCTCGCGGCCGACAACGCGCCGCCCCGCGTCATGCTCGTCGCCCGGCCGGGGCTCTCGACCGTGGCGGAGCTCGTCGCCGCGGGCGGCACGGCCAGCACGCTCTCGCCGTACGCCGTGGAGCTGGCTGGTGGCGACCCCGCGGCGATCCCCGCGGTGGCCGAGGGACGCGCCGGTGTGCAGGACGAGGGCTCGCAGCTGGTGGCCCTCGCGCTGGCCGAGGCAGAGATCGACGGTCGGGACGAGCGGTGGCTCGACGTCTGCGCCGGCCCCGGCGGCAAGTCCGCGCTGCTCGCGGCCCTGGCGGCCGAGCGGGGTGCCCGGCTGGTCGCCAACGAGCGCCAGCACCACCGTTCCAAGCTGGTCGCCCGGAGCCTGCGGGCCGCCCGGGGCGGGCTGCTCGGGGTGGTCACCGGCGACGGCACCCGGCCGCCGTGGCGCGACGGGACCTTCGACCGGGTCCTCGTGGACGCCCCCTGCTCCGGACTCGGGGCCCTGCGCCGCCGGCCGGAGTCGCGCTGGCGCCGCACGGAGAAGGACCTCGAGGCACTCGTCCCGCTCCAGCGCGCACTGCTGGACCGGGCGCTCGACGCCGTCCGTCCGGGGGGCGTGGTCGTCTACGCGACGTGCTCTCCCGTCCTCGCGGAGACCTCGGGTGTGGTCGACGCGGTGGTCGGCTCCCGGGACGACACGCGCGTCGGCACGACCCGCCAGCTCTGGCCGCACCGCGACGGCACCGACGCGATGTTCATCGCGACGTTGCACCGCGGCTAGCGCCCACCCCCAAAAGGGGGGACGCGGCGTGCTCTGCTGTTCCCTCATCACCACCGGTCGTGGATGATGGTGCGCGTCGGCCAGGAGGTCGGCGGGGGACGGGAAAGAGCGAGCAGTGCGACGGAGAGCAGGAGCGGTGGCCCTGGCCATCCTCGCGAGCCTGGTGATCGGGTTCGCTCCTGCTGCGAGCGCCGACGGCGTCAACGTCCGCAGCGGTCCCGGCAGCGCCGCGGACGGGATGTTCCTCACCTACCTGGGCTGCGACGGTTTCTTCGCCCCCTCGTCCGCCCCGCGCACCCGCGTCAACCTCGGCCCGGGCACCGCGCCGATCGGCCGCCGGAGCTTCGGTCTCGTCCCGTCCGGCGCCGGGACGGCGTCCGGCCCCTACGTCCCCTTCCTGTCGCTCGCCGGAGCGGGTGCCTCGGTGTCCGTCACGGCGGCCGCGGGCACCACCGGCGCGTCCTACATCTGGACCTCCGCGGCGGACGCCCCGGCCGGCCACGCCTGGCTGGGTCGGACCACGACGACGGTGCCCGCCGGTGGCTGGCACACGGTCGACACCGCGTCCCTGCGCTACGACTGGAAGCTCGTCGACCTGGTGACCGGGTCGAGCACCGCGGGAGCACCCGCGACGCCCGCCGAGTTCGTGGCCGCGCACGGCGACGGCACCGGCTACGTCGTCACCGGCTTCGGCTGCGACGGCAATGCCTTCAACATCGACGCGGTGCGGGGTGTCGGCCAGACGTGGGACTTCGAGGGCATCACCCTCGGCACGGCGATCACCGCCTCGGCGCCCCAGGTGCCCGCAGGCCACGACGTCGTCATCAGCGGTCACGTCACCGACGGCTTCGGCCGGGTGACCGGTGACCCCGTGCTGCTCCAGGCCCGCACACCGGGTGCGGCGGAGTGGCGCACCGTCTCCGAGCTCGCCATGGTCGGTCCAGACGGCTGGTCGCGGGCGACCGCGAAGGTCACCGAGGACACCGAGTTCCGCTGGTTCCGCCCCCACGGCGAGTACGCCGACGAGGGGGCCAGCGAGTCCGTGCTCGTCCGGGCGACCGCGGTGCCGCCTCCGCCCCCGGAGCAGCAGCAGCCGACCCCGGAGCAACCGCAGCAACCGCAGCCGTCCCCCGAACAGCCGCAGACCACGCCCGGCGGATAGGGCCGGCGGAGTCTCACCTCCTCGACCTCACTCGTTCCGGAGGATGCCGCCGGGAGCCGGCGCTCCTAGCCTCGTCGACATGAAGCCGAACAGTCGCGCAGCCGCCGTCGTGCTCACCCTGGGACTCCTGGCCGGGACCTCGGCATGCTCGGAGGAGGAGCCCGCGGTCTGCGACGACGTCGCGGCCCTGCGTGCGGACCTCGACGACCTCGAGGCCATCGAGCTGCAGCCGGGGGCCCTGGCCGAGTTCTCCGCCGTCCTGGACGAGGCCGGCGCGGACGTGGACCGACTCGTCGACGCGGCCGCGGCCGAGTATGCGGACGAGATCGATGCCGTCCAGTCCGCGACGCAGGCCCTCACGGCCAGTGTCGAGACGGCGGTGCAGGCGCCCTCCGGGGCTGCCGTGACGCAGGTCTCCGCCGACTTCGGTGCCTTCACGACCGCGGTGGACGACCTCCTGGGCTCGGTCGGGAACGACTGCTGACCCCCGGCACTAGGCAGTGTCGGTGTCCGAAGGGTCGCCCGGCCGGTCAGGTCGAGCCCGGCCGTAGCGGAGCGCCAGCGGAGCCGCGGTGAGCCCGTGGGCGACCACGCTCAGGAGCACGGTGATCCCGATGAGGGCGACCGCCTGGTCAACCTCGTCACCGAGCTCCTCGAGGGCGAGCAGCGCGAACACCAGGGAGGCGAGGCCGCGGGGTCCGAACCAGCCGATGAACAGGACCGTCCCGCGGTCGAGCCCGGCTCCGAGGGCGGCGAGGGCGACCGGGACCATCCGGACCAGGGTGAGGCTGAGGACGGCGTACAGCACCATCGTCGGCGTGGCCAGGTCGAGCACGATCGGGCCGGCGACCGCCCCGAAGGCGAGCCACACCAGCAGTCCCACCAGACCTGCCGACTGCTCCACGAACATCAGCTCGGCGGGCCCACGGCGCCCGGCCGACGTGCCGAACGCGAGCCCTCCGCAGAAGGCGGCCACGAAGCCGTTCGCCCCCACCGCGAGTGCGGCCAGGTAGGCGATGAGCGCCAGCGCCAGGACCGCGATCCCGGCGAAGTCCTCGGCGGCCCAGTTCCGCCGGCGGGCCCACCGGAGCGACCGTCCGCCCACGAGACCGCACACGGCACCCACCACCGCACCGACGACCAGGGAGACCACCGCCGTGCCCAGCCCGGTGGAACCGGACAGCTCCTCCTCGGCCGCCAGCGCCGCGATCGCCAGCATCACCACCGGGGTGACGATGCCGTCGTTGAGCCCGCTCTCCACGGTGATGAGCCGCCGGACCCGGGCGGGGACGACGGGGTTGGTCACGACCGGGACCCCGAGGGCGGCATCGGTGGGCGCCAGCGCAGCGGCGACGAGCAGCGCGACCCAGACCCCGGACGCCGGGAACAGCCACCACGCCAGCCCCCAGCCCGCCAGCACGGTCAGCGGCAGGCCGACCCCCAGCAGCCGGAGGTAGGGGGCCAGGTCGCGACGGATCGTCTGCACGGGGATGCGGGCGGCGTCGGAGAACAACACCCACACCAGGGTGACCTCGACCAGCAGCGTCAGGCCCTCCGGGCCCTCGGGCGTCCCGAGGAGATCCATGCCGCCCACGACCGCGCCGACGGCGACGAAGAGGATCGGGGCGGTCAGGTCGGCGCGCTGGAGACGCGCCGACAGCACGCCCCACAGGAAGATCGACCCGGCGACGACCAGGGCGGCTGTCACGTCCACGGCTCACCACCTCCGGCCCTCGGCGGCAACGGTCTGCGGCCAGTCTCGTCCCCGGGACACCGCAGGGCCTCACCCTGCCCGGGTGAGGCCGTGGGTGGCCGCGACGCACGCCAGTAGGTTGGGCCGCATGGCCCCGACCGGCAAGAGCCCTGCCAGCAAGAGCCCCAGCGTCGAGATCGACGTGGACGACCGGGTGGTGCGGGTGAGCAACCCCGACCGGGTCTACTTCCCGCCCACGGCGTCGGCGCCGTCGGGGGCGACCAAGCTGGACCTCGTGGAGTACTACCTCGCCGTGGGGCCGGGCATCGTCAACGCGCTCTACGAGCGCCCGTGCATGCTGCACCGCTTTCCCAAGGGCCTGGCCGGGGACAAGGTGCACCAGAAACGGCTGCCCGCCGGTGCCCCGCCCTGGGTCGAGACCGTGCGCCTGCACTTCCCGAGGTGGAACCGCACGGCCGACGAGCTGTGCGTCACCGAGCTCGCGAGCGTGATCTGGGCGGTCCAGATGTCGACGGTCGAGTTCCACCCGTGGAACAGCCGCCGCGCCGACACCGAGAAGCCCGACGAGTGGCGCATCGACCTCGACCCCGGTCCGGAGTGCGACTGGGCGACCGTCCAGCGGGTCGCCGGGATCGCCCACGAGGTGCTCGACGAGCTCGGCGCGGTGGGCTTCCCCAAGACCAGCGGAGGGTCCGGGATGCACGTCTACGTGCGGATCCCGCCCGACCACGGCTTCGGGGACGTACGCCGCGGTGCCCTGGCGTTCGCCCGTGAGGTCGAGCGCCGCGCGTCCGGCGACGTCACGACCGCGTGGTGGCGCAAGGACCGCGAGCCCGACCAGCTGTTCGTCGACTACAACCAGAACGCGCGCGACCACACCATCGCCGCGGCCTACTCCGTGCGCGGGGTGCCGACGGCGCGGGTCTCGGCCCCGGTGCGCTGGGACGAGATCGACGAGTGCGAGCCGGACGACTTCACGATCTTCACGATGCCGGAGCGGTTCGCCGAGCTCGGCGACCTGCACGCCGACATCGACGACCACGTCTTCGACATCGCCCCCCTGCTGGAGTGGGCCGCCCGCGACGAGGCGCAGGGTGCCGAGCCACCGGTCGACCCCGAGGACGGGTGACCCACAGCCCGCGCACAGGTCGGGCTCATGGTCCTCTCACCTGCGCCGCCTAGCGTCGGTGCATGCCCGCCGACACCCGCACCCGTCACGTCGCCGTCGTGGTCAACACGGCCTCCCGCACCGGCGCTGCCGCGCTGCGCCTGGTGGAGGGCGAGCTGCACCGTGCAGGTGTCGAGGCGGTCGACGTGCACCGGGTCGACAGCGGCGCCCAGCTGCCGGGTGCCCTCGCGGAGGCCGTCGGCGCCGAGCCGGACATGGTCCTGGTGGGCGGGGGAGACGGCACCATCGGCTGCGCCGCGTCGGTGCTGGCCCACACCGGTACGACGCTGGGCGTCCTGCCCCTCGGCACGGCCAACGACTTCGCCCGCACCCTGGAGATCCCGTCCGCGCTGCCCGCCGCCGTCGACACCCTGCTGAGCGGCAAGGTGGTCGACATCGACCTGGGTCGGGTCAACGGGTCGGTATTTCTCAACGTCGCCTCGCTCGGCCTCTCCGTCGCGGTGACCCGCCGGCTCACCCCGCGGCTCAAGCGACGGCTCGGCCAGCTGGCCTACCCGGCCGCGACCCTCGCGGCGTACCGGCACCACCGTCCCTTCGCCGCACGGCTCGAGCTCGGCGACGGCTCGGTGCTCGAGCTCGAGGACCTCATGCAGGTGGCGGTCGGCAACGGGCGTCACTACGGCGGCGGGCTCACGGTGTCGCCGACGGCCTCCATCGACGACCACCTCCTCGACGTCTACGCGATCGGCAAGGGCCGGCTTCGGGACCACGTGTCCGTGGCCCGGCTGCTGCGCAGTGGGCACCTGATCGAGCACGACCGGGTGCACCACGTGACCACCCGCAGCGTGCGGGTCGTCACCGACGAGCCGCTGGACGTCAACCTCGACGGCGAGCTGGCCGCGATGACACCTGCGACGTTCGAGGTCGACCGCAACGCGCTGCACGTGGTGGTGCCCCAGCACAGCCGGGCAGCCCAGCTGGACTGACGGGCCCTAGACTCACCGCCCGTGGGTATCCAGATCACGCCGAGCATCCTCAACGCCGACTTCTCCCGCCTGGGCGAGGAGGTGGCCCGCATCGGCAGCGCCGACTGGGTGCACGTCGACGTGATGGACAACCACTTCGTGCCCAACCTGACCTTCGGCCCGACGATGGTCGAGGCGCTCAGCCGGGCGACCGACCTCCCGCTCGACGCCCACCTGATGATCGAGGACTGCGACAGCAACGCACTGGCGTACGTCGAGGCGGGCGCCTCGAGCGTCACCTTCCACGTGGAGGCCACCAAGGCCCCGATCCGGCTGGCCCGGGAGGTCCGGGCCAAGGGAGCACGGGCGAGCATGGCCCTCAAGCCGGCCACGCCGATCGAGCCGTACGAGGCGCTGCTGCCGGAGCTGGACATGCTGCTCCTGATGACGGTGGAGCCCGGCTTCGGCGGTCAGAAGTTCCTCGACCTGTGCCTGCCCAAGATCCGCACCGCCCGCGCCATGATGCGCAAGCACGGTGTCGAGACCTGGCTCCAGGTCGACGGGGGAGTCTCGCTGGAGACCATCGAGCGGTGCGCCGAGGCGGGTGCCGACGTCTTCGTCGCCGGCTCGGCCGTCTACTCCGCCGGCGACCCGGACGCGATGGTGCGCGAGCTGAGGGCGAAGGCCGAGGCCGCCTCGTCGTGAGCAGGCGGGCGGTGGTCGACGACATCCACGCCACGGCGCTGGCGATGCCGCACGTCACCGTCGCCCGGACCGGCGCCCTCCCCGTCTACCAGGTGGGCGGCAAGTCGTTCGTCTTCTTCCGCACCCCGCGGTCTGACGCCGTCGATCCGCGGACCGGGGAGCGGTACGACGACGTGGTCGTCATCTGGGTCGGCTCGGAGGGCGACAAGCTGGCCCTCGTGCAGGACGAGTCGTCCCCGTTCTTCACCACGCCGCACTTCGACGGGCACCCGTCGGTCCTGCTCCGTGCGTCCCGGGTCGGTGAGGTGTCGCGCGACGAGGTCGTGGAGCTCGTGCAGGACGCGTGGCTGGCCCAGGCGTCGCGCCGGCGGGCGGCGACCTGGCTGCGCGAGCACCACCTCGAACCCTGACCGGTGCCCTCGCGAGCGCAGTCATCGACGTGGCCCACGCCACGCGGACACTCCGTCCGGGAATGCGCGGAGGTGTGGCAGAGTTCCGTCCACGAGCAAGCGTGCTCTGGGGGCGGTGAAACTCCGCACCGGCGGTCACAGTCCGCGACCCGACCACTGCCAGTGGCCGGTTGACCAGGTGGAACTCCTGGACCGACGGTCACAGTCCGGATGAGAAGTGCACGCAGGTGACGCACCCGTCGTGGTGCGCGCGCCCGAGTCCCCCGGAGTCCGCGACCACGGACGAGAGGGCGAGCAATGGGTGCGACACCGGCGGAGACCGCCGCCATGCGGCGCGCGCTGCGGATCGCTGCCAACCCCGGCGTCCCGCTGGGCCCCAACCCGCGGGTCGGCTGCGTGCTGCTGGCCGACGACGGCACCGAGGTCGCCGAGGGCTTCCACCGCGGGGCAGGTACGCCGCACGCCGAGGTCGCCGCGCTCGCCGAGGCCGGGGACGCGGCCCGCGGTACGACCGCCGTGGTCACCCTCGAGCCCTGCAACCACACCGGGCGCACCGGCCCGTGCGTCGAGGCGCTCCTGGCCGCCGGCGTACGCCGCGTGGTCTTCGCCCAGGACGACCCCACCGACGAGGCGGCGGGCGGCGCCGATGCGCTGCGCGCGGCCGGGGTGGAGGTCGAGGCTGGCGTGCTCGCCGACGAGGCCGCACGGCTCAACCGGGCCTGGACCTTCGCCGTGGAGCACGGTCGACCCTTCGTCACCTGGAAGCTCGCCACCACCCTCGACGGCCGCAGCGCCGCCGCCGACGGCACCAGCCGCTGGATCTCCAGCGAGCCGGCCCGCCAGGACACCCACCGGCTGCGCGCCGAGTGCGACGTCCTGCTCGTCGGCACCCGCACCGTAGAGATCGACGACCCGCTGCTGACCGTCCGCGACGACTGGGACCGCCCGGTGCGCCACCAGCCGCTGCGCGCGGTGATGGGGCTGCGCGACCTCGCCCCCGACCGCCGGATCCTCAACAACCACGCCGAGACGGTGCACCTGCGCACCCGCGAGCCCCTCGCGGCGCTGCGCGACCTGCACGACCGCGGTCGCCAGCACGTCTGGCTGGAGGGCGGGCCCACCCTGGCGGCCGCCTTCCTCACCGCCGGCCTCGTCGACGAGGTCGTCGCCTACGTCGCCCCGAGCCTGCTGGGCGCCGGGGCGAGCACGGTGGGCGACCTCGGCATCACCACCATCTCCGACCAGCTCCGCTTCCGCATCCGGCAGGCCGCCGTGATCGGCACCGGGGCCGACGCCAACGTCCGACTGACCCTCGAGAGGACCCCCTGATGTTCACCGGCATCGTCGAAGAGCTCGGCACCGTCGCCGCGATCGAGGAGCAGGGCGACGCCCTGCGCCTGTCGATCAGCGCGCAGACCGTGCTCGAGGGCACCGGCCTGGGCGACTCCATCTCCGTCAACGGCTGCTGCCTCACCGTCACCGACGTCACCGACGGCACGTGGACCGCCGACGTGATGGCCGAGACGCTCGACAAGACCTCCCTCGCGGGCGCCCGGCCGGGGGACCGGGTCAACCTCGAGCGGGCCGTCACCCCCCAGACCCGTCTCGGTGGCCACATCGTGCAGGGCCACGTCGACGGCGTCGGCGAGGTGCTGCGCCGCACGCCGAGCGAGCACTGGGAGGTCGTCGAGGTCTCCCTGCCGCCGCACCTCGCGCCGTACCTCGTCGACAAGGGCTCCATCACCGTCGACGGGGTCAGCCTCACCGTCGTGGAGGCCGGGGACGAGAGCTTCACGGTGAGCCTCATCCCCGAGACCCTGGCCCGCACCACCCTCGGCTCGAGGGCGGTCGGCGACCGCGTCAACCTCGAGGCCGACATCATCGCCAAGCACGTCGAGAAGCTGCTGCAGAGCGGCGTGCACACCAGGAAGCAGGACTGATGGACCTCCTCGAGTGGCTGGTCCACGGCACGATCCCCGTGGCCGGCGGACAGCTCAGCGCCCCCGAGGTCGTGGGCAACCTCTTCGGCCTGGCCAGCGCGGTCCTGGGCATGCGGCGCCTCGTCTGGGCCTGGCCGATCGGCCTGGTCGGCAACGTCCTGCTCTTCGTGGTCTTCGCCTCCGGTGAGCTCAGCGGCGTCGTGGCCGAGCCCCTCTGGGGACAGGCCGGCCGGCAGGTCTTCTTCGCCGCCGTGTCGGTCTACGGCTGGGTGCGCTGGTCGCGGTCGCGACGCGCCGGGGGTGCCGCCGACGGCGGGGCCATCGCGCCGCGCTGGGCCACCGGGACCGAGCGGCTCCAGCTGGTGGGGCTCGGCGTCGTCGGCTACACCGTCGCCTACGTGGTCCTCCAGCAGATCGGCTCGTGGGGTCCCGTCACGGAGGCCTGGATCCTGACCGGCTCGATGCTCGCGACCTACGGCATGGCCCGCGGCTGGGTGGAGTTCTGGCTCGTGTGGATGCTCGTCGACGTCGTCGGCGTGACCACGCTCCTCAACGCCGGCTACTACCCGACGGCCGGGATGTACCTCGTCTACGCCGCGTTCGTCGTGGTCGGGTTCGCCGTGTGGGTGCGGGCCAGTGCTGGCAGCGCGACCACGAGCACGTCCGACCAGCCCGAGCACGAGAAGGTGACCGCATGAGCGTCCGACTGGACTCCGTCGAGCGGGCGATCGAGGACATCGCCGCCGGCCGCGCCGTGATCGTCGTCGACGACGAGGACCGCGAGAACGAGGGCGACATCATCTTCGCCGCCTCCCGAGCGACCCCGGAGCTGATGGCCTTCACCATCCGCCACTCCAGCGGCGTGATCTGCGTGCCGATGCCCGGCGACATGCTGGAGCGCCTCGAGATCCCGCTGATGACGCCGCACAACAAGGACAAGCTGCGCACCGCCTACACGATCTCGGTCGACGCCAAGGACGGCGTCAGCACCGGCATCAGCGCCGCCGACCGGGCCCACACCGCCCGCGTGCTGGCCGACTCGGCGACCGAGCCCGGCGACCTGACGCGGCCCGGGCACGTCTTCCCGCTCCGCTACCGCGACGGGGGAGTGCTCGTACGCCGCGGGCACACCGAGGCGGCCGTCGACCTGGCCACCCTGGCCGGTCTCACCCCGGCCGGCGTGCTCGTCGAGGTGGTCAACGACGACGGCACCATGAAGCGCGCCCCCGAGCTGCGCGAGTTCGCCGACGAGCACGGCCTCGCGATGATTTCCATCGAGGACCTCGTCCGCTACCGCCGCCGCCACGAGCGGCACGTGGAGCGCGTCGCCGAGACCAGGCTGCCGACCGCGCACGGCGACTTCACGGCGTACGGCTATCGCATCACCATCGACGACAGCGAGCACGTGGCACTCGTCCACGGTGACGTCGCCGGGGCGGTCGAGCAGGGAGAGCCGGTGCTGACCCGCGTGCACTCCGAGTGCCTCACCGGCGACGTCTTCGGCAGCCACCGCTGCGACTGCGGCCCCCAGCTCCAGGAGGCGATGGCCCGCATCGTCGAGGAGGGTTGCGGGGTCGTCGTCTACCTCCGCGGCCACGAGGGTCGCGGCATCGGCCTGGTCGCCAAGCTCCAGGCCTACGAGCTCCAGGACGGCGGGCGCGACACCGTGGACGCCAACCTCGACCTCGGTCTGCCCGCGGACGCCCGCCACTACGGCACCGCCACCCAGGTGCTCCGCGACCTCGGGGTCCCCCGGGTGCGCCTGCTCACCAACAACCCCGACAAGACGGCCAGCCTCGAGGACTTCGGCATCGAGGTGGCCGAGCGCGTGCCGCTGGCGATGCACCCGACCGACGCCAACCGCGCCTACCTCGAGACCAAGCGCGACCGCATGGGCCACGACCTGCCCGACCTGGGCGACCCCACCGTCACCACCGAGGAGCTGCACCAATGAGCAAGCACGGCGCCCCCGCAGAGACCGCCTTCGACGCGAGCGACTACAGCGTCGCCGTGGTCGCCGCGAGCTGGCACACCGAGGTGATGGACGGGCTCCTCGCCGGCGCCCACCGAGCCCTCGCCGCGCACGGTGTCACCGACGCGGAGATCGTGCGCGTCCCCGGCACCTTCGAGCTGCCGGTCGTCGCCGACGCGCTCGCCGAGGAGCACGACGCCGTGGTCGCCCTCGGCGTCGTCATCCGCGGCGGCACCCCGCACTTCGAGTACGTCTGCGCCGCCGCCACCGACGGACTCACCCGGGTCGCGCTCGACCACGGCGTGCCGATCGGCTTCGGCGTCCTCACCTGTGACACCGAGGAGCAGGCGCTCGACCGGGCCGGCCTCGAGGGCTCGAGCGAGGACAAGGGCTGGGAGGCCACGGCCGCGGCCCTGGCCACGGCCCGGACCCTCGCCGGGCTCGGCTGAGCGACGGCCGTAGGCTTGCCACCCGTGAAGACGTTCGAGGAGCTGTGGGCCGAGCTCAACGAGAAGGCCCAGACCCGACCCGAGGGATCGGGCACCGTCCAGCAGCTCGACGCCGGGATCCATGCGATCGGCAAGAAGCTCCTCGAGGAGGCCGCCGAGTCGTGGATGGCCGCCGAGCACGAGGGCAAGGACGCCACCGCACTGGAGATCAGCCAGCTGCTCTACCACGCGCAGGTGCTGATGATCGCCGCGGACATCACGCTGGAGGACGTCTATGAGCACCTCTGAGCAGCCCGAGCTCCTGCGCGTCGCCGTCCCCAACAAGGGCGCCCTCTCTCAGGCCGCGTCGGAGATCCTCAAGGAGTCCGGCTACCGCCAGCGCAGTGACTCCAAGGAGCTCGCGCTCATCGACGCCGACAACGGCGTCGAGTTCTTCTACCTCCGGCCGCGGGACATCGCGCTGTACGTCGGCGAGGGCACCCTCGACATCGGCATCACCGGCCGCGACCTGCTGCGCGACTCGGGGGCCAAGGCCGTCGAGGTGCGCGACCTGGGCTTCGGCCGCAGCCGCTTCCACTTCGCCGGGCCGTCGGGACGCTACTCGTCCCTCGACCAGCTGGAGGGACTACGCATCGCGACGTCGTACGTCGGGATCGTCGAGTCGTTCCTCACCGAGCGCGGGATCGACGCGACCGTCACCCGCCTCGACGGGGCGGTGGAGACCAGCATCCAGCTCGGGGTGGCCGACGTGATCGCCGACGTCGTGGAGACCGGGTCCACGCTGCGCGCGGCCGGGCTCGAGACCTTCGGCGAGGTCGTCCTCGACTCGCAGGCGGTGCTGATCTCCCGCAACGGGGAGACCCCGCCCGGCTTCGAGGTCTTCATGCGACGCATCGAGGGCGTCCTGGTCGCCCGGACCTACGTGATGATGGACTACGACGTGTCCCGCGACCAGCTCGACCGCGCGGTCGCGGTGACCCCGGGCCTCGAGGGCCCGACGATCTCCCCGCTCGGTCGCGAGGGCTGGGTCGCGGTGCGTGCCATGGTGCCGCGTGCCGGCGCGCAGCGGCTGATGGATGAGCTCTACGACCTCGGGGCCAGGGCGATCCTGCTCACCGACATCCATGCCTGCCGCATCTGAGGGGGCCTCGGTGTCCCTCCCGCGCACGTGGCGTCCGCTCGGCGTGCGGCTGGCCGTGCTGTTCTTCGGCGGCATGCTCCTGGTGATCTGCACGTTCGCGTGGTTCGGCTTCGACCCCTCGGTGCGCGCCCGGTTCACCTTCTTCCAGCGCTCCACGCTGCTCGCGCTCGGCCTGCTGTACGCCGCCGTCGGCTACGCCCTGGCCCGGTCGCGGGTCGTGGCGGAGGAGACCGGCCTGACCGTGGTCAACGGCTACAAGCGCCACGTCTACGACTGGGCGCAGGTCGTCGCGGTCCGGCTGCCGCAGGGGGCGCCGTGGGCGACGCTGGACCTCGCCGACGGCACCACCGTGTCGGTCCTGGCCATCCAGGGGTCCGACGGCGACCGGGCCCGCGCCGCGGTGCGCGGGCTGCGGTCCCTCATCGACCGCTGAGTCTTCGCCCGGCGGTCACCGCCCGGACACGGGGGACTGGTGGGGTCGGACCCATGACCCTCGGACCCCGCCACCTCGCCCTCGCCGCCCTCACCCTCCTGACCGCCTCGGCCGTCGCCCCTGCCGTCGCTGCGCCGAAGGGATCGCCGGTCGATCCCGGCGGGGCGGTCCTGTCGGCGTGGTCGGTGCTCGGCGCGGGGACCTACGTCCCAGGCAGCGAGCCCAGCGGCCACTTCGTCACCGGCACCACCGCGGTGCCCAGGCCCTATCCGGGCCAGCCGGTCCAGGGCTTCTCGGGCACCCACGCCCTCGGCGACGGGTCCTTCCTGGTCCTCTCCGACAACGGGTTCGGGGCCAAGGCCAACAGCGCCGACTTCCTGCTGGCAGTGCACCGGATCACCCCCGAGACCGACGCGGCGGACGGCGACGGCACGACGACGTACGACGAGACCGTCCTGACCTTCAGCGACCCGGACCGCCTCATCCCGTGGACCACCTGGCGCGACGGCGGCTGCGCGGGCGCGGCGACACTCCCCGCCGGCTACTCGTGCCCGACCCCGGACCGCCGCCTCACCGGCTGGGACTTCGACCCCGAGTCCCTCCAGGTCGCCCCGGACGGGACCCTCTGGGTGGGCGAGGAGTTCGGGCCCTACCTCCTGCACTTCGACGCCGACGGCGCGCTCCTCGAGCCTCCCCTCGCCACGCCCGGCGTGCAGAGCCCCTCCAACCCGACGCTCGGGTCGGCGACGCCCAACCTGCCCGGATCCAAGGGCTACGAGGGCCTGGCGATCAGTCCGAACGGTCGGGTGCTCCACCCGATGCTGGAGGGCGCGACGGCCGAGGACGTCGCTGCCGGGATGGATCGGGCGCTGCGCATCTACACCGTGCGCAAGGGAGCGTTCGAGGAGGACTTCCTGCGCTACCGGATGGAGAGCGCTGTCCACGCGCTCGGCGACTTCGTGATGGTCAACCAGCACGAGGCACTGGTGATCGAGCGCGACAACGGCCAGGGCGGGACGGCGGTCTTCAAGCGGATCTACCTCGTCGACCTGCGCGACACCGACGGCGACGGCTGGGTGGCCAAGCGCCCGCTGATCGACCTGATGGACGTCGGCAACCCCGACGGGCTCTCGCCCCACGGCGACCCGTTCACGTTCCCGTTCTTCACCATCGAGGACGTCGAGGTGCTCGACGCGCGGACCATCGCCGTCATGAACGACAACAACTTCCCGGCCACGGGCGGCCGCTCGGCCACCGAGCCGGACGCCAACGAGTACGTCGAGATCACCCTGCCGCGACCGCTCCGGGTCGACCACCGGCTGCTGCCGCGCGGCTGACCCGGCCGGTCAGTGCGCCTCGTCGGTGGCGTTCAGGGCCCGGATGCCCCACGTCACCGAGAGCTCGTCACCCGGCTCGCCCGCGGGGGCGAGGGTGACGAGGTCGGTGCCGGAGTTGAACGCGTTCGGCGGTGCCGTCATCGGCTCGACCGCCAGGGAACGCCGCTCGAGGCCGGGGGCGTCGTCGGCGCTGTAGAGCAGCAGCCACGAGATCCGCTCGTCGACCCACAGGGCCACCCCGTTGCCGGACGCGGGGTCCCGCAGGGTGGCCGTGGCGAGGCCCTCGTCGCGCGACAGGTCGCCGTACGTCTCGTCGAAGGCGGTCGACCCGATCGCCCGCGGCGTGCGGAAATCGTGGTCGGCGTCGACGGGCACCGTCTCCACCGGGATCAGCCGGTCGTCGGTGAGCGTGCGGGTGCTCGCGGGAAGGGTGAGCTCGAGGTGGTCGATGCCCTCGCCGACGCACAGGTAGGGGTGGGCCCCACAGGCGTACGGCGCGGCCTCGCCACTCAGGTTGGTCGCCGTCTGCGTGACCGTCAGCCCGTCGGCACCGAGGTCGTAGAGCACGTGCAGGTCCACCGCCCACGGGTAGCCGCTCTGCGCCATCACCCGGTGGACGAGCGACACCGAGTTGGCGGTGTGCTCCTCCAGCGTCCAGGCCACCCAGCGCGCCAGCCCGTGCGACGCGTTGGAGCGCTTCGGCTCGGTCAGGGCCAGCTGGTGCTCGCGCCCCCCGAAGGAGTAGCGGCCGTCGCGGATCCGGTTGGGCCACGGCATCAGCAGCTGGCCGCGGCCGCCCGACGACATCTCGTCCTCGCCGAAGCCGTCGACGAGCGCCCGGCCGCCGTGGTCGAGGAGGCGCAGGGCGCCGCCGCTCTCGGTGACCACCGCCCGATAGCCGGCGGCCGCGATCTCGTACTGCTCGCCGCTGGGGGCGACACGGTGTGAAGGGGCCATGCGCGACACCCTAGGCCCGCCTAGGGTTCCGTCATGGTCATGACCCACCGCCCCGTCACCGCCGAGGACGCCGACGTGGTGGCGGCGGTGATGTCGCGGATCGCCGCCGACCACGCCACGGGGTTCGAGCTCTCCTCGTCGGAGGTGCGCGAGCTGCTCGCCGGCTATCCGGGCGTCGCGGTCGAGGGCCGCTGGGACGGTGACGACCTGGTCGCCTACACGGCGATCCTGCCACGCGCGCCGCACGACGGCAGCCAGCACTTCCTGCTCTTCGGCGACGTCGATCCGGCCCGCCTGGGCAAGGGCCACGGCACGGCGATGCTCGGCCGCGCGATCGAGGCGGCCCGGGCGATGCACGCGGTCGCCGCGCCCTCGACGCGCCTGCGTCTCCAGACCCGTGCTCTCGCCGGCCGCGAGGACCAGGCTCGTCTGCTGTCCGAGCACGGCCTCGCCGTCGACCGCCACAACTTCCTGATGTTCTCCGACCTGACTGCGCTTCCGGAGCCGGTGCTGCCGGACGACCTCGTGGTCGGCACGTTCGACCCGGCGACCGCCGACGAGCTGCGGGACGCCCACAACGAGGCGTTCCGCGGCTACCCCAACGGCACCGCCGTCGACGAGGAGACCTGGCACGGCTTCATGGTGGGCGCGGCCCACACCCGCCACGACCAGTCGTTCGTGCTGCGGGACCCCGGTGAGGGCGGGCGGGTCGCGGCGTACGTCTTCGTGCACGAGTACGAGTTGACGCGGTCCGGCGAGCAGGGCCGGGAGGCGTACGTCGCCTACGTCGGCACGCTGCCGGCGCACCGTGGTCGTGGGCTGGCCACCCACCTGCTCGCCCACACCCTGCACGCCTGCCGGGCAGCCGGGTTCGACACGTCGAGCCTGGACGTCGACACCCAGAACCCGACGGGCGCGCTGGGCGTATACGAGCGTGCCGGCTACGGCGTGCGGTACCGCCAGGACAACTACGCGCTCGAGGAGGCGCCGGTCGCGTAGACCAGGTCCGCGCGGTCGCGGGTGCGCTCCCGGGCGTGCAGTGCCGCCTCGTCGTCCAGCCACTGCTCCCACTGCGGCCGCATCTGCTCGCCGTCACGAGCGATGCCGCGCCGCAGCCGCTCGTCGCGGGGAGCCTCGACCCACACGAGCGTCGTCACCAGGTCGTCGATGCGGGCCGGGGCGGAGCCGACGCCCTCGACCACCAGGAGGCCACCGGGGGACAACGGGTGTGACTCGGCCCAGGCGGAGGCGTGCCAGTCCCACCGGGTCCACTCCGACGACGCACCCGCGGCCAGGGGGCGCAGGACCGTGTCGAGGGTCGCACCCAGGCCGGGCAGGCCGGACCACCCCTCGAGCAGCTCGTCGGCGTGCACGACCTGGGTGCGGGTGATGGCCGCGAGGCCGAGGGCGAGGGTGGTCTTGCCGGCCCCCGCGAGCCCGTCGATGCAGACCAGGCGCCCGGCTCCCAGCGTCGGCGGGCGGGACAGCGCGTGGGCCAGCACGTCGCGCGGGTCGATCACCGCTCCGTCACCAGGCGTGGCCGAGACCGCGATAGCTCGGCACGGTCTCGACGATCCGGTCGCCCCGGACCAGGTGCACGTCGTTGACGTGCTCGAACAGCTCACCGGACTTGGCGTGCCTGAACCACACCAGCTCGCCGATGGCCAGCATGGCCGCCGGGTGGCCGGTGAGCGGTGTCTGGACCTCCCCGGCGCCCTCGAGGCCGGTCAGGTGCAGGCCCGGTGGCGCCCACGGGATCGGGGCACGGTCGTCGCCGACGGGTCCCGAGGCGATGAGGCCACCGCCGTGCACCGTCGCGAGTGCCGGGGAGGGCTTGCGACTGACCCGGAGCCCGAAGAAGGCCGCGGGGCGAGGGGAGAAGGACTGGTAGTGGTCGAACAGCCCGGGCACGAGCAGCCCCGAGCCGGCGGCCACCTCCGTGACCACCGGGTCGGCGACTGTGGACTCGACGGAGCCGGAGCCGCCACCGTTCCAGAACTCGAGGTCGGCCAGCCCGGCGAGCGCGTCGACGACCTCGCGGCGGCGCACCTCGAGCTGGGAGACCGACGCCTGCTTGAGGCGGCGCACCAGCAGCGACTTCGTGCGCTGGCCCGGGACGTCGTCCGGCACGCCGGCGACCTGTCCCTCGTAGGTCATCGCTCCGACAAGGACGAAGCCCGGACGGGCGACCACCTCGCGGGCGAGCGCGGTCACCGCGGCTGCGTCGTACAGCGGGGAGCGCTTGGGCCCCACGTGCTGGCTGCCCAGCCGCAGTCCGGCGTCGACGTCCACGGCGACCCTGACGACGACACCGGGGGAGGGGCGCGCGGCGTCCACGGCGTCGAGGTGGGCCACGTCGTCGACCATGAGGGTGATCGCGGCGGCCGCCGCCTCCGAGGACGTCAGGCGCGCCAACGCCCCGGGATCGACGCTGGGGTAGGCCACCACGACGTCGTCGCTGATGCCGGACCCGTGCAGGTGCAGCGCCTCCGCCACCGTGTAGGCCAGCACCCCGGAGAAGCCGTCGTGGGCCAGCGCCCGGGCCACCAGGGCAGGGACGCGGAGCGACTTGGAGGCGACGCGGACCGGCTTGCCACCCGCCCGTCGAGCCAGGTCGTCGGCGTTGGCGTCGAAGGCATCGAGGTCCACGACAGCGATCGGCGTGGACAGCGGCTCCGGGTGGTTTGCGACCGCGCCTCCCAGTCGGGCCCAGAGCCGGTTGCGCTCGACGAACCCGTCGACCGCCTCGTGGCTCACTGGATGCCGCGCTTCTTGAGCAGCGCCTCGATCTCGGCCATCTCGTCGTCCACCACCGGCTCCTGGCGCGGAGCCCGGGTCGACGACGCCTCGGGGACCGCCCGGCGCCGGGTGGAGCCCGTGACCTGCGCGTCGGGAGCTCCCGCGGCCCGGCCCAGCTGGCGGTCGCGCAGCACCCCGGCAAGCACGATCAGCACCAGACCGAAGCCGGCGAGGCCGATCCCGATCCAGGTGGCCGGGTTGAAGACCAGGCTGGACGCCCAGTCGGTGACGGACCCGGCGATCTCGGTGAACATCTCCAGGGTGCCGGTGAGGTAGGCGGCGACCGGCATCAGCGTGAAGCCGAGGGCCCGCATGGCGGCGGTCGTGCCGCGTCGCTGGAACGAGACCCAGGTCCAGGCCAGTCCCAGCAGGGTCAGGGTCGCGGTCAGTGCCGCCCACGTTGCTCCGTCCACCCCTCCAGAGTTCCACAGTGGTCCACGGAACAGGGACAATGGCCGCGTGGAACGACACATCCCCGACCCCGGGTTCGCCGGCGACGACGGCACCGCCGACCCAGCGCTGCGGACCGCGCTCGCCGTCCTGGTCGCCGAGCCCACGACGTACGGCGACGCGCTGCTGGCGCTCCAGGACGCGCGGCTGCTCGTGCCGGTCGTCGCCGTCCTCGGCGAGGTGGAGGTCGACGAGCACGGCCTCGCCCACGACAAGACCTCCGACATGGCGGCGGTGCTCATGACCGGTGCTGACGGCCGGCGTGCCCTGCTGGCCTTCACCGGCTCCGACAGCCTGGCCACGTGGGACGCCGGGGCGCGACCCGTCCCGGTCCCCACGAGGCTGGCCGCGCAGTCGGCCGTGCAGGACGGAGCCGCGGCCCTTGTCGTCGACATCGCGGGGCCCGCCACGGTGGTGGTCGAGGGCGACGACCTGACCCGGCTCGCGGCCGGGTGGCGGGTGGTCCGCCTCCAGGACGGTCGCGGCGACCAGCTGGGCTGGATTGGCCCGGCGGCGGAATGATCCGCTAGTCTTCGGTGTTGACCGATCAGTTCCACTCCGCCACCACCGGGAGCGGGACCGATCCTCCAAGCGGGAACAGCACCATCGTTCCCCACCCGCATCGATCGCCCTGCACCACAGGTCGTCGGGTCACGGTCCGGATGAGGCGCACGCCTGGCGTGCGTCACTGCTGGCTCCCGCTTGGTCCACCGCGGGAGCCATTGTTCATTTCGGGCAGGTGTCTCCGGCCAGGGTCATTCCAACCACTGAGTCACTGGAGGACACATCAGCACCGAGCTGCGCATCAACGAGCGGATCCGCGTTCCCGAGGTCCGTCTTGTCGGGCCCAATGGCGAGACGGTCGGCATCGTGCCGACCGACCAGGCGTTGAAGCTTGCCCAGGAGGCAGACCTCGACCTGGTCGAGATCGCTCCCCAGGGCCGGCCGCCAGTCTGCAAGCTCATGGACTACGGCAAGTTCAAGTACGAGAACGCCCAGAAGGCTCGCGAGGCGCGTCGCAACCAGACGAACGTGATCATCAAGGAGATGAAGCTTCGTCCCAAGATCGACGCCCACGACTACGAGACCAAGAAGGGTCACGTCGTCCGCTTCCTCAAGGCCGGCGACAAGGTCAAGATCACGATCATGTTCCGCGGTCGTGAGCAGCACCGCCCCGAGCTGGGCTTCCGGCTGCTGCAGCGCCTGGCCGAGGACGTCACCGAGCTCGGCTTCATCGAGTCGTCGCCCAAGCAGGACGGCCGCAACATGATCATGGTGCTCGGCCCCCACAAGAAGAAGGCCGACGCCAAGATCGACGCCGCCGCCGCCAAGGACGCCAAGGCGGCCCAGCGGGAGGCCGCTGTGGCCGAGGAGCAGGCAGAGCGCGACGCCGCCCACGCGGCGGGTCCCGTCGCGGCGAAGAAGGAGCGCGGCCGCTCCGAGAACCTCGACGACGACATCGAGGCGTGAGCCTGCGTCACCTCGCAGTCCCACCACGTCAACCGCGTCGTCCATCAAGGACGTCCCAGACATCCAGCAGCAGAAAGTAGAGAGAGATGCCGAAGAACAAGACGCACTCCGGTGCCAGCAAGCGCTTCCGCGTGACCGGCTCGGGCAAGATCCTTCGCGAGAAGGCCGGCAAGCGCCACAACCTCGAGAAGAAGCCCTCCAAGGTCACCCGTCGCCTGTCGGGCACGGTCGAGGTCGCCAAGGCCGACAACGCGCGCGCCAAGAAGCTGCTGGGTCGCTGACCCACGAGCCGCCTCCGGCGGTTGGTTGCACCACCTTTCCCCAGATTTAGCACCAAGGAGTTTTGAAATGGCACGCGTCAAGCGGGCGGTCAACGCCCAGAAGAAGCGCCGGGTCGTCCTCGAGCGCGCCTCCGGCTACCGCGGTCAGCGTTCGCGCCTGTACCGCAAGGCGAAGGAGCAGGTCACCCACTCGCTCGTCTACAGCTACAACGACCGCCGCAAGAACAAGGGCAACTTCCGCAAGCTGTGGATCCAGCGCATCAACGCCGCCGCGCGTGCGCAGGGCATGACCTACAACCGCTTCATCCAGGGCCTCAACCTCGCCGGTGTCGAGGTCGACCGCAAGATCCTGGCCGAGCTGGCCGTCAACGACGTCGCGGCGTTCAACGTGCTCGTCGAGACCGCCAAGGCCGCCCTCCCCGAGGACGTCAACGCGCCCAAGGTCAGTGCCTGATCGTCACGACCCCAGCATGAGCACCCCCCTGACCGCGGGCACCCCACTCACCGTGGGCAACACCCGCGTCAAGGAGGCTCGCAAGTTGAGCCGCCGCCCGGTCCGATCCGAGCGGCGGCTCTTCCTTGCCGACGGCCCCAAGGCCGTCGAAGGTGCCCTGTCGACCGTGCTCGACTCCGGGGAGCGCTGCGTGGTGGAGGTCTTCGCCACGCCCGACGCCGAGCAGCAGTACGCCGCCCTGCTGGCGTCCGCCGACGTCGTCACCACCGTCGACGACCGGGCGCTCGCTTCCCTCTCGGACGCCGTCAACCCGGCCGGGGTGGTCGCCGTCTGCCGCCACCTCGACGTCCCCCTCGCGTCGGCCCTGACGGGGCCGATGGTCGCTATCTGCGCCGACGTGCGCGACCCCGGCAACGCCGGCACGGTCATCCGCACGGCCGACGCGGCCGGGGCAGGCGGTGTGGTGCTCGCCGGGAGCTCGGTCGACGCCTACAACCCCAAGACCGTGCGCGCCTCCGTGGGCAGCCTCTTCCACCTCCCGGTGGCGGTCGAGCCCGACGCCGCCGCCGCCGTGGCCGCGGCCCGGGCCGCCGGCTACACCGTGCTGGCCGCCGACGGCGCCGGCGACGTCGACCTCTTCTCCGCCGACCTCGGCGGGCCCACCGCCTGGCTCTTCGGCAACGAGGCGTGGGGCCTGCCCGCCGACCTGGCGGCGCTCGCCGACCACCGGGTCGCGATCCCCATCCACGGTCGGGCGGAGAGCCTCAACCTCGCGACCGCCGCCGCGGTCTGCCTCTACGCCAGCGCTCGCGCGCAGCACGGCTGAGGACCCCGGGCGCACACCATGATCCTCATCGACCCACCTGCCGTCCCCCGCTGGGGCCGCACCTGGTCGCACCTCGCCAGCGACACGTCGTACGACGAGCTGCACACCTTCGCCCTCGCCCAGGGCGTCCCTGAGCGCGGCTTCGACCGGGACCACTACGACGTCCCGGCGGAGTACTACGACGCCATGGTCGCCGCGGGTGCCGTCCCCGTGACGAGCCGCGAGCTCGTCGGGCGCCTGCGCGCCTCCGGCCTGCGACGCCCCAAGGCGGCCCGGCCCGACTAGGGTGAGCCGGTGCCCCGCATCGTCGAAGCCCGGCCCACGCGGCTCCAGTCGCTGGCCGACCTCTACCCGGACGGCATCCTCGGTGCCACCATCGCGGGCGAGATCACGTTCATCAACGACCACGCCGCCCGTTTGCTGGGGACCACCGTCGAGCAGGCGATGGGGGGCCGGCTCGAGGACGTGCTGCTGCTCCAGGACCAGGACGGGGAGACGTGGCTGCACGTCAACCGCCCCGACCGCAGCATCTCCACCCGGACTGGCATCCCCGAGCAGTCGTGGCTCAACTCCCGCGGCGAGGAGGTCCTGACCACCGCGCGCATGGTGCGTGAGCGGCCGCTGGCCCCGGTGGTGGGCGTGGCCATCGGGATCCGCAGCGGCCGCGGCCGGGCCCGGCTCGACCGCGAGCGCTCGGACCTCGTCGCCACCGTCGCCCACGAGCTGCGCTCCCCGTTGACGGGCGTGAAGGGCTTCGTGCAGGCGCTGCTCAACCGCTGGGACAAGCTCAACGACGACCAGCGCAAGCTGATGCTCACCACCGTCAACGCCGACGCGGACCGGCTCGTCCGCCTGATCGCCGAGCTGCTCGACGTCGCCCGCATCGACACCGGGCGGCTGTCGCTCTACCCGCGTGGGTGCGACGCGGTCGTGCTGGCGCGACGCGTCGTCGACTCCGTCGGCGCCGGCACCAGCCGGGTCATCGAGCTCGAGGCTCCCGACGGAGTTCCCGAGATCTTCGCCGACCCCGACAAGTTCACCCAGGTCGTCACCAACCTCGTCGAGAACGCCGTCCGCCACGGCCAGGGCCGGGTCACCGTGTCGCTGGCCCCGACCCCGGAGTCCTCGGACGTCGCGGGGGTGCGCATCTGCGTGGACGACGAGGGTGACGGCATCCCCGAGGAGATGCGGCGGCGGGTCTTCACCAAGTTCTGGAAGCACGGCTCCAGCGGCGGCTCCGGGCTGGGGATGTACATCGTCGGCGGACTGGCGCGCGCCCACGGGGGCTACGTGACCGTCACCGACGCGGACGGCGGGGGAGCGCGCGTGGTGGTCGACTGGCCGAGCGAGAACGAGCGCCCGGACTGACCCCCGACTGACCCCGGATGAGCAGGAGCGGGTGACCTACTCCGCCGCGGCCATCGTCGCGCCGAGCCCGATCATCATCACGCCGCCGGTGGCCCCCATGGCGTCCAGCCGCTCAGGTCGCCGGGCGAACCAGTCCCGGGCCTTGCCCGCGGCCATCGCCCACGCCGAGTCGCTGGCCACCGCCAGCACGCCGAAGAGCAGGCCCAGCATCGCGATCTGGAGGCCGACGTGCCCGGCGGTGGGGTTGGTGAACTGGGGGAGGAAGGCCACGAAGAACACGATCGTCTTGGGGTTGCTCATCCCGACGACCATCCCCGTCCACACGGCCGCACCGGGCCGCTCGGGCCGTCGCTGTCCGGTGGTCAGCGCCACCCGCGCGTCCTTGCGGTGGCGGATGGCCGAGATGCCCAGCCACACGACCCACGCGGCACCGGCGAGCTTGAGGACGGTGTACGCCGTGGCGCTGGCGACGACCACGGCGCCGAGGCCGAGGGCGACCAGCAGCACCTGCACGAGCAGCCCGAGTGCGTTCCCGAGCACCGACAGCAGCGCCTCACGACGTCCGACGCTCAGCGCGCGACCGATCGTGAAGAGCAGGCTCGGGCCCGGCACCTGGATGAAGAGGATCGAGGCGAGCACGAAGGCGAGCAGCTGGCTGGTGGTCGGCACCCGACAAGGCTAGGACGCCCGGGCCCGCCGCGCCTCCCCATATCGCGGGGCGGGCGCCGGGCCATCTGCACACAACCTTCACGAGTCGTCCCCGCCTCCCACGCCGTGGGACTCCTAGGGTCGAGCCATGACACGACGACGGGTGCTGGTGGTCGAGGACGAGCGGGTCATCAACGACCAGCTGACCGAGCGGCTGCGGGCCGAGGGGTACGACGTCGCCCAGGCCTTCGACGGCCTCGCCGCGGTCCACGAGGCGCACGCGGGCGAGCCCGACGTCGTCGTCCTCGACGTGATGCTCCCCGGCATCGACGGACACGAGGTCTGCCGCCGCATCCAGGCGCTGCGTCCGGTGCCGGTGCTGATGCTCACCGCCCGCGACGACGAGGCCGACATCCTCGTCGGCCTCGGGGTCGGTGCCGACGACTACCTCACCAAGCCCTTCCGGATGCGCGAGGTGGTGGCCCGCGTCGCGGCGCTCGTACGCCGGGTCGACCGCGCGGCCGAGCTGGCCGCGAGCCCCGAGCGGTCCCCGCTGGTCGTCGGCGGGCTCACCGTCGACCCCGGGCGCCGGCGCACGACCCGCAACGGCGCCGAGGTGCACCTGACGCCCACCGAGTTCGACCTGCTCGTCTGCCTGGCCCGGGAGCCGGGCCAGGTGCTCACCCGCGAGCGGCTGCTCGCCGACGTCTGGGGCTGGGCCGAGACGGGCCTCACCGGCGTAGCGACCCGCACCGTCGACAGCCACGTCAAGGCACTGCGGCACAAGCTGGGGGCCACCTGGATCCGCACCGTCCACGGGGTCGGCTACGCCCTCGAGCCCGGGGAGCCGGCCGCGTGAGCCGCGCCCTCGACCCGGTGACCAGCATCAAGGTCAAGCTGGGCGCCCTCGTCGCGGCCTCCGTCGTGGTCGCCGCGCTCCTCGCGACGCTCGGCTCGGCCGCCGGCGTGCCGGCCCTGCTGACGGTGCCCGTCGCGGTGGCGCTGGCCCTCGGGGTGACCCAGCTGCTCGCGGCCGGCATGGTGGCGCCGCTGCGCCAGATGACCGACGTCGCCCAACGGATGGCACGCGGGGACTACTCGGGCCGGGTCCGCACGACCGCCACCGACGAGGTCGGCCGGCTGGCCGTGGCGTTCAACCAGATGGCGGCGGACCTCGAGCAGGTCGAGGCCGAGCGCCGCGACCTCATCGCCACCGTCTCCCACGAGCTCCGGACACCGCTGGCCGCCATGACCGCCGTCCTGGAGAACCTCGCCGACGGGGTCGTCCCTGCGGATCCCGCGCACCTCGCCGGCGCCCTGGCCCAGGCCGAGCGCCTCCGGGACCTCGTCGCGGACCTCCTGGAGCTCTCCCGGCTCGAGGCCGGCGTGATCCGGCTCGAGCCGCGCGACGTCGAGCTGGCCACGGTGGTCGCCGACTGCGTCCGCGAGGTGGCGCACGCAGGACGGACCACGTCGTACGACGTCACGATCGCGTCCGACCTCGTCGTGAGCGCCGACCCCGCCCGCCTCCGGCAGCTGCTGGTCAACGTCCTCGACAACGCGGGACGTCACAGCCCCTCCGACTCCCCGGTGCACGTCACGGCCGGGGCCGCCGTCGACCACTGGTGGCTGGAGGTCGTGGACCGCGGACCCGGTGTGCCCGCCGACGATCGCGAGCGGGTCTTCCAGCGGTTCGGCACCGACGCCACCGGAGGGGGCACCGGCCTTGGCCTGGCCGTGGCCCGCTGGGTGGCCGAGCTCCACGGAGGCACCCTGCGCTTCACAGACCCGGCCCCCGGTGGGACCGGCGCCCGCCTGCACCTCCACGTCCCCCTCGCCCTGCCCCAGGAGTCCGTCGTGCCCGCAGTCCCGCCCGCCACCCACGCTCCCGCTCCCACCGCGACCCCGCGTCCGGACGGTCCGCGCGGTCCCGTCGGGCCGCCGCAGCAGGGGATGGACGCACTCTTCGGCTCCTTCTGGCCCGAGCCGCCCGGCTCGGCCGCCCTCCGGGTCGTCGTCGCCAGCATCCTGGTCGGGGTCCTCGCCGGGGCCACGGTGACGTTCGTGGGCCCGGGCCTCGCCTGGACGCTGGTCCTCGCGGCCGCCGGGGGAGCGGCGTACGTCGCAGCGAGGCACCGCCGGGACACGTTCGTCGCCGCAGCCACCGCGCTGGGCCTGCTGCTCGTCGTACCCCTCACCCTCCTCGACAACGCGGCGATCGCCCTGCTGTGCGTGGTCGCGGCCATCGCCGTCTTCCTGGTGGCCGTCACCCGCGCCGTCACCCTCCCCGGGTTCGTGCTGGCCGGCCTGACCTGGCCACTGTCGTCGCTGCGGGGACTCCCGTGGTTCGGCCGGAGCCTCCGGCTCGTCGGGACGGGGGGTCGGACCCCGGCCGTCGCCCGCACGGTCGCCCTGTCCCTGCTCGGGCTCGTGGTCTTCGGTGCCCTGTTCGCCTCCGCCGACGCCCTCTTCGCCAGCTGGGTCGACGCCGTCGTCCCCAACCTGACGTTCGGCGACCTGGTCGCCCGGGTGTTCGTGGCGTGCGCGGTCTTCGGGCTCTGCCTCGCCGGCTCGTACGCCGCCCTCAACCCTGCCCGCGTCGAGGCGCCTGGACGGCCCGCGGACCCGCTCCCCAACCGCTTCGAGTGGCTGGTGCCGGTCCTCATCGTCGACGCCGTCTTCGTCGTGTTCCTGGCCGCCCAGGCCACGGTGTTCTTCGGCGGTCACGCCTACCTCGAGGAGACCACCGGACTTACCTACGCCGACTACGTCCACCAGGGCTTCGGCCAGCTCACCGTGGCGACCGCCCTCACCCTGCTCGTCGTCTGGGCCGCCGCCCGTCGGGCCGGTGACACCCCGACGGACCGGCTGTGGCTGCGGCTCTCGTCGGGACTGCTGTGCGTGCTCACCCTGGTGGTGGTGGCCTCGGCGCTCTACCGGATGCACGTCTACCAGGAGGCCTACGGCTTCACCACGCTGCGCCTCGTCGTCGACGTCTTCGAGGGATGGCTGGGGGTCGTCGTGCTCACCGTCATGGTCGCGGGCGTGCTGGGGCTGGGCCGCTGGATCCCCCGGATCGCACTGGTCACCGGCGCAGTCGCCACCCTGGGCCTCGCCGTCGTCAACCCCGACGCGTGGGTCGCGGAGCGCAACATCGACCGTTACGAGCAGACGGGTGACCTTGACGTGCGCTACCTCCAGTCGCTGTCGGCCGACGCGGCACCCGTGGTCGTCGAGCGCCTTCCCGAGCGGGTCGCGGCCTGTGTCCTGCAGTACCTCCCGGCCAACCAGCTCGACGAGGAGGACCGCACGGTGTGGGGCTGGAACCTCGGCCGGGAGCGGGCGCGCGACGCCCTCGCCGACGTGGACCTGCCCCCTCCGCCGGACGCCTCCGGGGATCCCTGCACGCCGGTCTACGAAGAATTCGGGGAGCCGGCCGGGACCCGTGTCGGCTAGTCTCACGGCCATGGAGCCCCGCCTGCGATTTCGTCGCCCCGGACCGGCCGTCGGTCCGGGGGCCACGGATCTCCGGGGCGCGTCGGCCTGACCGACGCCGACCGCACAGGCCAGGCCTTCGTACGACGCCGGGTCCGGGGAGCTGCCCCGTCCGACCCACTTCTACAATCGGCGCGTCCACGAAGACGTGAGGAAAGGGAGCCATGTCCGGCCCCAACACCGAGTACGACCCCGTCCAGGTCACCCCGCTCGACGCCGACCAGGTCGAGGCGATGCGCGAGGCGGCGGTCGCTGCCATCGCGGCTGCGTCCGACCTGGAGGCCCTCAAGGCGGTCCGCCTCGAGCACGTCGGCGACCGCTCGCCCCTGGCCCTCGCCAACCGCGAGATCGGCGCCCTGCCGCCGCAGGCCCGCAAGGACGCCGGCCAGCGCATCGGGCAGGCCCGCGGCGCGGTCAACAAGGCGCTGGCCGAGCGCCAGGTCCAGCTCGAGGCCGAGCACGAGGAGCGGATGCTGGTCGAGGAGACCGTCGACGTCACGCTCCCCACGGACCGGGCCCGTCGCGGCAGCCGTCACCCCATCACGCTCCAGTCCGAGCTGATCGCCGACATCTTCGTCGCCATGGGCTGGGAGATCGCCGAGGGGCCGGTCGTCGAGGCGGAGTGGCTCAACTTCGACGCGCTCAACCTCGGACCCGACCACCCCGCGCGCACGATGCAGGACACCTTCTGGACCGAGCCCGCCGACCACCACGTCGTGCTGCGCACCCAGACCTCCCCGGTGCAGGCGCGCACCATGCTGACCCGTCGGCCCCCGATCTACGTCGCCTGTCCGGGTCGCGTCTTCCGCACCGACGAGTACGACGCGACCCACAGCCCGATGTTCCACCAGGTGGAGGGCCTCGTCGTCGACGAGGGCATCACCATGGCCCACCTCAAGGGCTCGCTCGACCACCTCGCCTCGCAGCTCTTCGGGGACGGCATCGACACGCGCTTCCGCCCGTCGTACTTCCCCTTCACCGAGCCCTCGGCCGAGGTCGACGTCCGCTGCTTCGTGTGCCGGGGCGTCGACAGCGCCTCCTGCCGCACCTGTCGCGGCGAGGGCTGGATCGAGTGGGGTGGCTGCGGCGTGGTCAACCCGCGCGTGCTCGTCGCCTGCGGCGTGGACCCCGAGACCTACTCCGGCTTCGCGTTCGGCATGGGCATCGACCGCAGCTTCATGTTCCGCCACAACCTCGAGGACCTGCGACCGCTCTTCGAGGGCGACGTGCGGTTCTCGTCCGCCTTCGGGTCCGAGATCTGAGAAGGAGGATCCGAGATGAAGACACCCCTGTCCTGGATCACCGAGTACGTCGACGTGCCTGACCACCTCAGCACCGACGAGCTCACCGCACGCCTCACCCTGACCGGGCTCAAGCTCGAGGGCATCCACAGCCCCGGTGCCGCGATCACCGGGCCACTGGTGGTCGGCCGCGTGCTCACCATGGAGCCCGAGCCGCAGAAGAACGGCAAGACCATCAACTGGTGCACCGTCGACGTCGCCGACGCCAACGGCACCGGGGAGCCGCAGGGCATCGTCTGCGGCGCCCACAACTTCGCACCCGGTGACCTGGTCGTCGTGGTGCTGCCCGGCGGAGTGCTGCCGGGAGGTTTCGAGATCTCCGCGCGCAAGACCTACGGGCACGTCTCCTCGGGCATGATCTGCTCGGCCGCCGAGCTGGGCCTCGGCGACGACCACGACGGCATCATCGTGCTGCCGTCCGACGCCGGGAAGCCCGGCGAGGACGTCCGCCCCCTGCTCGGCCTCGACGAGGAGATCATCGAGTTCGAGATCAACCCGGACCGGGCCTACGCCCTGTCCCTGCGCGGGATCGCCCGCGAGGTGCTGGTCTCCGTGGACGGGGCCAGCGGCTTCCGCGACCCGGCGCTGCGCGACACCCCTGCGGCCAACGACCAGGGACACCCGGTCGTCGTCGAGGACCCGACGGGCTGTCCCGTGTTCGTGGCCCGCACGGTCACCGGCTTCGACCCGGCGTCACCGACCCCGGACTTCATCGCCCAGCGCCTCACCGCCGCCGGCATGCGTCCGATCTCGCTCGCCGTCGACGTCACCAACTACGTGATGCTCGAGACGGGGCGGCCGATCCACGGCTACGACGCCGACACGCTGCAGGGACCGATCGTCGTACGCCGCGCGCGTGCGGGGGAGCGGCTCACCACGCTCGACGGCACCGCCCGCACCCTGTCCGAGGAGGACCTGGTCGTCACCGACGACTCGGGCATCATCGGCCTCGGCGGCGTGATGGGTGGGGAGTCGACCGAGATGTCGGCCACCACCACCCGCGTCCTCGTCGAGGCCGCGCACTGGGACGCGACCTCGATGTTCCGGACCGGCCGACGGCACAAGATCACCTCCGAGGCCGGCAAGCGCAACGAGCGCGGCGTCGACGCGACCATCTGCGAGGCCGCGGCCGACCGGGTGGTCGAGCTGCTCACGACGTACGGCGGTGGGCAGGTCGACCCGGGCGTCACCGTCGTCGGGACGCCCCCGCCGATGCCGACGATCACCGTGGCCGGCGACCGCGCCGCCCGGGTGTCCGGACTCGACATCAGCGAGGAGCGGGCCGTCGAGGCGCTGCGCGCCGTCGGGTGCGAGGTGTCCGGCACCGGCACGCTCGAGGTCACCCCGCCGCCGTGGCGGCCCGACCTCACCGACCCCCAGGACACCACCGAGGAGGTCATCCGCCTCGTCGGCTACGACACCATCCCCTCGGTGCTTCCCAAGGCCCCCGGTGGCGGCGGCCTCACCCGCACGCAGCTGCTGCGGCGCCGCATCGGCCGCACCATGGCCGGTGCCGGCTACGTCGAGGTGGTGACGTTCCCGTTCGTGGGTGACCACGACCTCGACGCCCTCGGGCTCCCGGCCGACGACCCGCGCCGCACCACCCTGCGCCTCTCCAACCCGCTCAGCAGCGAGGCGCCGGGCATGACCACGACCCTGCTGCCCGCGCTGCTGCGCACGGCCGGCAAGAACGTCGGGCTCGGCACGACCTCGGTCGCGATCTTCGAGGCCGCGCCCGTCACGCTGCCCCGGGCCACGGCGCCTGCGCCGATCCTCCCGGTGGACCGGCGGCCCACCGACGCCGAGCTCGACGCCCTGACCAAGGCGCTGCCCGACCAGCCGCTGCACCTCGGTGTGGTGGCCACGGGTGACGCCGAGGCGGCCGGCTGGTGGGGCGACGGTCGTGCCGTCGCCTGGTCGGACGCGGTGGACGCCGTGCAGGTGGTGGCGGAGGCGCTCGGTCTCGAGCTGACCTCGCGCCCCGCCGACACCGCGCCCTGGCACCCCGGGCGCTGCGCGGCCCTGCTGCTCGGCGACGTGCTCGTCGGCCACGCCGGCGAGCTGCACCCGCGGGTGTGCGCGGCCTTCGGCCTCCCGCCCCGGTCCGTGGCGGCCGAGGTCGACCTCGACGTGATGCTCGAGCACGCCGTGCACCTGCGGCCGTCGCCGACCTTCTCGCCCTACCCGGTCGCCAAGGAGGACGTGGCGCTCGTCGTCGACGAGACCGTGGCGGCCGCCGACGTGGAGGCCGCGCTGCGTGAGGGCGCCGGCCCTCTCCTGGAGTCGATCCGCCTCTTCGACGTCTACACCGGCGAGCAGGTCGGCGAGGGGAAGAAGTCGCTGGCCTTCGCACTGCGCTTCCGTGCTCCGGACCGCACCCTCAAGGAGGGCGAGTCCTCGGCGGCGCGCGACGCCGCCGTGCGGGTCGCCGCCGAGCGGACCGGGGCCGTCCAGCGCTGAGCCGGGTCAGTTGATCGGGTGGTCCACGATCGCGCGGAAGCGGGCGAGGGCCTCCCGGTCACCGGCGATCGACAGCTCGGCGTCGTCGCCCCGGTGCCACAGCCAGGCGTCGAGGGCGGCGGCGGGTCCGTCGACCACGACGTCGGGCTCGAGGCCGGCAGGTGCCTCGACGAGGTGGACGTCCTCCTCGTCGCTGATGACCTGGCCGCTCTGGGGGTCGGTGCCGCTGAAGAGCCCCACCTGGGCCCACAGCTCGTCGCCGGTGTCGGTGCAGTCGAGCCGGACGTAGTGGGGGAGCGGCTCCCAGGAGCCCCAGGGCGGGCACCCGCCGTACATCACGCCGATGACCTCGGCGACCCCGTCGGCGGCCAGCCGGGGATCGACCTCCGAGGGAGTCCCAGCGACCAGCTCGGCGTCGATCCGGTGCACCAGCGCCTCGTGCGCCTGCCGGCGCAGGATGAACCCCACGGTGTGGTCGTCGGACCAGGTCCACGCCTCGTCCGCCGGCGGGGCGCCGTCCAGGGCCGCGGCCAGGGCCGCGCTGGCGACGTCGTACGCCGCGAGCAGCTCCGGGTGGGTTGCGGGGCGACCCACGTCGTAGGCCTCCTCGCCCTCGGCGGGCTCGGCGGGACGGTCCGCCACGGCTCCGGCCCAGAAGCGCTGGACCTTGGTGAGGTGCCAAAGCAGGTCGGCGGCGTCCCAGTCGGGGCACGACGGCACCCGGGCGGCCGGGTCGGTGTCGGCCAGCACCGCTCGGAAGCGGGCGGACTCGGCTCGGATGTGGGCGAGGTAGTCCTCGGGCGTCAGTCGCGTCATCGCCCCACGGTAGGGCGCGCCACCGACGGCGCGACAGCCGTTATCCGCGCCACCAGCCCCGGCGACGAGGGGCGGGGTCCACGTCGTGGCCCAGCCCCTGCCGCAGCGCGCGGAGGAGCAGGTCGTCGCTCGACGAGACCTCGAGCAGGCTGTCCGCGGTGGGGTAGCCGTGCATCCACCACAGGAGCGTCGCCGCGTCCGTCGACACGATGGCCCCCGGAGCGCGCGTGCCCGTCGGACGGAACGCCGCGTGGTCGCCCCGACTGCTCGAGCCGCACTCGAGGTACCACGACCGGGCGGTGTCGGTGGCGCGGAGCACCACCGGGTCGGGCCGCCACGCGACGTGGGCGTCCGGCTCGGCCCAGTGCGCCAGCGCGCGGTCGACACCGTCGGTCGCGACGGCGGGGCTCAGGTCGGGGGTCACGCGTCCGGCCGCGAGGCTGGCGGCGTGGGCGACGCCGATCGCCTCGTGGGCCAGCAGCCGAGCGACCTGCCCGGTGGTCCCGGGCGTCCCGAAGAAGTCGATGGCCGTGTCCGGTCCGGCGGCCAGCAGTCCTTCCTCGAGACGGGTGAGCTCGGAGCCGATCGCCGCTACCAGCGCCGCGTGGTCGGGCGGGGGAGTCGGCTCCGGGCGCCCGCTCCAGTGCAGCCCCGGGTGCTCCAGCGACCAGGCCCAGATCTCCAGCGTGGCCCAGTGCTCGCGTGTCGCCGGGTGCACCGGCACGCCCTGGGGTGGCAGGGTGTCGGTGGGACCCAGCTGTGCGAGGCTCGCGACGGCGGCGCGTCCGTGCAGGTCCAGCAGGTCGAGGTGCTCGGCGAAGGTGATGGCCACGGCCAGACCCTAGTGAGGCATGATCATGCACTCGCATGTATAGTCATGCATATGACCTTCTCCGTCGCCGTCGCCGGTGCCAGCGGATACGCCGGGGGCGAGGTGCTGCGGCTGCTCCTCGGCCACCCGGACGCCCGGATCGGCACGCTCACCGCCGGCTCCAACGCCGGTGAGACCCTCGGCAGCCTCCAGCCGCACCTCGTGCCCCTTGCCGACCGCGTCCTCGAGGCCACCACGGCCGAGACGCTCGCCGGGCACGACGTGGTGGTCCTCGGGCTCCCGCACGGCCAGTCGGCCCCCATCGCCGAGGCCCTGGGTGACGACGTGGTCGTCATCGACTGCGGTGCCGACTTCCGGCTGACCGACGCCGCCGCGTGGGAGCACTTCTACGGCGGTTCCCACGCCGGTTCCTGGCCCTACGGCCTCCCGGAGCTCCCCGGCCAGCGGGACCTCCTGCGCGGCGCGCGGCGCATCGCGGTCCCCGGGTGCTACCCGACGGTCTCCACGCTCACCATCGCCCCGGCGCTCGCCGCCGGCCTCGTCGAGCCGGACATCAGCGTCGTCGCCGCGAGCGGCACGTCCGGGGCTGGCAAGGCCGCCAAGCCGCACCTGCTCGGCAGCGAGGTGATGGGCAACGCCAGTGCCTACGGCGTCGGGGGAGTCCACCGCCACACCCCGGAGATCACCCAGAACCTCGGCCGCGTCCACGACGGCGACGTCCGGGTCAGCTTCACACCGTTGCTGGTGCCGATGTCGCGCGGCATCCTGGCCACCGTGTCCGCTCCGCTCGCCCGGGACGTCGACGCCGACGAGGTGCGTGCCGCCTACCTCGCGGCGTACGCCGACGAGCCGTTCGTGCACGTCCTCCCGGACGGCCAGTGGCCGCAGACCCAGTCCGTGCTCGGTTCCAACGCCGTGCACGTCCAGGTCACCGTCGACCCCGCCGTACGCCGCGTGGTCGCGGTCGGCGCCGTCGACAACCTCGCCAAGGGCACCGCCGGCGCCGCCGTGCAGTGCCTCAACCTCGCGCTCGGCCTCGACGAGACCACCGGGCTCTCCACGATCGGACTCGCACCGTGAGCGACCAGAACCCCGACCAGACCTCCGACGAGACCACGGAGCAGCCCGCCGAGCAGGGCACCGCGACCGTCAGCGGGCCCACCTTCACCCTGCTGAAGTACCCCGAGAAGCTCGCCATCGTGCGTCTCGGCCCCGGCGCCGAGCTCCCGCAGTGGGCCGAGTCGGCCACCCTCTTCTCGATCACGGCCACCGCGACCGAGACCAGCCTGGTCTGCGCGACGCGCTCGGTGCCGACCAAGACCCCGAGCATCAAGCCGCTGACGGCCTTCCAGGTGCGGGGCCCGCTCGACCCCGACGCGGTCGGCATCCTCGCGGGGCTGCTGGCGCCGCTGGCCGAGGAGCAGATCCCGGTCTACACCCTCTCCACCTTCGACACCGACTGGGTGATGGTGCGCCTCGTGGACGCCGCCAGGACGGCCGAGGCCTGGCGACGACGGGGTCACACCGTGACCGACGCCGTGCCCGCCAAGCCCGTCCGCGACAAGGGCCGCGACCGCCCCCGCAGCGCGCGGGGCAGCCGTGACAAGTCCGCAGGAGAGACGAAGAAGTGACCACCACCCATCCCGCAGGATTCACCGCCGCCGGCGTCGAGGCCGGCCTCAAGACGAGCGGGGGCAAGGACCTCGCCCTCGTCGTCAACGCCGGACCGACGTACGACTCCGCCACCGTCTTCACCGCCAACCGCTGCAAGGCCAACCCGATCCTGTGGAGCCAGGAGGTGGTCAAGGACGGCACCGTCCGCGCGGTCGTCCTCAACTCCGGGGGCGCCAACTGCTACACGGGCCCCGACGGCTTCCAGACCACCCACGCGGTCGCCGAGCGGGTGGCCGAGCGGCTCGGCATCGGCGCCATCGACGTCGTCGTCTGCTCCACCGGTCTGATCGGCCTGGCCAACGACCGCGACGCCCTGCTCGCCGGTGTCGACGACGCGCACGCGCACCTCTCCTCCGACGGCGGCCCGGCGGCCGCCGAGGCGATCATGACCACCGACTCGGTGAGCAAGCAGGTCGTGGTCGAGGGAGCCGGCTGGTCGATCGGCGGGATGGCCAAGGGTGCCGGGATGCTCGCGCCCCAGCTCGCGACGATGCTGGTGGTGCTGACCACCGACGCCGTCGTTCCCGCCGCCGACCTCGACGCCGCCCTGCGCGCGGCGACGCGCGTCTCCTTCGACCGGCTCGACTCCGACGGGTGCATGTCCACCAACGACACCGTCACCGTGATGGCGAGCGGCGCCAGCGGCATCACCCCGACCCCCGCCGACTTCACGGACGCGCTCACGCAGGCGTGCACCGACCTGGCGATGCAGCTGCTCAAGGACGCCGAGGGCGCCGACCACGAGATCGCCATCACGGCCCTCAACGCCGCGTCCGAGGACGAGGCCGTCGAGGTCGCCCGCAGCGTGGCCCGCTCCAACCTCTTCAAGGCCGCCGTCTTCGGCAACGACCCCAACTGGGGACGCGTGCTCGCCAGCATCGGCACCACGCAGGCGGCCTTCGACCCCGCCGACCTCGACGTCGCCATGAACGGCGTGTGGGTCTGCCGGCAGTCCACACCGGCGGAGGACCCGGCAGGCGTCGACCTCACCGGCCGCGAGGTCAGCGTCACCATCGACCTCAAGGCCGGCGACGCCCGCGCCACCGTCTGGACCAACGACCTCACCCACGCCTACGTCCACGAGAACAGCGCCTACAGCTCATGACGACGACATCCAGCTCCCAGAACCGGCCCGACCCCGCCAAGGCCCGCACCCTCGCCGCGGCGCTCCCGTGGCTGAAGCGCTACCACGGCCGCACGATCGTGGTGAAGTACGGCGGCAACGCGATGACCGACGACCGCCTCAAGGCGGCCTTCGCCGAGGACGTCGCGTTCCTGCGCTTCGCCGGCTTCAAGCCCGTGGTCGTCCACGGCGGCGGCCCGCAGATCTCCGCGATGTTCAAGCGGCTCGACATCACCTCGGAGTTCAAGGGCGGTCTCCGGGTGACGACCCCCGAGGCGATGGACGTCGTCCGGATGGTCCTCGTGGGCCAGGTGCAGCGCGAGCTCGTCGGGCTGATCAACCAGCACGGACCGCTCGCCGTCGGGCTCTCCGGCGAGGACGCCGGCCTCTTCACCGCGACGGCCACCAACACCATCGTGGACGGTGAGGAGGTCGACCTCGGCCTCGTGGGCGAGGTCGCCAAGGTCCGTCCCGAGGCCGTGCAGGACATCGTCGAGGCGGGCCGGATCCCGGTGATCTCCAGCGTCGCCCCGGACGAGAACGGCCTCGTGCACAACGTCAACGCAGACACCGCCGCGGCGGCGCTGGCCATCGCGCTGGATGCCGAGAAGCTGCTGGTGCTGACCGACGTCGAGGGCCTCTTCCGCGACTGGCCGGACAGCGACGACGTGATCCAGGAGATCAGCCCCGAGGCGCTGGACGACATGCTGCCGTCGCTCGCCAGCGGGATGGTCCCCAAGATGACCGCCTGCCTGCAGGCCGTCCGCGGCGGTGTGCCGAGGGCCACGGTCGTCGACGGTCGCGAGGAGCACGCGGTGCTCCTCGAGATCTTCACCGACGAGGGCGTCGGCACCCAGGTGCTGCCCGGCGTCGAGACCAAGCTGCGCAAGGCGCACACCAGCCCGGAGGTCAAGGGATGAGCTGGCAGGAGCGCTACGAGGGCGCCCTCATGAACACGTTCGGCACGCCGAGGCTCAAGCTCGAGCGCGGCGAGGGCGTCCGGGTCTGGGACGACGCCGGTCGGGAGTACGTCGACCTGTACGGCGGCATCGCCGTCAACGCCCTCGGCCACGCCCACCCGGCGATCGTCGAGGCCGTCACCACCCAGCTCCAGACCCTCGGCCACGTCTCCAACTTCATCGCCTCCGAGCCGCAGCTCGCGCTCGCCGAGCGCCTCCTCGGGCTCCTCGGCTGGTCGGACGGCCGGGTGTTCTTCTCCAACTCCGGCGCCGAGGCCAACGAGGCGGCCCTCAAGCTGAGCCGTCGCACGGGTCGCACCCACGTGGTCGCGGCCACCGGCAGCTTCCACGGCCGGACCATGGGCGCGCTCGCGCTGACCTCCAAGGCGGCCTACCGCGAGCCGTTCGAGCCGCTCCCCGGGCACGTCACCTTCGTGGAGTACGGCGACGAGGCCGCCCTCGCCGCGGCCGTCACGGACGAGACCGCGGCCGTCATCCTCGAGCCCATCCAGGGCGAGGCCGGCGTCCACGTGGCTCCCGAGGGCTACCTCGCCGCGGCGCGCGAGGTCACCACGCACCACGGGGCCCTGCTCTGGCTCGACGAGGTGCAGACCGGCATCGGCCGCACCGGCGCCTGGTTCGCCCACCAGCTGCCGTTCGCCGGAGGAGTGACCCCCGACGTCGTCACGCTGGCCAAGGGCCTGGGCGGCGGCATCCCGATCGGCGCCACGGTCGCGCTCGGCGACGCCGCCACCCTGCTCCAGCCGGGCAACCACGGCACCACCTTCGGCGGCAACCCGGTGGCCTGCGCGGCCGCGCTCGCGGTGCTCGACACCGTCGAGCGCGACGGCCTGCTCGAGCACGTCGAGCACGTCGGCAAGCGCCTCGCCGACACGCTCGCCGACCAGCCGGCGGTCACCGAGGTGCGGGGGCACGGCCTGATGCTGGCCGCCGACCTCGACGCCGAGGACGCGGCGGCCGTCGTCGACGCCGGACGCGACGCGGGGTACCTGCTCAACGCCACCGGACCGTCGACGCTGCGATTCGTCCCGCCGTTGGTGCTCTCCGAGCACGACGTGGAGGCGTTCGCCGCGGCGTTCGGGGGAATCGTGGCGGGTGCGCGGGCCGACGACCGGGGAGGCGCCTGATGCGCCACCTGCTCGCCGACGACGACCTGACCCCCGCCGAGCAGGCGGAGGTCCTCGACCTGGCGGCCGCCGCCAAGGCGGACCCCTTCGCCCACCGGCCCCTCGAGGGGCCGCGCACCGTCGCCCTGGTCTTCGACCGGCCGACGCTGCGGACCCAGGTCTCCTTCTCGGCCGGGATCGCCGAGCTCGGCGGCCACCCGATGACCGTCGACGGCGGCCTCGCCGCCATGGGGGAGCGGGAGTCCGTCGAGGACGTCGCCCGGGTGCTGGGGCGCCAGGCCTCGGCGATCGTCTGGCGCACGGCGCACCAGGCCGATCTCGCCACGATGGCCGCCTTCGCCGGGGTCCCCGTGGTCAACGCCCTCACCGACGAGTTCCACCCCTGCCAGCTGCTCGCCGACCTCCAGACCGTGCGTGAGCACGTCGGTGCCCTGGCCGGCACGCGGGTCGCCTTCGTCGGCGACGGCGCCTGCAACATGGGCAACTCGTGGGTCCTGGCCGGTGCCACCGCCGGCATGCACGTCGTGGTCGGCGCCCCCGAGGGCTACGAGCCCGACGCCGGCGTCGTGGCCCGGGCCCGCGAGGTCGCGACGCGGACCGGCGGCTCGGTGACCCTGGAGCGCGACCCGGTCGCCGCCGTCACCGGCGCGGCCGTGGTCGTCACCGACACCTGGGTGTCGATGGGTCGCGAGGAGGAGAAGGCCGACCGGCTGCGTCTCCTCACGCCGTACGCCCTCACCGCCGGGCTGCTCGCCCACGCCGATCCCGGCGCGATCGTCATGCACTGCCTGCCGGCCTACCGCGGGACGGAGATCGACGCGGCCGTCATCGACGGTCCGCAGAGCGTCGTCTGGGACGAGGCCGAGAACCGGCGGCACGCCCAGAAGGCGATCCTCATGTGGCTCCTGGAGCAGGTATGAACGACACCGCCGTCAGCCCGACGACCAAGAGCGCCCGGCACCAGCGCATCATCGACCTGGTGACCCACCACGACGTGCGCTCGCAGACCGAGCTCGCCGAGCTGCTGGCCGGTCGCGGCGTGCACGTCACCCAGGCCACCCTGAGCCGCGACCTCGTCGAGCTCGACGCGGTCAAGATCCGCAGCGCCTCCGGCGCCCTCGTGTACGCCGTCCCCGCCGAGGGGGGCGACCGCTCCCCGGGTGCCACCCGCGAGACGGCCGCGGCCATCGACCGGCTGGCCCGGCTGTGCAGCGAGCTGCTGGTCAGTGCCGACGCGAGCGCCAACCTGGTGGTGCTGCGCACCCCGCCCGGTGCCGCGCAGTTCCTGGCCAGCGCGTTCGACAAGGCCGACCTGGGCGACGTCCTCGGCACCATCGCCGGCGACGACACCGTGCTCATCATCGGCCGCGACGCGGCCGGCGGGGAGGCGCTCGCGCGCCGGTTCCTCAGCCTGGCCAACCACGACACGACAGCCCCCCACCCAGCAAAGGACGAGATCTAAGTGAGCAAGGTCCTCACCTCCCTGCCCATCGGCGAGCGGGTCGGCATCGCCTTCTCCGGCGGCCTCGACACCTCCGTGGCCGTCGCGTGGATGCGCGCCAAGGGCGCCGTCCCGTGCACCTACACCGCCGACATCGGCCAGTACGACGAGCCGGACATCTCCGGCGTCCCCGGCCGTGCGCTCGAGTACGGCGCGGAGATCGCCCGCGCGGTCGACTGCCGGGCCTCGTTGGTGGAGGAGGGCCTGGCCGCGATGGCGTGCGGTGCGTTCCACATCCGCTCCGGCGGCCGCACCTACTTCAACACCACCCCGCTCGGTCGCGCCGTCACCGGCATGATGCTGGTGCGGGCGATGCACGAGGACGACGTCGACATCTGGGGCGACGGGTCCACCTTCAAGGGCAACGACATCGAGCGGTTCTACCGCTACGGCCTGCTCGCCAACCCCGAGCTGCGGATCTACAAGCCGTGGCTGGACGCCGACTTCGTCCACGAGCTGGGTGGTCGCGACGAGATGAGCCAGTGGCTCACCGAGCGCGGCCTGCCCTACCGCGACAGCAAGGAGAAGGCCTACTCCACCGACGCCAACATCTGGGGCGCCACCCACGAGGCCAAGACCCTCGAGCACCTCGACGTCTCCCTCGAGACCGTGCAGCCGATCATGGGCGTGAAGTTCTGGGACCCCTCCGTCGAGATCCCCACCGAGGACGTCACCGTCCGCTTCGACCAGGGCCGCCCCGTCGCGATCGACGGCACGTCGTACGCCGACCCGGTCCAGCTCGTCATGAAGGCCAACGAGATCGGCGGCCGGCACGGCCTGGGCATGTCCGACCAGATCGAGAACCGGATCATCGAGGCCAAGTCCCGCGGCATCTACGAGGCGCCCGGGATGGCGCTGCTGTGGATCGCCTACGAGCGGCTGCTCAACGCCGTCCACAACGAGGACACCATCGCCAACTACCACCACGAGGGGCGCCGCCTCGGTCGGCTGCTCTACGAGGGCCGCTGGCTCGACCCCCAGGCGCTGATGATGCGCGAGTCGATCCAGCGCTGGATCGCCTCGCTGGTCACCGGCGAGGTGACGCTGCGCCTGCGCCGGGGTGAGGACTACACGATCCTCGCCACCGACGGCCCCGCGTTCTCCTACCACCCGGACAAGCTCTCGATGGAGCGCACGGACAACGCCGTATTCGGTCCCACCGACCGCATCGGCCAGCTGACGATGCGCAACCTCGACATCGCCGACTCGCGGGCCAAGCTCGAGCAGTACGCCAGCCAGCCCCAGGACCAGGGTCACGTGCTGGTCGAGAACGGCAACCTCTTCGGCGAGATCGAGCCCGGTGGCGCCGACCGGATCGCCCGCCGCAACGGCGCCGACCAGCTCGACGACGAGGCGCTGGACCACGCTGCGATGGACGTCGGGACCGACTGATGGCCGAGTCGGGCACCACCCACGGCACCACCAACCAGGGCAAGCTCTGGGGCGGGCGCTTCGCGTCCGGCCCCTCGCCCGAGCTGGAGGCACTCTCGCGGTCGACGCACTTCGACTGGCGGCTCACGCCCTACGACCTGGCCGGCTCCCGGGCGCACGCCAACGCCCTGCACGGCGCCGGGTTGCTGACCGATGACGACCACGCCGAGCTGCTGCGCGGTCTTGCGGTGCTGGGGGAGCGGTACGCCGCGGGCGACCTGCACCCAGACCCCTCCGACGAGGACGTGCACGGCGCGCTCGAGCGGCTGCTCCTCGAGGAGGTCGGGACCGACGTGGGTGGGCGGATCCGGGCCGGCCGGTCCCGCAACGACCAGGTGGCCACGCTCTTCAAGGCCTTCCTGCGCGACCACGCCGCGACCGTCGCGGGCCAGGTCCTCGACCTCGTCGACGCGCTCGTCGTCCAGGCGCAGGAGCACCTCGACGTCGTCATGCCGGGGCGCACGCACCTGCAGCACGCCCAGCCGGTGCTGCTGTCGCACCATCTCCTGGCCCACGCCTGGCCGCTGCTGCGCGACGTGTCGCGGCTGGTCGACTGGGACGCCCGCGTCGCGGGTGACTCGCCGTACGGCTCGGGTGCCCTGGCCGGCTCCTCGCTCGGCCTGGACCCGACCGCCGTGGCGACCGAGCTGGGCTTCACCGGCTCGAGCGCGAACTCGATCGACGGCACTGCGGCCCGCGACTTCGTGGCCGAGCTCGCCTTCGTGACGGCGATGATCGGCGTGGACGTCTCGCGGCTGGCGGAGGAGGTCATCCTCTGGACGACCCGGGAGTTCGACTTCGCCCGGCTTCACGACTCGTGGTCGACGGGGTCGAGCATCATGCCGCAGAAGAAGAACCCCGACATCGCCGAGCTGGCCCGCGGCAAGGCCGGTCGCCTGGTCGGCAACCTGGCTGGGCTGATGACCACGCTCAAGGCGCTGCCGCTGGCCTACAACCGCGACCTCCAGGAGGACAAGGAGCCGGTCTTCGACTCGGTCGACACCCTCGAGGTCCTGCTGCCCGCGTTCACCGGCATGGTCGCGACCTTGCAGTTCAACACCGCCCGGATGGCGGAGCTCGCACCCCAGGGGTTCTCCCTCGCGACCGACGTGGCGGAGTGGCTGGTGCGCGAGGGCGTGCCGTTCCGGGTCGCGCACGAGGTCGCCGGTGCGTGCGTACGCCGCTGCGAGGAGCTCGGCGTCGAGCTCCACGAGCTGACGGACGACCAGCTGGCCGAGATCTCCACCGACCTCGGTCCCGGCGTCCGCGAGGTCCTCACCGTCGAGGGGTCGGTCGGCTCACGCACCGGCCGGGGCGGTACGGCCCCGGCACGGGTCCGCGACCAGCTCGCCGAGCTCGCCGGCCAGGTGGCCGCCCACCGTGAGCGGCTCGCCTGACCTGGTCGACCTGCTGGGGGGAGCGGTCCACGAGGTGGCGCCGCTCCTCCTCGGCTCCGTGCTCTCCCACGGGGGAGTGGCCGTCCGAATCACCGAGGTCGAGGCGTACGGCGCCGCCGACGACCCGGGATCCCACGCCCACCGGGGCCGGACCCCGCGCAACTCCGTGATGTTCGGCCCGGCCGGCCGGCTCTACGTCTACTTCACCTACGGCATGCACCACTGCGCCAACGTGGTCTGCGGCCCTGAGGGGGACGCGGCCGCCGTGCTGCTCCGTGCCGGGGAGGTCGTGTCCGGTCTCGAGCTGGCCCGCGTACGCCGCCCCGGGTTCGGCGACCGCGACCTGGCGCGTGGTCCCGCGCGGCTCTGCACGGTCCTCGACCTGGACCTCGTGAGCAACGGCGCCGACCTCGCTGCGGGTCCGCCGCGCCTCGAGCTGGGCGACACGCCCGATCCTTCGATCGTGTTCTCGGGGCCCCGGGTGGGGCTGCGGGGCGCACCGGAACGCCCCTGGCGCTTCTGGCTCACCGGGGAGCCGACGGTGTCCGCGTACCGCCCGGCGACCCCCGTGCGCACCTCGCAACGCTCTGACCTGCGGAAACAGTGACGAGGCGACCCCGATTTGTCAGCGGTTGAACGAGGGGTCTAATGTTTCACCTGTCGCCGCAAGCGGCCAGCGAAACACCAGCCTCACCGGCTGGAAGAAGCGGGTTCTTGCATGCGCGGCGGGTGCGGGTACGGCCGAGATTGACGAGGCCGACCTGGACCGGTAAGTTACTGCAGGTTGTCCCAAGACAAGAACCGCGAGGTTCGCACTTGGGTGCGTCTGATGTTTGAGAACTCAACAGTGTGTCATAGTCGACGAATTAGTTTGTTATGCCCCGTCACCATAGCTTTTGAAGTTGTGGTGGTGGTTTCTTTGGTTAACGATAATTTCTGACATATTTGTCAGTGATTGTTCGATGCTAGGGGATGTGGCTCTCTTTTCCTGTGCTGGC
>NZ_LMSN01000003.1:0-114934 GCF_001428425.1 Nocardioides sp. Soil777
CGCCGATGGTACTGCAACCGAGAGGCTGTGGGAGAGTAGGACGCCGCCGGACATACATTGGGAGAGGGGCCGCCACCAGGCGGCCCCTCTTTCCCATTTGCCCACCTGTCCCAGCCTGCGCTGCAGGCAGTACCGTGGGCCGCGGTCGCCGCGAGCGACCGGCCCGCGCGTCAGCACGCCCAGCACCGCCCCCACATCTGCACAGTGAGTCATCACCCCCGGAAGGACCATCGACGTGGCCGAAGATCGTCGTAGCCAGCGCCCCACCCGCAGTGGAGGCGGCAAGCCGCCTGCCCGGGGAGGTGTCTCCGGTGCCGCCGGCGGGCGCGGAGGCAGGCCCACGAGCGGCGGGCGTTCGACCTCCTCCCGCTCGGGCGATGCCCGCTCCGGTGGGGGCCGCGCGGGTGGGCCCCGGACCGGGGACTCGCGCGGCGGTGACCGCAAGCCGCGCCAGGGCGACTGGAAGCGACCGCGGGAGGAGCAGGGCCCGCGCACGGTCGACCAGGCCGTGTACGACGGTCCGCCGCTGCCCGAGGAGATCACCGGGCGTGAGCTGGACCGGGGGATCGCCGCCCAGCTGAAGGGGCTGCCCGAGAAGCTGGCCGCTCGCGTCGCCCGCCACCTGGCCGCGGCCGGGATGCTGATCGACGAGGACCCGGAGACGGCCTACCAGCACACGCTCGCTGCGCGAGCGCGTGCCTCTCGGATCGCCATCGTGCGCGAGGCCGTGGGGGAGTCGGCGTACGCCGCCGGCCACTACGCCGAGGCGCTCTCCGAGCTGCGTGCCGCCAAGCGCATGAACGGTGCCACGGACTACCTGCCGATCATGGCCGACTGCCACCGCGCCCTCGGCCAGCCCGAGCAGGCGCTCAAGCTCGCCAAGAGCCCCTCGGTCGCCAACTTCGCTCCGGAGGCCAAGGCCGAGATGACCCTGGTCGAGGCCGGTGCCCGTCGTGACATGGGCCAGCTCGACGCCGCCCTGCGCACCCTTGAGCTGGCTCCGCTGCAGTCCAAGAGCCGGGGCACCTGGGTCGTCCGGCTGCGCTACGCCTATGCCGACACCCTCGAGGCGGCCGGACGCGAGTCCGACGCGCTCGCGTGGTTCCACCGTACGCACGCCATCGACAGCAACGAGATCACGGACTCGGCCGCGCGCGCCGAGCTGCTCGAGAAGCGGATGGACTGAACCACTGACGCGACTTGCGGCGTCCCACTGGTAAACGCCCGCAACTTCCGCCACAATGGAGCCACTAATCACATACGTGTCACTCGACTGACTGAGGACCGCTGCAGGCCGCTGGGGAAGGCGCACCTGGGCGCCGGTACTCAAGGAGGTCACGGTGACCACACGCACGCACGCCCGCCCGGACGGACCCGGGACGCGGGGCATTCTCTACGTGCACTCAGCTCCCTCTGCCCTGTGCCCCCACATCGAGTGGGCGGTGGGTGGAGTCCTCGGCGTTGCCGTGAGCCTCGACTGGACCCCCCAGCCGGCCCAGCCGGGCACCTACCGTGCCGAGCTGTCGTGGAGCGGCTCGGCCGGCTCCGCGGCTGCGGTCGCGTCCGCGCTGCGCGGGTGGAACCACCTCCGCTTCGAGATCACCGAGGAGCCGACTCCCTCCAGCGAGGGCACCCGCTTCTCCTTCACCCCCGAGCTCGGCGTCTACCACGCCGTCACCGGCCTGCACGGCGACATCATGATCCCGGAGGACCGGCTCAAGGCGGCGGTGGTCAAGGCGGCGCTGGGCGAGACCACGCTGCTCAACGAGATCGACAAGCTCCTCGGCAAGCCCTGGGACGACGAGCTGGAGACCTTCCGCCACGCCGGCGACGGTGCTCCGGTCCGTTGGCTGCACCAGGTGGTCTGACGATCGGCGCGGTGTGAGAGGTTGGCCGCATGGGGGCCCACCACTCTCACCGCGCGCTGCGGGTGCGCACGTCCGGCCCGGTGACCAGGATCCTCCTGGTCGGACTCGCGCTCGCCGGCCTCGCGACCATCGTGGGGCTCGTCGTGCTGTGGCCCTCCGGCGACCGCCCGGCGAGTCCGTACGCCGCCGAGGGCGTCACCTACCCACGGGCCGAGGTGGTCGAGATCGGCGAGCCCTGCCCCGTCATCACGTCGGAGACCGGTGGGGAGTTCCCGGAGGGCTGCGACCGCATCAGTGTGCGTCTGGTCGACGACCCGGGCGTCGAGTCGACGGTGGCCGTTCCCCCCGGCACAGCGGGAGGGGTGCTCGAGGTCGGTGACCGGGTGGTCCTGGCGTCGCTGCCGCAGGAGGGTTCGACCCAGTACGCCTTCGTCGGTGTGGACCGGACGATGCCCATCGCGGTGATGACGGCCGCCTTCGTGATCATCGTCGGCCTGATCGCCCGGCTGCGCGGCCTGCTGGCCCTCCTCGGCCTCGTGCTGGCCGGCGGGGTGGTGGGCTACTTCATGCTGCCCGCGCTGATGACCGGTGCGCCCGGTCTGCTCGTGGCGCTGGTCGGGTCCAGCGCGATCATGTTCATGGTGCTGTACCTCGCCCACGGGGTCTCCGTGCGCACGTCCACGGCGCTCGCCGGGACGCTCTTCGGGCTGCTGGTCACCGCGGCGCTGGGGGTGGTGGCCATCGACGCCGCCCGACTCACCGGGCTCGGTGACGAGTCGGCCCTGAACCTGCGCCTCAACGCGACCGGGCTGGACTTCCGTGGCCTGCTGACCTGTGCCGTCATCGTGGCCGGGCTCGGCGTGCTCAACGACGTGACGATCACCCAGAGCTCAGCGGTGTGGGAGCTGCGGTCGGCCGCGCCGGAGATGTCACGGGCGCGGATCTTCGCCTCGGGCATGCGCATCGGCCGCGACCACATCGCCTCGACCATCTACACGATCGTCTTCGCCTACGCCGGGACCGCGCTCGCCTCGCTCCTCCTGATCGCGCTGTACGACCGGCCGCTGCTGGACGTGCTGAGTGACGAGCTCATCTCCGAGGAGATCATCCGCACCCTCGCCTCGGCCATCGGCCTGGTGCTCGCCGTGCCGGTGACCACCGCCATCGCGGCCGCGACGGTCGCGCCGGCCGTCCACCAGCGGGAGGAAGCGGCGGCGCCGGTGGGGTCACCGGTCACGTAGCCAGGGGTCGCGCGAGGGCCGGGGCGTCGTACGCCGTCCGGAGCGCTCCGCGGACGATGTACGACACCCGGTCAGAGCGGGATGTTGCCGTGGTGCCCGCGGTGCACGCCGGAGGTGTCGATCTCGTGGCGGAACGCCGCGGCGATGGCACTGCGGGTGCGAGACGGCTCGACCACCTCGTCGACGACGCCGATCTCGACGGCCTTGTCGACGCCACCGGCGATCCGCTCGTGCTCGGCGGCCAGCTCGGCCTCGACCTGCGGCCGGATCTCGGGGGAGACCTCCGCCAGCTTGCGCCGGTGCAGGATGCGGATGGCGGCCACGGCGCCCATGACGGCGACCTCCGCGCCCGGCCAGGCCAGGACGCGGGTGGCACCGAGGGAGCGCGCGTTCATCGCGATGTAGGCGCCGCCGTAGGTCTTGCGGGTCACCAGGGTCACCCGGGGGACGACGCACTCGCCGAAGGCGTGGAGCAGCTTGGCGCCGCGGCGTACGACGCCGTCCCACTCCTGGCCCACGCCCGGGAGGTAGCCCGGGACGTCCACGAGCACGATCAGCGGGACGCCGAACGCGTCGCACATGCGCACGAAGCGGGAGGCCTTCTCGGCCGACAGCGAGTCGAGGCAACCGCCGAGGCGCAGCGGGTTGTTGGCGACGACGCCCACGGTGCGACCGCCGAAGCGGCCGAGCGCGGTGACGATGTTGGGGGCCCAGCGGGCGTGGAGCTCCTGCATCGTGCCGTCGTCGAGCACCGCCTCGACGAGGGGGTGCACGTCGTAGGCACGCTTCTTGGACTCCGGAAGGAGCGCCTCGAGGTCGCGGTCCTCGACGGCGTCGGCGTCGAGGCTGTGCTGGGCTCCGAGGAGGGACGCCACGGTGCGCGCCCGCTCCAGGGCCTCGGTCTCCGACTCGGTGAGGATGTGCACCACGCCCGAGCGGCGACCGTGCGGCTCGGGTCCGCCGAGGCGCAGCATGTCGACGTCCTCGCCGGTGACCGACCGGACGACGTCCGGGCCGGTGACGAAGATGCGGCCCTCGGGACCGAGGATGACCACGTCGGTGAGGGCGGGGCCGTACGCCGCGCCGCCGGCGGCGGGGCCGAGCACCACGGAGATCTGCGGGATCGTGCCAGACGCCTGGGTCATCACCTGGAAGATGCGACCCACGGCGTGCAGCGACAGCACGCCCTCGGCCAACCGGGCGCCACCGGAGTGCCACAGCCCGATGATCGGCACGCCGTCGGTGATCGCGCGGTGGTAGGCGTCCACGACGACCCGACAGCCCACGTCACCCATGGCGCCGCCCATCACGGTGGCATCGCTGCAGAAGGCGACCACGGCGGTGTCGTTGACCCGGCCGGTGGCCGCGAGCATGCCCGAGTCGTCGTCGGGCGTCAGCAGCTCGAGGGTGCCCTCGTCGAAGAGCGCGGTGAGCCGGTGGACGGGGTTGCGCGGGTCCTGCTCGCGGGGGAGCTTGGCGGGCTTGGCCGGATTGGCGGTGGCAGTCACGGTGGGTCCTTCCGGAGGGTGGTTCAGGCGCTCCCGAAGGCGACGGCGACGTTGGCGCCCCCGAAGCCGAAGGAGTTGTTGAGGGCGACGATGTCGCCGTCGGGGAGCGAGCGGGCCTCGGTCGGGATGTCGAGGTCGACCTCCGGGTCCTTGTCGTCGAGGTTGATCGTCGGCGGGCTGGTGCGGTCGTGCAGCGCCAGCACGGTGGCGATCGCCTCGAGGGCCCCGGCACCGCCGAGCAGGTGGCCGGTCATCGACTTGGTGCTGGTGACCACGCACCGGTCCACGTGCTCGCCGAGGACGGCGTGCAGCATCAGGCCCTCGGCGATGTCGCCCTTGGGCGTGGACGTGGCGTGCGCGTTGACGTGCACCACGCTGGCCGGGTCGACGTCGCCCTCGCGCATGGCCATCTTGATCGCACGGGTGCCGCCGCGACCCTCGGGGTCGGGCTGGGCGATGTCGTGGGCGTCGTTGCTGATGCCGGCGCCGAGGGCGTAGGCGTAGATCTTCGCGCCGCGGGCCCTCGCGTGCTCCTCGGACTCGAGGACGAGCACGGAGCCGCCCTCGCCCAGCACGAAGCCGTCGCGCGCGACGTCCCAGGGGCGGGAGACCGAGGTGGGGTCTCCACCCTCCTCGCTGCCGGTCTTGGAGAGCGCCATCATGTTGGCGAACGCCGCCATCGGCAGCGGGTGGATCGCGGCCTCGGTGCCGCCGGCCAGCACGACGTCGGCGCGGCCGAGGCGGATCAGGTCGATGGCCATCGCGATGGCCTCGTTGCCCGACGCGCAGGCGGAGGTGGGCGCGTGGACAGCCGCGCGGGCGCCGTACTTGAGGCTGACGTTGGCCGCCGGCGCGTTGGGCATGAGCATCGGGACGGCGAGCGGCGAGACGCGGCGCGCGCCCTTCTCGAGGAGGATGTCGTAGTTGGCGAGCAGCGTGGTGACGCCGCCGATGCCGGAGGCGAGCGCCACGGCGAGGCGCTCGGGCTCGAGGCCGGAGTCCTCCAGGCCGGAGTCGGCCCAGGCCTGGTCGGCCGCGACCATGGCGAACTGGCTGGAGCGGTCGAGGCGGCGGGCCTTGACGCGGTCGAGCACGTCGCCGGGCTCGACGGCCACGCGACCGCCGATCTTGACGGGCAGCTGGTCGACCCAGTCGTCGGTGAGATGGCGGATGCCGGACTGTCCGGCCAGCAGCGCCTGCCAGGTGGTGGGGACGTCACCGCCGACGGGGGAGGTGGTGCCCAGTCCGGTGACCACTACGCGGGTCGAGCTCATCTGGTCTTCCGTTTCTCGAGGAGGATGGTGCGACGACTGCCGGTGGCCGGGCGGACCCGGCCACCGGACGGGGGTCGTCAGCCCTGGGCGCGCTCGATGAAGGCGACGGCGTCGCCGACGGTCTTGAGGTTCTTGACCTCGTCGTCGGGGATCGTGACGCCGAACTTCTCCTCGGCCGCCACGACGACCTCGACCATCGAGAGCGAGTCGACGTCCAGGTCGTCGACGAACGACTTGTCGAGCTGCACGTCGTCGGCGTCGATGCCGGCGACCTCGTTGACGATCTCGGCGAGGTCGGCGCGGATCTCTTCGGTGGTGGCCATGGGGCCTTCCTTTCTGATGGCTACTGCGGTGGTGGTGAAACGGGGAAATCTGGCGGAGCTGGTGACAGGCGGGTGGCGGTCAGGGGACCGTGACGACCTGGGCGGCGTACGAGAGTCCGGCGCCGAAGGCGATCAGGAGAGCCGTGTCGCCGGACCTGGCCTCGCCCTCGGCGATCATCCGGTCGAGCGCGAGCGGGACCGAGGCAGCCGAGGTGTTGCCCTGGTCGGCAACGTCGCGGGCGATCCGCACGGTGCTGGGGAGCTTCATGGAGCGGGCCATCGCGTCGATGATCCGCATGTTGGCCTGGTGCGGGACGAAGACGTCGAGCTCGTCGAGGCTGATGCCGGCGCTGTCGAGCGCCTGCTGGCCGATCTTGGCCATGGCGAAGGACGCCCAGCGGAACACGGGGTTGCCCTGCATCACCAAGTGGGGCATCACGCCGCTGCCGGGGACCTCGGGGCTGCCCACGACGTCGCGCCAGTCCTCGCGCTGCCGGATCAGGTCGAACTGCTCGCCGTCCGACCCCCACACGACCGGGCCGATGCCCGGGGTGTCGCTGGGACCGACGACCGCGGCACCCGCGCCGTCGGCGAAGATGAAGGCCGTGCCGCGGTCGGTGAGGTCGAGGATGTCGGTGAGGCGCTCGACGCCGATGACCAGGACGTGCTTGGCGCTGCCGGCGCGGACGAAGTCGGAGGCCAGCGAGATGCCGTGGCAGAAGCCGGAGCACGCCGCCGAGATGTCGAAGGCAGCGGCCTGACCGGTGCCGAGCTCGTGGGCGATGGCGGTGGCCACGGCGGGGGTCTGGAGCAGGTGGCTGACGGTGGCGACGACGACGCAGTCGATCTGGCTGGCGTCGAGGCCGGCGCGCTCGAGGGCGATCCGTGACGCCTCGACCGACATCATCTGGACCGACTCCTCGGGACCCGCCCAGCGCCGCGTCTTGATGCCCGAGCGCTGCTGGATCCACTCGTCGCTGGAGTCGATGGCGTCGACGACGTCGGCGTTGGGGACGACCCGCACCGGGCGGTAGGCACCGATGCCGAGGATCGCCGCGTGGGGTGCGCCGGTGGTCGTGCTGATGGTGGCGCCCATCAGGCGGCACCACCCTGCGGGTGCAGGCGCACGAGGGGCTGGCCGGGGGAGACGATGTCGCCGTCCTCGACGAGCCACTCGACGACCTGTCCGCCGTGCAGGGCCGTGACCGTGGTCCGGTCGCGCGTGCTGGCGACCTCGCCGATCACGCAGCCCGCGGGCAGGACGTCGGCGTCGGCCGCCTCCGCGGAGCGGTGGAAGGTGCCCTTGCCGGGGGAGACGACCATCCGCCAGGTCGGCGTGGTCTCGATGACGGACCGCTCGCCGTGCTTGTCGACGAAGGCCCGGGCGTCGTCGAGCTGGTCGGGGGTCTTGAGGGCGAAGGTCTCCACGCCCTTCATGGCGCGCTTGGCGATGCCCGTGAGGGTGCCCGCCGGCGGCATCTCCAGGACGCCGGTGACTCCGAGGTCGAGCATGGCGTCCATGCACAGGTCCCAGCGGACCGGGGCGGCGATCTGGCCGACGATCCGGGCCAGCACCTCACGCCCGTCGTGGACGACCTGGCCGTCGCGGTTGGAGATCACCGCCGTGCGCGGGTCGTGCGTGGACACCGAGCGGGCCAGGCCGGCGAGGTGGCCCACGGCCGGCTGCATGTGCGTGGTGTGGAAGGCGCCCGCGACGCTGAGCGGGATCAGCCGTGCCTTGGCCGGGGGAGCGTCGGCGAACGCCGCCAGCTGCTCCATGGTGCCGGCGGCCACGATCTGGCCGGGACCGTTGTCGTTGGCAGGGGTGAGGCCGTGCCGCGAGATCGACTCCAGCACCTCCTCGCGGTCGCCACCGAGGACCGCGGTCATGCCCGTCGGGGTCTGCGCGGCGGCGCCGGCCATCGCCTTGCCCCGCTCGCGGACCAGCACCATGGCCTGCTCGGCGGTGATGACGCGAGCGCCGGCCGCGGCCGCGATCTCGCCGACGCTGTGGCCGGCCACCGCGCCGACGCGCTGGAACGCGTCACTGGGGTGCGGGAAGAGGTCGAGCGCGGCGATCAGGCCGGTGGCGACCAGCAGCGGCTGGGCGATCTCCGTGCGCCTGATGGTCTCGGCGTCCGCCTCGGTGCCGTAGTGGGCCAGGTCGAGGCCCGCCACGGTGGAGAGCCAGTCGAACCGGCTGGCGAACGTGGGGTCCTCGAGCCAGGGCGTGAGGAATCCGGGGGTCTGGGCACCTTGGCCGGGAGCGACGATGACGAGCACACGTCAAGACTGGCGGGTCGAGCCCCCGCCGCGCCGGGTCGACGTCCACGAAAAGAGGACCCCTTTCTTTGTGGGATCCCTACAAAGATGTGGAGGTCGTCACTCGCGACCGGACTGGCGGCCGAGGATCAGGGCGATCTGGACGGTGAAGGCGTCGCGCGGTCGGGTCGGGGTGAGGCCGGTGACCTCGGCGGCCTGCTTGAGGCGGTAGCGCACCGTGTTGGGGTGCACGAACAGGGTGCGGGCGGTGGCCTCGATGGAGCCACCGTGGAGGAAGTACGTCGAGAGCGTCTCGATCAGGGTCCCGCGCGCTCCCAGGAGCGGGAGGTAGACGTCGTCGACCAGGCTGCGCCGCGCATGGCCGTCCCCGGCGAGGGCCCGCTCGGGCAGCAGCTCGTCGCTGCGGACCGGTCGGGGCGCCTGCGGCCAGCCGGTGGCGGAGCGGTGGGCCGACAGTGCCGCCCGGGCCGAGCCGTGCGCGTGGGACAGGTCCGGGGCGACCGGACCGACCACGACGGGACCCTCGCCGAAGTGCTCGACGATGCGCAGCGCGGACTTGTGGGGATCGTCCACCCCGCCCAGGATCACCACGAGCTTCTCGCCCTGCGTGGCGCAGAGCGCGTCCATGCCGCAGGCCAGGGCCGTGCGGCGTACCTCCTCGAAGACATCGGTCTCGGTGCGCTGGGCCGGGACCCGGCCCAGCACCACCGCGACGTCGCCTCGCGCGCCCCACCCGAGGGCGCTGGCGCGGGAGAGCACCGTCTCGTCGGCCTCCGAGCGCAGCACGGCGTCCACGACGAGTGCCTCGAGGCGGGCGTCCCAGGCTCCCCGCACCTCTGCGGCGCGGGCGTAGACCTCCGCGGTGGCGAAGGCGACCTCGCGGGCGTAGCGGAGCACCGCCTCGTGCACCGACGGCGCGTCGTCGGGGCCGAGGATGTCGTCGATGTTGGCCTCGACCACCTCGATGGTCAGCCGGACCAGCTCGACGGTCTGCTGGAGGTTGATGGCCCCGGTCAGCTCGCGGGGGGCCGCCCCGAAGACCGACGCGGACAGGGGGGCGGAGCTCACGCCGCCGGTGTCGCCGTACCAGTCGACGAACCCCTTCACACCGGCCTGGACGATCACGCCGACCCAGGAGCGGTCCTCCGCGCTCAGGTCGTCCCACCACGTCATCCGGGTCGACATCGCGGCCGTGGCGGCCGTGCTCAGGCTGCCGGTGGCGCGCTGGAGGGCGGCCGAGATCCGGTCCCGCTTCTCCTGCTCCGCCCGGCCCATGGACCGAGGCTAGTCACACCCGCACCAGCCGTCACGCGCCGGACGGGCCTGAGCCTCGTTCAGGTAACGAAATCGCGACGTTGCGCCCGTCCGGACGAGGTTCGGGGGGCCGAGATGGAACAGGTTCTGGTTGAATCGTCCTCCAGACACCACCAGGGCACCACCTACCTACCCCCGGAGGTCCGGTGAGCAGCAGCGGCGCACCCGTGCAGGCACGGGTCCAGCACGTCACGATCCACGGACACCGTCGCGCCTACGTCGTCACCGGCTCCGGTCCCGCGCTGCTCCTGCTCCACGGGCTCGGTTGCGACCACACCACGTGGGCGCCGGTCATCGACTCGCTCGCTCGCCGCTACACCGTGATCGCCCCCGACCTCCTCGGCCACGGGGAGTCGGACAAGCCCCGCGCGGACTACAGCGTCGGCGGCTACGCCAACGGCATGCGCGACCTGCTCACCGTCCTCGGCATCGACCGGGTGAGCGTCGTGGGCCACAGCTTCGGCGGGGGAGTGGCGATGCAGTTCGCCTACCAGTTCCCCGAGCGCACTGAGCGCCTCATCCTGGTCGGCTCGGGCGGCCTGGGTCCCGAGGTGACGCCCGCGATCCGAGCGATCACGACGCCCGGCTTCCACCAGGCGATGGGGCTGCTCACGCTTCCCGGGGTCAGGCACGTCGGCACGGCGGGCATGCGCGCCCTGGCCGCCACCGGGGTCCGCGCCACGCGCGACCTGACCGAGCTCGCCGACATCTACGACTCCTTCAAGGACCCGCGCACCCGGGCGGCGATCCGCCACGTCGTCCGCGCCGTCGTCGACTGGCGCGGGCAGATCGTGACCATGGCCGACCGGGCCTACCTCACCGAGGCCATGCCGATGTGCGTGGTGTGGGGTCGCAACGACCAGGTCATCCCGGTGCGGCACGCGGGCAACGCCGCGGCCCTCGCGCCCAGCGCCCGGGTCGAGATCATCCCCAACGCGGGACACTTCCCGCACAAGGACCACCCGCAGCGCTTCGTGAAGATCGTCAACGACTTCATCCGCTCGACCGAGCCCGCGGTCTACGAGCGGGACCACTGGCGGACCCTGCTCGAGCACGGGCCCGACCTGGTGCCGCTGCAGGCCGAGGCCGGGGACGCGCCCGTCGCGCCGGTGCACACCCTCAAGAAGATGGGCACCGGCGCGTAGGTCACCTCAGGCGTCGCCGCCAGGCCTCGGCACGCGGGTCGCGACCTCGCTGGCTCGGTCGCGCCGCTCGCTCGACCACCGTCAGGGCGGCAACGCCTTCGTCCCTCAGGCGTCGCCGCCCTCCTGCTTGACGTCCTTGACGGCGGTCGGGTCGTCGATGCGGTACTTCGCGACGGCCTTGGTGACGAGGTCGGGCTCGATCTCGCCGGCGTCGGCGAGCGCACGCAGCGTCCGGACGACGACCGACTCGGCGTCGATCCGGAAGAACCGGCGAGCGGCCGGTCGGGTGTCGGCGAAGCCGAACCCGTCGGCGCCGAGCACGCAGTAGTCACCGGGGACCCACCGGGCGATCTGCAGCGGGACGGCCGACATGTAGTCGGTCACCGCGACGTACGGGCCGTCGTGACCGGAGAGCTTGCCGGTGACGAACGGGGTGCGCTGCGGCTCCTCGGGGTGCAGGAGGTTCCAGTCCTCGGCCTCCACGGCCTCGCGGGCCAGCTCGTTCCAGGAGGTGACCGACCACGTGTCGGCCGTGACGCCCCAGTCCTCGGCGAGCATCGTGGCGGCGTCCTTGATCCAGGGGTAGCCGACACCGGACGAGAGCAGCTGGACCCGCGGGCCCTCGCCCTCGCCGGTGCTCACCTTGTGGATGCCCTTGAGGATGCCCTCGACGTCGACGTCGGACGGCTCGACGGGCTGGCTCACCGGCTCGTTGTAGACCGTGATGTAGAAGATCACGTTCTCCGCGTCGGCGCCGTACATCCGCTCGAGGCCCGACTGCATGATGTGGCTGACCTCGAAGGCGAACGCCGGGTCGTAGTGCACGACCGCCGGGTTGGTCGCCGCGATGAGCGGCGAGTGGCCGTCGGCGTGCTGGAGGCCCTCGCCGGTCAGCGTGGTGCGACCGGCGGTGGCACCGATGAGGAACCCGCGGGCGAGCTGGTCGGCCATCGCCCAGATCGAGTCACCGGTGCGCTGGAACCCGAACATCGAGTAGAAGATGTAGAACGGGATCATGTGCTCGCCGTGCGTGGAGTACGCCGAGCCGGCCGCCGTCGCCGACGCCACGGCGCCGGCCTCGGAGATGCCCTCGTGCAGCATCTGGCCCTGCGCCGACTCCTTGTAGGACAGCAGCAGCTTGCGGTCGACCGACTCGTACTGCTGGCCGCCGGGGTTGTAGACCTTCGCGCTCGGGAACATGGAGTCCATGCCGAAGGTGCGGTACTCGTCGGGAGCGATCGGCACGATCCGGTTGCCGATCCCCGGGTCCTTCATCCAGTCCTTGAGGAGCCGGACGACGGCCATCGTGGTGGCGATCTTGTTCTTGCCCGACCCCTGCTTGAGCTCGGAGTAGATCTTGTCGCCGGGGAGCGTGAGCGGCTCGGCGCGCAGCACCCGGCGCGGGACGGAACCGCCGAGCTGCTTGCGGCGCTCCATCATGTACTCGATCTCGGGGGAGTCCGCGCCGGGGTGGAAGAACGGTGCCCCGCCGGTCTTCTCGTAGGACTCCTCGAGCTCCTTGTCGCTGATCGGGAGGTAGAGCCGGTCGCGGAACTTCTTGAGGTCCGCGGGCGTGAGCTTCTTCATCTGGTGGGTGGCGTTCTTGCCCTCGAGGGCGTCGATCGTCCAGCCCTTGATGGTGTGCGCCAGGATCACGGTCGGCTGGCCGGTGTGCTTGGTCGCGGCGTCGAACGCGGCGTACACCTTGCGGTAGTCGTGACCACCGCGGGGGAGCTTCTCGATCTGCGAGTCGCTCATGTGCTCGACCATCTTGCGCAGGCGCGGGTCCATGCCGAAGAAGTGGTCGCGGATGTAGCCGCCGTCCTCGGTGGAGTAGGTCTGGAACTGCCCGTCCGGGGTGGAGTTCATCTGGTTGACCAGGACGCCGTCGACGTCCTTGGCGAGCAGGGCGTCCCACTCACGGCCCCAGATGACCTTGATGACGTTCCACCCGGCGCCGCGGAAGTTGGCCTCGAGCTCCTGGATGATCTTGCCGTTGCCGGTCACCGGGCCGTCGAGCTGCTGCAGGTTGCAGTTGATGATCCAGGTGAGGTTGTCGAGCTCCTCGCGCGCGGCGATGCGGATCGCGCCCAGCGACTCGGGCTCGGCCATCTCACCGTCACCCATGAAGGCCCACACGCGCTGCTGCGAGGTGTCCTTGATCTTGCGGTTGTGCATGTAGCGGTTGAAGCGCGCCTGGTAGATCGAGTTGATGGCCGTGAGGCCCATCGACACCGTCGGGAACTCCCAGAAGTCCGGCATGAGCCGGGGGTGGGGGTACGACGGGAGGCCGGCGCCGGCACCGTGCTGGACCTCCTGGCGGAAGCGGTAGAGCTGCTCCTCGGTGATGCGGCCCTCGAGGAACGCCCGGGAGTAGATGCCCGGCGAGCCGTGGCCCTGGATGTAGATCTGGTCGCCACCGCCCTCGTGGTCCTTGCCCTGGAAGAAGTGGTTGAAGCCGACCTCGTAGAGGCTCGCGGAGGACTGGTAGGTCGCGATGTGGCCGCCGACCTCGAGGCCCTTGCGGTTGGCGCTGGACACCATCACGGCGGCGTTCCACCGGATGAAGGCGCGGATGCGACGCTCGATGTCCTCGTCGCCCGGGAACCACGGCTCGCGCTCCGGCGGGATGGTGTTGATGTAGTCGGTGCTGCGCAGGGCGGGGACGCCGACCTGCTTCTCGCGGGCCCGCTCGAGGAGCCGCAGCATCACGTAGCGCGCACGCTCGCGACCCTTGTCGTCGAGCATGGCGTCGAAGGAGTCGAGCCACTCGACGGTCTCGTCCGGATCGATGTCGGGCAGCTGCGTGGGCAGCCCCTCGTGGATGACCGCACGCGGCTGGGCGGCGGTGGAGGAGGGGGTCTCGGCGGTCTTGGACTCGTCACTCACCTGTGCATCGTGTCACGCACCGCCAGCCTGCGAAATCTACCCATGAGTACGCACAATCATCGGACGGAGACGCCCGTTCAGCGGGACAACGCAGGCGCAGGGTTGCGACTCTGCGGCAACTCCGATGGACTACCACCCACTTCCGCACTCGTGCGGACCCCTTGACGAACGGAGGCGTGGCGTGAGCTCGACGGTGGGTGGCGGAGCTGCCCCGGCAACAGGTGCCGCAGAGCGACTGGGCATTGCGCCCGGAATGGTCATCCAGGAACTCGGCTGGGACAACGACGTCGACGACGAGCTCAGGGTCGCGATCGAGGACACCATCGACGCCGACATGGTGGACGGTGACTACGGCAACGTGGTCGACGCCGTCATCCTGTGGTGGCGCCGGGACGACGGTGACCTCGTGGACGGGCTCGTCGACGCGCTGACCGACCTGGTCGGCGGTGGAGCGATCTGGCTCCTCACGCCCAAGGTCGGACGACCCCAGAGCGTGGACGCGGCGGACGTCGCCGAGGCGGCACCGATCGCGGGCCTCTCGCAGACGACGACGGCGGCAGTGAGCGCCGACTGGCAGGCGAGCCGTCTGGTCGCTCCCAAGACGCCCGTCTGACCCGACACCCCCTACTCACGCCAGGACCGACATTGGTGAACTCTCTGCGCGCCCACGCGTCCAACGCGGCCACGACCCTGCGGGTGCTCGGTGGCGCGGGCGTCATCCGGCCCTACGGACCCCGCACGCTGGTGGCGCTCGGGCGCACCGTCGTGCGCTGGGGGACCGGACCGGCCGGTGGCTTCGCCTCGCTGGCGGTCCGCAACCCCGACCGGGTCGGGCTGGTCGACGAGCTCGGCGAGCTCACGTTCGGCGAGATGCAGCGCCGCAGCAACGCGCTGGCACGTGGACTGGCCGGTCTCGGCGTCGGCGAGGGCGACTCGGTCGCGATCATGTGCCGCAACCACCGCGGCTTCGTGGACGCCTCCATCGCGGTGGCCAAGCTGGGCGCCGACCTCCTCTACCTCAACACCGCGTTCGCCGGCCCCCAGCTGGTGGACGTGCTGGAGCGCGAGCAGCCGAGCGTGGTCATCCACGACGAGGAGTTCACCGGGCTGCTCGCGAATGCGCACGTCGAGCAGCGGCTGATCGCCTGGACCGACTCGGACCAGGAGCGGACGATCGAGGCGCTCATCGTCGGCCACGACGACGCCGAGCTCGACCCGCCGCGACGGCACGCGCGCATCGTGATCCTCACCAGCGGCACCACCGGCACCCCCAAGGGCGCACCCCGCAACGAGGCCGGCATCGACGCCGCCGTCTCGATGCTCTCGCGGATGCCGCTGCGGCACGGCTGGCGCACCCACATCGCGGCCCCGCTCTTCCACACGTGGGGCTTCGCCCACCTCGCGCTGGCGATGCTGCTGGGCTCCACCGTGGTCCTGCACCGCAAGTTCGACCCGGAGAACGCGCTGCGGACCGTCGAGGAGCACCGGTGCGAGTCGCTGGTGGTCATCCCGGTGATGCTGCAGCGGATCCTCGCCCTCGACGAGGACGTGCTCGCCGAGCACCGGATGCCGACCCTCCGGGTCGTGGCCGCCTCCGGCTCCGCCCTGCCGGGCACGCTCGCGACGTCGTGGATGGACCACTTCGGCGACAACCTCTACAACATCTACGGCTCGACCGAGGTGGCCTACGCCTCCATCGCCACGCCGCAGGACCTGCGTGAGGCGCCCTCCTCGGCCGGCCGGCCGCCGTACGGGACCGTGGTCCGGATCTACGGCGAGGACGGGCACGAGGTGCCCGCCGGCACGTCGGGACGGATCTTCGTCGGCAACAACCTGCTCTTCGAGGGCTACACCGGCGGCGGCAGCAAGGACATGGTCGACGGCCTGATGGCCACCGGCGACGTCGGCCGCTTCGACGAGGACGGACGCCTGTACGTCGACGGGCGCGACGACGAGATGATCGTCTCGGGCGGCGAGAACGTCTTCCCCAAGGAGGTCGAGGACTGCCTGGTCGCCCACGAGGCGGTGGCCGAGGCGGCCGCGGTCGGGGTGGACGACGACGACTACGGCACGCGCCTGCGCGCCTTCGTCGCCCGCCGGGGCGACGTGACCGAGGACGAGCTGAAGGACCACGTGAAGACCCACCTGGCGCGCTACAAGGTGCCCCGCGAGATCGTCTTCCTCGACGAGCTGCCGCGCAACGCCACCGGGAAGGTCCTCAAGCGCGACCTGGCCGGGTGGGACGACGACCGGGGCGGGGGCCGGGCATGACGGGCCTCACCCTCGGCGCGGGGGCGCCCGACTTCACGCTGCGCGACCAGTTCGGCCAGGACGTCACCCTGTCCTCCTACCGCGGGGTCAAGGCGGTGGCGCTGCTGTTCTACCCGTACGCCTTCTCCGGGATCTGCACCGGCGAGATGTCGGGGATCCGGGACCGCCTCGACGAGTTCATGACCTTCGACACCGAGGTGCTGGGCATCTCCTGCGACCCGGTCTACTCGCTGCGGGCCTTCGCGGACGCCGAGGGCCTCAACTTCCCGCTGCTGTCGGACTTCTGGCCGCACGGGGAGGTGTCGCGTGCCTACGAGGTCTTCAACGAGGCCAAGGGCGCGCCGTACCGCTCGTCGTACGTCATCGACAAGGACGGGGTGCTGCGGTGGGCGGTGCACAACGCCAACGCCGACGGTCGCGACCTGGACCAGCACCTCGAGCAGCTCCGCGCCGCCCTCGGGTAGGCCTGGTCTAGACGGCTGGGCGGGAATTTCGGCTGATCTGCGAAAAACGCGGGACACGCTTGGGCGGCCCTCGTATTGTTCATGGTGTTGAACCGCTGGTGACCCGAGACGCCAGCGGTTCAACTCATTTCATAGGGTGGTCGGACACGCGTCGGTAGCTCAGCGGTAGAGCACTCGGTTTACACCCGAGCGGTCGGCGGTTCGAAACCGTCCCGACGCACCACGTCCCGTGCGGCAGCAGCCCGCATGAGAACGGTCTCATCGACGGCTCATGGCCGCCTCACACCTCGTCGCCAGAGTGGTCCCAGTCCACCGGGGCCACCGGCCCCCGACGAGAGGAACCACGATGAAGAAGATCATCCCCACCGCCCTGCTCGGTGTCGCCAGCCTCACGGCCATCGGCCTGATCGGCATGCAGGCCCCGGCCGTCAACGCCGACGAGGCCCTCAAGCGCGACGACGACTCGGTCGAGCTGGTCCTGGTCGCCGATGACGACGACGACGACACCAACGACGACGACAACACCAACGGTGACGACGACGGTGACACCCAGTCCCGCAGCCGCGAGACCAACGACAACACCAACAGCCGCTACAGCGCGGTGAGCCGGGACCGCGACAACAGCCGTGGCGACAAGACCCGCGACTGGACCCGCGACGGTGCCGGCGACAAGAAGCGCGACTGGTCGGCCAACAAGACCAACGACCGCAGCCGCAACGACACCCGCCGCTGATCAGCATGGGACGCGAGGAGCAGAGCTGGCGGCTCGCCGAGGGCGACGCCATCACCGGGGAGCTGACCGCGGTCCGCAAGCTCGGTGGGGGAGCTGCCTACGAGGCGTGGCTCGCCTTCGACGAGGTGACGTACTCACCCGTCGTGGTCAAGCTGCTCCGTCCCGACCAGGTGGACGACGGCTCCTCCCGGCGCGGCCTGCGCCGGGAGGTGGCCGCCCTGGCCGCGGTCAACCACCCCGTGGTGGTCCGCGGCCTGCGCCACGACCTCGACGGGCCGCGACCGCACGTGGTGCTCGAGCACATCGACGGGCCGCGCCTGTCGTCCCTCGTACGCCGCTACGGCCGCCTGCAGGAGCAGCAGTACCTCCCGCTGGCCATCGACGTGGCCGCGTCGCTGCACTACCTGCGCCACATCGGCTGGACGCACCTGGACATCAAGCCCAGCAACATCATCATGGGCGCGCCCGCGCGGCTCATCGACCTCTCGGTGGCCCGCCCGGAGGAGGACGCCCGCCGGTTGAGGCACCTCATCGGCACCGACGCCTACATGTCGCCCGAGCAGTGCGACCCGGGTGAGGTCGAGCCGTCGTACGCCAGCGACGTCTGGGGTCTCGGCGCGACCCTCTTCGAGGCGGTCGCGGGACACCGGGCGTTCGACGACCCGCGACCCCGGGCCGACACGCTCGAGGAGCGCCTGCCGCAGGTGGCAGCCGCCCCCCGCGCCCTGCCCGACGGGGTGCCGGACGAGGTCGTCAAGGTCATCGGGGCGATGCTCCTGCACGACCCCGCAGCAAGGCCCGCCCCGCACGAGGTCGTCGACGCGCTCGAGCCCGTGCTCGCGCGTCAGCCCCGCGGGAGCCTCGCGGGCTTCAAGGTCCGCGGCTGACCCGTCCCGGCGATCCCCCCGACGCCGGGACGGGTCACGCCGGCCGGAAGCGGTAGCCGACCCCGCGCACGGTCGCGATGGTGTCGCTGCCGACCTTGCGCCGCAGGTAGCCGACGTACACGTCGACGACGTTGGACCCGGGGTCGAAGTCGTAGCCCCAGACGTGGTCGAGCAGCTGCTCACGGGTGAGGACCTGGCCGGGGTTGAGCATGAATATCTCGGCCAGCGCGAACTCGCGTGCCGAGAGGTCGAGCTCGGTGCCGCCCACCGTCACCCGGCGGGTGCGCCGGTCGAGCTCCACGCCGGCGACCCGCAGCACCTCCTCGTGGGGTCGGGCGTCGGCGGCGTCGGCCGTGCGCAGCCGCAGCCGGACCCGCGCCATCAGCTCGGCGAAGCGGAACGGCTTGGCCATGTAGTCGTCGGCCCCGTTGTCGAGAGCAGTCACCGTGTCGGTGACCGAGTCGCGGGCCGTCAGCACGATCACCGGCATCCTGCTGCCCTGGGAGCGCAGCTGGTCGAGCAGCTCGAACCCGTCCATGCCGGGCAGGCCGATGTCGAGCACGAGCAGGTCGAAGCGGCCCGAGAGCGCCTCGTCGAGACCTCCGGGACCGTCCCCGACGACCGTGGGCTGGTGGCCCTCGGCCCGCAGGCCCTTGGCGACGAAGGAGGCGATGCGCTCCTCGTCCTCGACGATCAGGATCTGGGCCATGGGGACGCCTCCTCGGCGTGGGTGGGCAGGACGAGCTCGAAGCGGGCTCCCGGCGGGTCCGCGTCACCGACGGTGACGGAGCCGCCGTGCGCCTCGGCGATGGCGCGGACGATCGACAGTCCCAGGCCGAAGCCCTCGTCGCCGGCGCGCACGTCGCCGCGGCCGAACCGCTCGAAGATGGCGGCGCGGTGGCGCTGGGGGACACCGGGGCCGGTGTCGCGGACCCACAGGCGCAGCGTGCCGTCCGCGAGCGAGGAGCCGATCGCGATGGTGTCGCCGGGGTCGGTGTGCTTGACCGCGTTGTCGGCGAGCTGGAGGACCGCCTGGGTGATGCGCTGCTCGTCGACGGTGACGGTGCCGTCGGCCACGGCGTCGAGCTGCCAGTCGCGGTCACCGAGGCCCCGCGCGGTCGCCAGCAGCGTGGGGGTCAGTGCGGCCACGTCGACCGGCACGGGTGCGAGGAAGTCGGGGCGTCGGGTCTTGGCCAGCACGATGAGGTCGCCCACCAGCCGGGACATGCGGTCGGACTCCGCGAGCAGCAGGTCGCGGGTCTCCCGCACCTCGTCCGGGTCGTCGGGGTCGAGGAGCTCGAGGTGCCCGCGCAGCACCGTGAGCGGGGTCTTGAGCTCGTGGCCGGCGTCGTCGAGGAACCGGCGCTGGTCGGAGAACCCGGAGTCGAGCCGCTCGAGCATCAGGTTGATCGTGCGGGTGAGGGCGGTGATGTCGTCGTTGCCCTGCTCGGGGATCCTCCGGGACAGGTCCGTGGTCGTGATGTCCCGGGCCGTCTCCTCGAGCACGCGCAGCGGGGCCAGCAGGCGCCCGGACTGGAAGCCGGCGATGGTGGCGATCAGCCCCAGCGACAGCAGCGCCACGAGGGCGTAGGTGCGCAGCGTGCGCTCGAGCTCCTCGTGCTCGTCGGCCAGGAAGTTGACGAGGATCAGCGCGCCCGAGCTCTGGGCGTTGCGCACCGGGACCACGGTCACCCAGACCTCGCCGTAGCGGTCGGACTCGATGACCTCGGTGCCGCCGTCGGTCGCCCCTGCCTCGACGGCGCCCTGGTAGGCGGGGTCGTCGAGGAAGTCCTGGCCGTAGCGGTTGGCGCTGCGCTCGATGAACTGGCCCGCGACGTAGCTGACGAGCATCTCGTCGTCGTCGGGCACGTTGCGGGTCAGGAACACGTTGAGCCGGCGGCCCACGTCGTCGAACGGGTCGCCGGTGTTGGGGTCGACGCGGAGCTCGCGGAACTCGGCGATCTCCTGGTCGATCTGCTCGTTGACCGCGCGCTCGATGCGCGCCGACTCCAGGGCGTAGACGAGGCCTCCGGCCCCCGCCATCGCGATGGCGGTGAGCAGGGAGATGACGACCGTGATCCGGGTGCGGACCGACACCTGGGCGAGGGGGCCGTTGCGTGGCGCCCGGACGGCATCAGTCGTCGTCCCCGTCGTCGTCCCCCTCGTCGTCATCGCTCTCTTCCGGGCCGTCGTCGTCATCGTCATCATCGTCGTCGTCCACCGACGTGGGCGGCGGCAGGACGACGGTGGCGTCATCATCCTCGACGGTGCCTGAGGGTGGCGGCTGCCCGGTGCCGCGACCGGCGCCGGGACCGGTGGGTGCGCGTGTCGGAGCGGGTCGCGAGGAGCGCGTCGTGCCGGTGGCCGGCGTCGGTGCCGTGGCGTCGGGTACGGGGCTAGACGTCGGCTCCCGCAACGGCGCGTCCTGGATGATCACCGGCCGGCGGTCGCTCGGCTCGTAGGAGCTCGAGGCCACCAGGGAGCCGGCGACGTACGCCGTCATGGGCACGACCAGTGCCAGCACGACCAGCGTCTTCACCCACGAGCTCATGCCGCCACTGTCGCGGTCGTTGATGGAGGGCCGATGAGACGACCATGAGAGGTCTCTCATGCGGCCACTCGTCGCGCCGGGGCGGCCGTCCGTCGCTTCCGGCGGACGATCCCTCGCGACGCCCGGGTGACGCGTGCCACAGTGGCGACCAGCGTGCAGTGTCGACCCGTCCGACCATGAGGAGTGCCATGTTCGTCCCGTTCAGCGTCACGGACTTCATCGACCGCGCCCGGGCCGTCTACGGCGACCGGGTCGGCGTGGTCGACGAGCCGGACCAGCCGGCGCCCTCGCTGGGCGACCTCACGTACGCCGAGCTGGCGGCGCTGGCCCGTCGGCAGGCGGCCCGGCTCGACGAGCTCGGCCTCGAGGTCGGCGACCGCGTCGCGGTGGTCTCCCACAACTCCGCCCGGCTGCTGACGTCGTTCTTCGGCGTGGCCGGCTCGGGACGCGTGCTCGTGCCCGTCAACTTCCGGCTCCGCCCCGACGAGGTGTCCTACATCGTCGAGCACTCCGGCGCCCGCGTCCTGTACGTCGACCCCGAGCTCGACGAGGCCCTCTCCGGCGTCACCGCGGAGCACCGCTTCGTGATCGGCGACGACAGCGACATGTTCGCCGCGGAGGGCGTCGAGCCCCGCGCGTGGGAGCCCGACGAGAGCGCGACGGCCTGCATCAACTACACCTCCGGCACCACCGCCCGCCCGAAGGGCGTGCAGATCACCCACCGCAACATCTGGGTCAACGCCGTCACGTTCGCGATGCACGCCGCCGTCACCGACCGGGACGTCTACCTCCACACGCTGCCGATGTTCCACGCCAACGGGTGGGGGATGCCGTTCGCGATGACCGGTCTGGGCGTCCCGCAGGTGGTGCTGCGCAAGGTCGACGGCGCCGATATCCTGCGCCGGGTCCGCGACCACGGGGTCACCGTCATGTGCGCTGCCCCGGCGGTCGCCGCGGCCGTCCTCGAGGCCGCCCAGACCTGGGAGGGCGAGATCCCCGGGCGGGACAGGGTCCGGATCATCATGGCCGGCGCTCCGCCCCCGACGAAGACCGTCGTCCGCGTCGAGGAGGAGCTGGGCTGGGAGTTCGTCCAGATCTACGGCCTCACCGAGACCTCGCCGCTGCTGACCTTCAACCGCACCCGCGCCGAGTGGGACGGTCTCTCGGCCGAGGAGCGCGCGACCCGGCTGACGCGCGCGGGCGCCCCGGCGCTCGGCGTACGGCTGCGGACCGACGAGAACGGCGAGGTGCTGGCACGCTCCAACGTCGTCCTCGAGGGCTACTGGGAGCAGCCGGAGGAGTCGGCCAGGGCGCTGGACGGTGGGTGGTTCCACACCGGTGACGGCGGCGTCATCGGCGACGACGGCTACCTCACGATCAGCGACCGCAAGAAGGACGTGATCATCACCGGCGGCGAGAACGTCTCGTCGATCGAGGTGGAGGACGTGCTCTTCTCCCACCCGGCGGTCGCCGAGGTCGCCGTGATCGGGGTGCCCAGCGAGAAGTGGGGCGAGACCATCAAGGCCCTCGTCGTGCTCGCCGAGGGGTCGGACGTGACCGAGGCCGAGCTGATCGCCTGGTGCAAGGACAAGGCGGCCGGCTACAAGGCGCCCACCTCGATCGAGTTCCGCGAGGTCCTCGCCCGGACGGCGACCGGCAAGCTCCAGAAGTTCAAGCTCCGCCAGCCCTACTGGGAGGGCCGGGACCGGCAGGTCAACTAGCCTGCCCGCATGTCCACCCCCGCGGCCCCTCCGACGCTCGCCGAGGTCGTCGACCTGCTCCACGGCTGGTACCCGCCCGCCACCGCCGACTCCTGGGACGCGGTCGGGCTCGCCGCCGGCGACCCGGCGACCGACGTACGGCGTGTCCTCCTGGCCGTCGACCCGACCCCGGAGGTCGCCCGGGAGGCCGTCGACTGGGGCGCCGACCTGCTGGTCACGCACCACCCGTTGTTCCTCGCCGGCGTCCACGGGGTCGCCGCCACCACGCCCAAGGGCCGCACCCTGCACACCCTCGTGACGGGCGATTGTGCGCTCCTGACCGCCCACACCAACGCCGACCAGGCCTCCGGCGGGGTGTCGGAGTCGCTGGCCCTCGCCCTGGGCCTCACCGACCTGGCCCCGATCCTCCCGGCGGAGGACGGGGCGTCCACCGGCACCGGCCGGAGCGGCTCCGTGGCGCCCACCACGCTGCGGGCCTTCGCCGAGCACGTCGCTGCCGTGCTGCCGAGCACCGCCCACGGCGTGCGGGTGTCGGGCGACCCGGACCGGCCCGTACGACGCGTGGCGCTGTGCGGGGGCGCTGGCGACTTCCTGCTCGACCGGCTGACGGCGTCGGACGTCGACGTCTACCTCACCAGCGACCTGCGGCACCACCGCGCGGGGGAGTTCCGCGAGCACGACGGGCCCGCCCTGGTCGACGTCGCCCACTGGGCGGCCGAGTGGACGTGGCTGCCGGTGGTGCAGGCCCGCCTCGCCGGCGCGCTGGGCGATAGGGTCGAGGCGCGCGTGAGCACCCGCTGCACCGATCCCTGGCAGTTCCGGGTCGAGCAGGGGACCCCCTCCGCGAGCACCAGCCAGCACAGCCCCATCCGAGGAGAGCGTTGAAAGCCGACCCGCAAGCCCAGTTGAAGCTGCTCGACCTCCAGGCCGTCGACGCGCGACTCGACCAGCTGCGCCACCAGCGACGTGCGCTGCCCGAGATCGCCCGGATCGCCGAGCTGGAGACCGGTCGGGGCGACGTCGACGACCGGCTGCGCGACGCCCGGATCGTGGTCGACGACCTCACCGCCGAGCAGCGCAAGGCCGACGCGGACGTGGAGCAGGTCAAGGCCCGCCGCACCCGCGACCAGCAGCGCATGGACGCCGGCCTCATCACCAACCCCAAGGACCTCGAGCGGATGCAGCACGAGCTGACGTCGCTCGACCGCCGGGTCAGCACCCTCGAGGACGCCGAGCTCGAGATCATGGAGCGGCTCGAGGAGGCCCAGGCGACCCTGGACCGGCTCACCGCCCAGCTCGCCGAGACGGACGCCCAGGTGGCCGAGCTCGCCACCGCCCGGGACGCCCGCTGGGCGGAGATCGACGAGCAGCTGGCGGCCGCGGAGGCCGAGCGGGCGCCCGCCGCCGACGGGATCCCCGAGGACCTGATGGCGCTCTACGAGCGGCTGCGCGCCAAGACCGGCATCGGTGCCGCGGAGCTGCGGGCCCGCCAGTGCGGCGGGTGCCACATCACCGTGGACGCCGCCGAGCTGGTCCAGATCCGCCGGTCGCCGGTCGACGAGGTCGTGCGCTGCGAGGAGTGCCAGCGGATCCTCGTCCGCACCGCGGAGTCGGGTCTCTGACCCCGGTCAGACCTCGCTGACGACGACGTCGAGCTGGGTCCCGCGGGTGGTCGGCTCGCCGACCTCCACGGTCCAGCCGAGGTCGGTCAGCAGCCGTGCCAGTGCGGCCGGGGTGCGCGGGTTGCCGCCGTCCTCCAGCAGGGCGCGCACGATCCGCCCCTTGGTCGCCTTGTTGAAGTGGCTCACCACCTTGCGCACGCCACCCGACTCGTGCAGCACGCGGACGGTGGCCACCCGCGGCGCGAGCCCGGCCGGCGGTCGCCAGAACGCGGCGTACATCGTGGATCGGAGGTCGACGAGCAGCCCGGAGCCGACCGCCTCCTCGACCGCCTCGCCCAGGGCCCCGCGCCACAGTCCCGCCACCGGACCCAGGCCGGGGAGGCTGACGTCGCCGGAGAGGCGGTAGGACGGGATGCGGTCGCCGGGGCGCACCAGGCCGAAGACCGACGAGGTGATCGCCACCCGGCTGGTCGCACGCCGCTTGGCGGCGCTGGAGAGCGTGTCGAAGCCCAGCGCGTCGTACAGGACACCGGTGTAGACCCGGTCGGCCCGCGTCGTGGGGGAGGTCCGCAGCCGCGCGTCGAGCTCGACGAGGTCGGCCTGGGTGCCGCCGAGGCCCAGCAGGTCGGCGGCGTCGGGACGGGCCGCCAGGGCGACCACCGCCTCGACGACCCGCTCGCGGGTCGGGGTCAGGACCGGTGACCCGAGGGTGGACAGGTCGAGGGGCCTGCCGCGTCGGGGAGCGGTCTTGCCCTCGCTCGGCGGCAACAGGATCAGCACGCGGGCCAGAGTAGGGGGCTCGGCCGTGCCCGCCTTGGCTAGGGTGCTGGGCATGCCCAGCAACCGCGTGATCACAGTCCGCACCGGCGACGACACCGTCTCCGCCGAGACGCTGCGTGAGGGGATCGCCGCGATCCAGGCCGAGATGAAGGTGACGCCCGAGTTCCCCGAGGCCGTGGAACGCGCCGCTGCCGAGGCCGCGGCCAGCCCGCGGATGCCGGACCTCGACAGGACAGACGTGCCGTTCGTGACCATCGACCCGGCCTCGGCGCGCGACCTCGACCAGGCGATGCACATCGAGCGCGACGGCGACGGGTACGTCGTGCGCTACGCGATCGCCGACCTCAGCGCCTTCATCACCCCCGGCGACCCGGTCGACGTGGAGGCCAACCGGCGGGGGGAGACGCTGTACGGCGCGGACTCCAAGATCCCGCTGCACCCGACCGTCATCTCGGAGCAGGCCGGCTCGCTGCTGCCCGACGAGGTGCGTCCGGCGCTGGTCTGGACGATCCGCGTCGACGAGACCGGGGAGGGCACCGACGTGGACGTCGAGCGCGCCCGGGTGCGCTCCCGGGCCAAGCTCGACTACGCCACCCTGCAGGAGCAGCTCGACGCCGGCACGGCCGACGAGATGTTCACCCTGCTCCAGGAGGTCGGCGAGCTGCGGCTCGCCCGGGAGGCCGCGCGCGGAGGGGTGTCCCTGCCGCTGCCCGAGCAGGAGATCATCGACGAGGGCGGCCGGTGGCGCCTGGAGTTCCGCACGATGCTGCCGGTCGAGACGTGGAACGCGCAGATCTCGTTGCTCACCGGCTTCGCCGCGGCCTCGCTGATGGTCTACGCCCGCGTGGGACTGCTGCGCACCCTGCCGCCCGCCGACCCCCACGACGTCCAGCGGCTGCACCGCACCGCGCGCGCCCTCGGCATCGAGTGGCCCGCTGAGCAGCTCTACCCCGACTTCATCCGCTCGCTGGACGTGTCGAAGCCCCACCACGCGGCGATGGTCGTCGCGTGCACGCGCCTGCTTCGCGGCAGCGGTTACGTCGGCTTCAACGGCGACCTGCCCGAGCAGCCGCAGCACTCCGCGCTGGCCTCCGAGTACGCCCACGTCACCGCCCCGCTGCGGCGGCTCGTCGACCGCTACGCCCTGGAGATCTGCGTCGCGCTCTGCGCTGGCGAGGAGGTCCCGGACTGGGTGCTGGCCAGGCTCGGCGACCTGCCCGACACGATGCGCGAGTCCGGGCGCCGGGCCAACCAGTACCAGAACGCGGTGCTCAACCTCGTCGAGGCGGCCATGCTCGCCCCACGGGTGGGGGAGTCGTTCCCGGCCGTGGTCCTCGAGACCGACGAGAAGGACGACCGGCGCGGGGACGCGACCGTGCAGGAGCCGGCCATCGAGGCCACGGTGGTCAGCGCACGGCCGCTGCCCGTCGGCGAGGACGTCACCCTCACCCTGACGAAGGCCGACGTCCCGACCCGGTCGGTGGAGTTCACGCTGGAGTGACCCAGTGGCCCCGACTGCGGCAGGCGACGGAGACGCCGGGTTGGCGTCCGCTGTGACCTGCGGTCCCCAGTACCGCAGGTCGCACCGCTGACCGAGCCCGCGGGTCCGCTGTGACCTGCGGTCCCTGGTACCGCAGGTCACAGCGCGTGGGTCAGAAGTCCTCGTCGAACCCGACCGAGCCCGAGACGCCGACCTGGTAGGCCGACACCTTGCGCTCGAAGAAGTTGGACAGCTCCTGCACGTCCTGGAGCTCCATGAACGCAAGCGGGTTGCTGGAGCCGTAGATCGGCTCGAGGCCCAGGCGCTGCATGCGCCGGTCGGCGACGTACTCCAGGTAGGAGCGCATGTCGGTCGTCGAGAGGCCGGCGACCCCACCCCCGAGGAGGTCCTCGGCGAACTGCGCCTCGGCGTCCACGCCGTCGACCAGCATCTGGCGCACGTCCGCAGCCAGCTGGTCGTCGAAGAGCTCGGGCTCCTCCTCACGGACGGTGTCCACGACGTCGAACGCGAACGCCATGTGCATCGACTCGTCGCGGAAGACCCAGTTGGTGCCCGAGGCGAGACCGTTGAGGAGCCCGCGCGAGCGGAGGAAGTAGACGTAGGCGAACGCGCCGTAGAAGAACAGGCCCTCGATGACCGCCGCGAAGCAGATCAGGTTGAGCAGGAACCTGCGCCGGTGCTCGCGGGTCTCGAGCGCGTCGAGGTCGAAGACCGAGTCGATCCACCGGAAGCAGAAGTCGGCCTTGGCCTTGATCGACGCGATGTTGTCGACGGCCGCGAACGCCTCGTGCCGCTCCTTCTCGTCGGGGACGTAGGTGTCGAGCAGGGTCAGGTAGAACTGCACGTGCACCGCCTCCTCGAAGAGCTGCCGGGAGAGGTAGAGCCGGCCCTCGGGGGAGTTGATGTGCTGGTAGAGGTTGAGCACGAGGTTGTTGGCCACGATGGTGTCGCCGGTTGCGAAGAACGCCACCAGCCGCGACACGAGGTGCCGCTCCGCGTCGCTGAGCCGCTGCAGGTCCTTGAGGTCGGAGTGCAGGTCCACCTCCTCGACGGTCCAGGTGTTCTTGATGGCGTCGCGGTAGCGGTCGTAGAAGTGCGGGTAGCGCATCGGCCGCAGGGTGAGGTTCATCCCCGGGTCGAGGAGCATCCGGGTCGCGCTCGTGTCGGTGGCGGTGCTGTGGTCGCTCGTGCTGTGGTCGGTGGTGGTGGGCTCGGTCGTGGTCACTGGCAGGCCTCGCAGTTCTCGGGGTTCTCGAGGGAGCACGCGAGCGCGTCCGGGTCGAGGAGGGGGTCGCTGACGGGCAGGGGAGCGGCGGCCGGGTCGTTGACGGACGTCGTCGTCTGCTGGATGCGCGTCGCGGGTCGCGAGCGCAGGTAGTAGGTGGTCTTGAGGCCGGCCTTCCAGGCGTGGAGGTACATCGAGCTGAGCTTGCCGATGGAGGGGCCGGCGATGAAGAGGTTGAGCGACTGGCTCTGGTCGATGTACGGCGATCGCGCGGCCGCCATGTCGATCAGCGCGCGCTGCGGCAGCTCCCACGCCGTGCGGAAGAGGCGGCGTACGTCCTCGGGCAGCGCGGCCACGCCCTGCACGGACCCCTCGGCCCGCTTGACCTGCTCGCGCACCTCGGAGGTCCACAGCCCCCGCGCCTTGAGCTCGCGCACCAGGGCGGTGTTGACCTGGAGGAACTCGCCGGAGAGCGTCTCGCGCTTGAACAGGTTGGACACCTGCGGCTCGATGCACTCGTAGCACCCGGCGATCGAGGCGATCGTCGCCGTCGGGGCGATGGCGATCAGCAGCGAGTTGCGCAGCCCGTGCTCGGCGATCCGCTCGCGCAGCGCCGCCCACCGCTCGGTCTGCGTCCCGGTGACGTCCCACAGGTCCTGCTGGAGGACGCCCCGGGCGGCCCGCGTCTCGTCGTACGACGGGTGCGGACCGTGCCGCTCGGCCAGCTCGCAGCTCACCTCGAGCGCGGTCAGGTAGATCTCCTCCGAGATCCGGGTCGAGAGCTCGCGGGCCTCGTCGGAGTCGAAGGGGAGCCCCAGGGCGAAGAAGACGTCCTGGAGGCCCATCAGCCCCAGGCCGACCGGGCGCCAGCGGGGGTTGGACGCGGCCGACTCGGTGCTCGGGTAGTAGTTGATGTCGATGACCCGGTCGAGCAGGGGCACCGCGGTCCGCACGGTCTCGCGCAGGCCCTGCCAGTCCACCGAGAGGCGGTCGGCAGCCAGGTGCCGCGCCAGGTTGACCGAGCCGAGGTTGCAGACGGCCGTCTCGCCGTCCGAGGACACCTCGATGATCTCGGTGCAGAGGTTGGACAGGTGCACCACCGGGCCACCGGGGGTGTCCCGGGTCTGGTTGCACGTGCGGTTGGAGGCGTCCTTGAAGGTCATCCAGCCGTTGCCGGTCTGCGCGAGGGTGCGCATCATCCGCGCGTAGAGGTCACGCGCCTGCACCTGCCGCACGAAGCGGCCCTCCGCCTCCGCGGCGCGGTAGGCCTCGTCGAACGCGGCTCCCCACAGGTCGGGCAGCTCCGGCGCGGCGTCGGGGTCGATGAGCGACCAGACCTCGTCGGCCTCCACCCGGCGCATGAACTCGTCCGGCACCCAGTGGGCGAGGTTGAGGTTATGGGTGCGACGCGCGTCCTCGCCGGTGTTGTCGCGCAGCTCGAGGAACTCCTCCACGTCGGGGTGCCACGGCTCGAGGTAGACGCAGGCGGCGCCCTTGCGGCGACCGCCCTGGTTGACCGCGGCGACCGACGCGTCGAGGGTGCGCAGGAACGGCACGATGCCGTTGGACTGCCCGTTGGTGCCCCGGATCAGCGCGCCACGCGAGCGCACCCGGCTGAAGGACAGCCCGATGCCGCCGGCGAACTTCGACAGCTTGGCCACCTGCGCGTAGCGCGAGTAGATCGAGTCGAGGTCGTCACGGGGACTGTCCACGAGGTAGCACGAGGACATCTGGGAGTGCCGGGTGCCCGAGTTGAAGAGCGTCGGCGACGACGGCAGGTAGGCCAGCCTCGACATCAACCGGTAGAACTCGATGGCCTCGCCGGGGGAGCGGGCCAGGCCGCAGGCCACCCGGAGCAGGAAGTACTGCGGCGTCTCGACGACCAGGCGGGCCGAGGGGTGCCGCAGCAGGTAGCGGTCGTAGACCGTGCGGAGCCCGAAGTACTCGAAGCGGCGATCGGCGTCCCGGTCGATCGCGAAGTCCAGCTTGCGGGCGTTGTCCTTGACGAACGCCGCGGTCTCGTCGCCGATCAGCCCCTCGGCATGGCCCAGGGCCACCGACTGGCTGAACGACGCGACGCCCTGGTTGCGCACCTCCTTGTCGATGAAGCCGGACAGGAGCCGGGCGGCGAGCTGGCTGTACTGCGGCTCCTCGCCGATCATCTCGGCGGCGGTCTGGATGGACAGCCGGTCGAGCTCGGCGGTCGTGGCGCCGTCGTACAGGCCACTGATGGTGCGGGTGGCGACCCGCATGGGGTCGACCTCGGACAGGTCGTCGCTGCACCGGTCGACGGCGCGAACGATCTTGTTGACGTCGACGGGCTCGTCGTCGCCGTTCCTCTTGCGGACCTGCATCCCGGTGCGCAGGTCGGTGGTGACCGTCATTCTCTCTCCTCGCGAGACGGACTCTGGATGGTCCGGGCGCGCGAGGGGGTGACGGTGGAGCGCGACGTACGCCGGGTGGGCGCAGCGTCGTACCTGCCGTCAGCCGTCCCGCGCGGCATCGGACCGCCACACCCGACGGGTGCGGCGCGCTGGCAGGTCTTCGGACTCGCGGGCGCGTCTCGCGGCTCTCACCGGTCGACCCCTACCGGCCGTCGCTTCCCAGGTCGATCGCTCGACCCAGTGCGTGTGACGGCTGTCGTTCCCACTCACCGCTGCGGGGCAGTCCCGGACTCACACCGGGTTCCCTCTTGCCTCGCGACGTCTGGCTGACGCCGCGAACCAGCTGCGTCGCACACCATATGTAGGGCTTGCGAGGAAGTGGGGGACCACATCTTGTGTCGGCGTGTTTCCCTCGTCGGGGTGGTCGTAGTACCACCGGACGATGGCGGCGCGCCGGTGCGCGGACGATGCTGGAGGCTCGCCGACGAGGAGACCCGCGATGACGAAGCTGCCCACCCGACTGGCCACGGCCGTGGCCGTGACGGCGACGGTCGGTGCGTCCGTGCTGCCGGTCGGCACGGCGCGCGCCCTCGACCGGGACGACGACCGCGTGGAGCGCCGGGGCTTCTGCACCAACGGGGCCCGGTGGGACATCCGGGCCGAGTCCGACGACGGACGGATCGAGGTGGACGCGGAGATCGACACCTCGCGCACCGGTCGGCGGTGGGCCTGGGTGCTCAAGCACAACGGCAGCGTCTCGGCGCGCGGCACCTCGCGGACCCGGGCGCCGAGCGGCTCGTTCGAGGTGGAGCGCTACTCCATCGACCTGTCCGGCACCGACACGTTCCGCTTCCGCGCCAGCCGCAAGGGCGCCAGGTGCGTCGCGACGATCAGCTGGTGACACCGGTTCCGCGCATGGCGGAGACCGTTCCTCGCCATACTGGGCGGACCATGTCCCGGTCCCGGTGGCGCGTCCTGCGGAGCCCGGTGGCGCTGTTCCTGGCCGTCGGGCTGCTGGCGCTGGCCGCGATCGTGGTCGGGGCCCGCCTCCTCGCCTCCGATGCGGCCCACGAGGAGGCGCTCTCCGACGCCCGGGCCACGACCAGCCTGCTCGCCCACTCGGTCGCCCAGCCGGCCCTGCCTCGGGGCCTGTCCGCCGGCGACCCGGGAGCGCTCGACCGCTTCGACCGGCTCGCGACGCAGCGCCTGCTGGTCGGCGACGTACGACGCGTCAAGCTGTGGGCCGCCGACGGCACCATCGTCTACTCCGACGACGTCCGGCTGATCGGCGAGCGCTTCGCGCTGGACGAGGAGGAGCTGGACATCCTGCGCCACGGCGGCTCCGACGCCGAGGTCTCCGAGCTGGACGAGCCGGAGAACCGCTACGAGCGGGGCGGACCGGCGCTGGTCGAGGTCTACACCCAGGTCATGACGCCGGAGGGGGAGCCCCTGCTCTTCGAGGCGTACTTCACACTGGCCCGGATCGAGGACCGCCAGTCCGAGGTCATCGCGCCCTTCCAGCAGATCACGCTCGGTGCGCTGGCACTCCTCGTCGCGGTGGCGACGGCCCTGCTCCTGGTGCTCACCCGACGGGTCACGCGGGCCGCCGCGGATCGCGAGCGGCTGCTCCGCGGTGCGGCGACCGCGTCGGCGGCGGAGCGCCGTCGGATCGCCCGCGACCTCCACGACGGGGTCGTCCAGGACCTGGCCGGGTCGGCGTTCGCCGTCTCGGCGCTCGCCCGCGAGCAGGACGGCCCGGCCCGCACCACGCTGCTCGACACCGCCCGGTCGCTGCGGGGGAGCCTGCGCTCCCTGCGGTCGCTGCTGGTCGAGATCCACCCCCCGGACCTGACCGCCGCCACGCTGCCGGCCGCGTTGGACGACCTGTGCGCACCGGTCACCGCTGCTGGCGTCGCGGTCGACGTGCACGTCGGCGACCTCGGTCCCGTCGGCGAGCAGGAGGCGACGCTGGTGTGGCGGGTGGCCCAGGAGGCGGTGCGCAACACCCTGCGGCACGCCCGGGCGACGGCGATGGAGGTGGACCTGCACCGGGAGGGACGTGCGCTCGTGCTCACCGTGGAGGACGACGGCATCGGGTTCGACCCCGCGACGGTCGACGCCACGGCACACTACGGACTACGCGGGCTGGAGAGCCTCGTGCGCGACCGCGGCGGCGAGCTCACCATCCGCTCCGCCCCGGGTGCGGGGACGACGACACGGTTGGAGACGCGCGCATGACGATCAGGGTGGTGCTCGTCGACGACCACGCCGTGCTGCGCAGCGGGCTCGAGCAGCTGCTCTCCGGCGAGCCGGACCTCGAGGTGGTGGGCACCGCGGCGGACGGCGCCGCGGCGCTGGAGGAGGTACGCCGTACGCGACCGGACGTCGTCCTGATGGACCTGCAGATGCCGGGCACCGACGGCGTGAGCGCGACCCGGCAGATCGTGGCCGAGGGCGGGCCGGACGTCCTGGTCCTGACGTCGTTCTCCGACGCCGACCGCATCGTCGCGGCTCTCGACGCGGGTGCTGTCGGCTACCTGCTCAAGGACGCCGACCCCGACGACATCATCGAGGGCGTGCGTGCCGTCGCCCGCGGCGAGTCGCCGCTGCACCCGCGAGCGGCACGGCAGCTGCTGGGAGCGCGCCATGCGGCGGCGGCCGAGGTGGACCTGACGCCGCGCGAGAACGAGGTGCTGGTGCTCGTGCGCCAGGGCCTGGCCAACAAGCAGATCGCCCGCCGGCTCGGCATCTCCGAGCGCACCGTGAAGGCGCACCTCACCTCCGTCTTCGCCAGCATCGGCGTCGTGGACCGCACGCAGGCCGCCCTCTGGGCCGAGCGGCGCGGGCTGGGGGACTGACCCCCCACCCAGGGGTGGTGACGCCCTTGACCTGGCGGATGACCGGGGTAGGTTCTGGACATGACAGATTCGAACATGCATTCGACAGGCCCGACGACCGAGACCCTGGGCGGGGCCCAGAGCAACAGCACCGAGAAGGACCCGGAGGAGTGGGTGACCGGTGACGAGCCGATGACCGGCGCGCAGCGCAGCTACCTCGACACGCTGGCCCGGGAGGCCGGCGAGGAGCTGTCGGCGGACCTCACCAAGGCGGAGGCCTCCGAGCACATCGACCGGCTCCAGGAGAAGAGCGGCCGGGCCTCCTGACGAGGGCGGCGGTCAGCTGCCGCCGGCGGGGAGGGCCTCGAGCATCACGTCGGGGTTGTCCCGTGCGGTGACCATGGCGCGCCACTGGTCGACGAAGAGCGCCATCCGGGTGCCGTCGCTGCGCTCGAGCACCTCGACCCCTCGCATCCCGGCCAGCGCCGCGGCGCCGGCGGCGTCGGTCCGCCGGGCGACCTGGTAGTCGAGCCGGGAGAACCTGATCGGGGAGTTGAACTCGTTGGCCATCCGGTCCTCGACCACCTCGAACTGCATCGGACCGACCGCCGCGAGCACCGGGCTCTGGTCACCGCGGAGGTCGGACCGCAGCACCTGCACGACGCCCTCCTGGTCGAGCTGCTCGATGCCGCGCCGGAACTGCTTGTAGCGGCCGATGTCGCCGGCGCTCGCCGTCACGAAGTGCTCGGGCGCGAAGCTGGGCACGGGCGGGTACTCGATGGGGTCGCCGACGTAGACGGTGTCCCCGACGCGCAGGGCCTGAGCGTTGACGAAGCCGATGATGTCGCCGGGCTCGGCCCGCTCGACCGAGGTCGTCTCGCGACCGAAGACGGCCTGGGCGAACTTGGTCGCGAAGGGGCGCCCGGTGGTGGCGTGGGTGACGACCATGCCGCGCTCGAACGTCCCGGACACGACCCGGGCGTAGGCGAGCCGGTCGCGGTGGGCGTTGTTCATCCCGGACTGCACCTTGAAGACGAACGCGCTGAACTCGTCGTCCACACGGCGCACGGAGCCGTCGACACCCTCGGTCGGGCTGGGGTCCGGTGCGACGTCGAGCAGCAGGTCCAGCAGCTGCGCGACACCGAAGTTCTGCAGGGCCGATGCGAACATCACCGGCGTCGTCTCCCCGGCCAGGAAGCGCTCCTGGTCGTGGTCGGCGTCGTCCAGGGTGAGCAGCTCGTGCTCCTCGACCGCCTCGGCCCACAGCGGGGCGTCCTGCTCCTCGACCTCGTCGGAGCCCAGCCGCTGCTCGGGGGCCCGGGTGGCGCCGCCGGCGGTGCGGGTGTACTTCACGAACTCGCCGGTGCGGCGGTCCAGGACACCGCGGAAGTCGCCGGCCTCGCCCACGGGCCACGTGAGCGGGGTGGGACGCAGCTTGATCTTCTCCTGGATGAGGTCCATGAGCTCGAGCGCCGACAGCCCGGGACGGTCCCACTTGTTGATCACGGTGATCACCGGGATGCCGCGCAGCGCACAGACCTTGAAGAGCTTGAGGGTCTGCGGCTCCAGCCCCTTGCCGGCGTCGACCAGCATCACGGCGGAGTCGACCGCCGACAGCACGCGGTAGGTGTCCTCGGAGAAGTCGCTGTGGCCGGGGGTGTCGACGAGGTTGATCACGTGGTCGCGGTAGACGAACTGCAGCGCCGCGGAGGTGATGGAGATGCCGCGCGCCTTCTCCATGGCCATCCAGTCGGACACGGTGGCACGCCGGTCGCCCTTGCCGTGCACGGCACCCGCCTCGGTGATCACCCGCGCGTGCAGCGCGAGTGCCTCGGTGAGCGTGGACTTGCCGGCGTCGGGGTGGCTGATGACGGCGAAGGTACGGCGGGGACGGGTGTCAGGCACCGCCCGAATCTACCGGTCGCGTGGCCGAAGCGTCGCTTCGCCGGCGGCTGTGGGCGGGGCCCGCGTCGAGGGACCCGGCACCACCTCGCCCGGATCGGGCGATGACCACGCGACGGCCGCGGCCTAGGGTCGCCGTGACGCACGGCCCCCGCTCCACGCGGGAGCCGCACAGGTCGCGTCTCCCTCCCGGAGCACACGAGGTGTCGTGGAAACACACTCCGCACAGCATCGACCGGACCTGCCCGGCGACGGAGCCCACTCCGACGCCGAGGTGGCCCTGCTCGACCTGTCCGGCACCGTCGTCGCCGTGAACGAGGCGTGGGAGCGCTTCGCCCGCGAGAACGGCGGGGATCCGGACCGGACCGGGGTGGGGACGTCCTACCTGGGGGTGTGCGAGAGCGCGGGCGAGGACCCCGTCGCGGCCCTGGCCGCCGCCGCGGTCCGCGCCGCGCTGGCCGGACAGCTGCCCGCGCCGCTGTCCGCGGTGATCCCGTGCCACGGGCCGGACGGTGATCGGTGGTTCGACATGCTGGTCTCCCCACGCCTCGACGACGAGCACGTCCTGGTCGGCGCGGCGGTGACGCTGTCACCTCGCACGGACCCACCGGACCGGGAGCCAGGCGACGTACGCGTGCACGAGCAGCTGCGGATCGCGGCCGAGCTGCACGCGAGGGTCGTCCACAAGCTGTTCGCCATCGCCATGGACCTGCAGGGGCTGGCCGCGCTGGTGGGCGACCAGCGCACGAAGCGTCGCCTCTGGGCAGGCGTGGACGCCGTCGACGACACCATCCTCGCCATCCGCCGGACGGTGTTCGACCTGGACGAGTCACCGTCGCCGCCGCCGGGACTGCGGCAACGCCTGTCCCAGGTGCTCGACGAGGTGTCCGCCGGGTCTGGCCTCGCGACCACGCTGGCGGTGCCCGGGATGATCGACCGGAGCGTGTCCGACCGGCAGGCGGTCGATGTCGCGGCCGTCGTCCACGAGATCGTCCTCGGCGCCGTGCGTGACGTCTCGGCCACCGCGGTCGACGTGCGCCTGCGACTCGACCGCGACGAGATCGTCGTCGACGTGCTCCAGGACGGCTCGGGCCGACCGACCGGGCACGGGCACGCGCCGCTCCCGGTGGACCGCTGGGGTGGGCGCTGGATCTCCGAGGTGGCGCCCGGGGGAGCGGGTCGCCGGACGCTGTGGGCGGTGGGCCTCGACCCGCCGGCGACAGCCGGGGACCGCTGACCCGCCGCTCAGGCCGGGGCCAGCGCGTCGCGGATGGCGGCGATGTGCGTCGGTGTCGAGCCGCAGCAGCCGCCGACCAGGTCGATCCCGAGCCCGGCCAACCGGGAGGCGTGCGCGGCCAGGTCACCGGGAGTGGCGTCGTACTCGAAGTGGTCACCCACCACTTGGGGAAGACCGGCGTTCGACTGGGCGACCAGTAACAGTCCGTCCGGTCGGGCCTGCACCAGCTGCGAGGCGATGATCTCCATCTCGGCCGGACCCCGTCCGCAGTTGGCGCCGACGGCGTCGGCACCGGCGGCGGCGAGGTGAGTCACGGCGTCGCCCGGGCGGACACCCATCATGGTGCGCACGTTGGTGTCGAAGCTCATCGTCACGACGACCGGGAGGTCCGGTGCGACCTCCCGCGCGGCAGCCAGGGCCGCATCGGCCTCCCCGAGGTCGCTCAGGGTCTCCACCAGGACCAGGTCGATGCCGCCCTCGACCAGCGCCGCGAGCTGCTCGGCGAAGAGCGCCTGCGCCTCCTCGGGCGTCATTGTCCCGAGCGGCGACAGCAGCTCACCCGTCGGGCCGAGGTCGCCGGCGACGAGCAGTCCGTGCTCGTCCGCCACCGACCGGGCGATCTGCGCCGCCGTCCGGTTGACCTCGCCGAGCCGGTCACCGAGCCCGTGCATGTCCAGGCGTGGCCGGGTGCCGCCGAACGTGTTGGTCGTGAGCAGCTGGGCACCCGCCTCGGCGTACGCCGCGTGCGCGGCGCGGACGGCGGCCGGGTTCTCGAGGTTCCAGAGCTCACCGGGTGCGCCGTCCTCGAGGCCGCTGTCCTGGAGCAGGGTGCCCATCCCACCGTCGAGGAGCACCGGACGGTCCGCGCCCAGCAGCGTCGCGAGCCTGTTCACCGGTCCAACCCGTCGAGATAGTCCGCGACCCGCTCGGCCGGCCACTCCGCCTCGAGCTCGGCCACGACCCGGTCGAGCACCTCGGTCGGCGTGCCGGTCGCCTCGGTCCAGGAGGACCGCTCCCAGCCCGCGAGGTAGTCGTCCGCGCCGGTGTCGCCGAGTCGCATCGCGGCCTCGTCGATGGCCTCCTGGAACCGCGTCGCGAGCTGGGACTTCACGGTCTCGTCGCCGGCCCGGGCCGCGACCATGGAGGGCAGCTCGCGCCACCGCGTCACCTGGTAGTCCGTCATGCAAGGGAGCGTAGGTGCGACGGAGCCTCCCGGGGGAGGCGTTCGAGGGTTGGAACCCGCGCTTCGGGGGAGCATGGACGCATGGGGTTGTTCTCACGTCACTCGTCCGGGCCCGTCGACCTTCGCGACCGGGACTACGTCCTCTCCGGCAGCCCACTGGTCGCGCAGGACGACCGGGTCGTGCTGGTCGACGCCACCGTGCGCCTGGCCGTGCGTCAGCCGGCCGACGACAAGGATCCCGTGCTGGGATACGACCCGGCAGAGGAGATCGGTGTGCACGCGGTCTGCGTCGCGGTGCTACGCCTGATGGCTGCCGACGTGCCGTCCGACGAGCTCCTGGTGGGGCGTGCGCGCGTGACCGAGGTCCTCGAGCAGGCGCTCGCGTTCGCCCCTGTCGGTGCGGGCGTCGACGCACGCGTGCTGAGTGTCGAGGTGCGTCCCCACGACCCCGACCGTGTGTCCGTCCGGCACGAGTTCCGGGTCGTCGGTTCCTGAGCTGGGCGAGCCGGCTCTGATCGAGGGGGAGACCTCGGTAGCGTCCGGGGGTGGCCAGTCGTGGACGATCCGGTGCTCGTGGACGCAGCACGTCCGCGCGCCGGAGCGGCACCCGGCAGCAGCAGCGGCCGTTGCCGGTCGCCGGGCCGGGGGAGCGGCTGTGGGTGCTCGACGTGCCGTACGGGACGCAGGTCGACGGCGCCGCGTGGCACCCCGCCGTCAAGACCCACCTGTACGTCGGACGCACCCTGCCCGCACACCTCGCGCCCTATGCCCCGGGGTCCTACACGCTCGGTCGGTTCACCGAGAACACCCTCAATCCTGACGATCCGACGCCCGGCCCCGAGCCGACCGACGACCTCGAGCCGCGGAGGATCCAGTTCGAGGCAGCCGACGCGATCGCGGCACGCGCCGCGGCGGGCGGACGGCAGTTCCTGCTCGCCGACGAGCCCGGCGTCGGCAAGACGATCGCCGCGGTCCTCGGGGCGACGGCGGTGGGCGACCTCCGCGGTGCGCGACGCGTGCTCGTCGTGGCCGACCGGCCGGCCGCGATCACGATCGGCCACTGGTGTCGCACGATCACGGCGCTGGGGGACGGCGGCCTGGAGTGGGTCGTGATCACGTGGGACCGGCTGGAGAAGGTCACGGACCACACCTGGGACGTGATCATCGCGGACGAGGCCCACGCCCTGCGACGTACGACGACGAAGCGGTGGAAGCTCTGGGCGAAGATCTCCGGACACTGGAAGCCGCACGACACGGCGCCGTTCGTCATCGCGACCACCGCGACGCCCGGGCACACGCCGCTCGAGCTGCCCTATCTCGCACCGGCGTACGCGCAGGTGCTCGGCGAGTCGATGAAGCAGTGGACCTCGGCGACGCAACCGGGGGACACGTTCGCCACCGCGCTCGAGCGACACGGCGTCGGGGTGGAGCGGGGACGCTACGGCGCGACGTGGACCACCGATCCGGCGCGGCGCGCTGCGGACCTCAAGCTCGTGCGCGGCTGGCTCGACGAGGAGCGTCCCCCGGCGATGCTGCACCGGGCGGCGCCGTGGGGGCCGGTGCCGATCTCCGGGATGCCGGTGGCGCTCACGCCGGCGGAGCGGACGGCGTACGAGGCCGAGTGGGGCGAGTTCTGTCGTGAGATGGACATCGCCCGGCGCGGCCGCAACGTCGCCAAGGGTCGGGCCGCACTGCTGCGCTTCCGGCAGAAGGCCGGGCTGATCCGCGTCGACTCGACGGTCGCCTGGATCGCCCAGCAGGTCGAGGCCGAGCGACAGGTGGCGTGCTCGGTGGAGTTCGTCGGGACCGCCGCCGACCCGATCGCCGACCGGCTGCGTGACTCCGGCATCGAGGTCGCCACGATCTACGGCCGCGACCGGTTCGATCCGGAGGCCGAGCGGCTCCGGTTCCAGACCGGGCAGGCCAAGGTCTGCGTCTTCACCACGGTCGCCTCGATCAGCCTGCACTCCGGCGAGACGCTCGCCGACGGCCACCGTGCGAGCACGGAGCCGCGGGTCGGTGTCTTCCACCAGGCCCGCTTCTCCGGCATCGCCGGACGGCAGGTCACCGGCCGCACCCACCGCGACCACCAGGTCTCGCCGTGGCACATCGCGTATGCCGAGGGAACCGTCGAGGAGCAGGTCGGCAAGGTGATGGTGGAGCGGATCGCCGCGGCCTCCGACACCGTGGGCGGCGACACCACCGGCCTCGCCGACCTCGCCCAGCTCCTCGGAGCCGACTGGCTGCCCGTCACGACCCTGACCGAGGACGGCGCCTGACCGGGCGCGGCTCAGGTGGGGGACATCGGCGGCGTGGAGAGATCGCCCGCTGAGGCGATGGGTTCCCGCGACCCGTTCTGACAGGGTGAGCTCATGGAGGGCAGTCCCGGCGAGCAGCGCGGCACCCGAGCCCTCAGCGTCCCGAGCACCGCACAGGCGGTGTCGGCCTCGGTCACGTGCGCTCGGGCGTGCGGACTCCCAGCCGACGACCCGGAGGTCATCGCCGAGGGCTACAGCGTCCGAGTACGACTCAGGCCCGCGGCCGTTGTCACCCGTGTCGTGACCGTCGGACGAGAGCTGCGTCCGGACCCGTGGCCGTGGCTCGAACGTGAAGTGTCAGTCGCTCGGCACCTCGCCGCATCGGGGGTTCCCCTTGTCGCCCCGTGGCACGACCCCGGACCACACATCGCTGACGGGCTGGAGGTGTCGTTGTGGCACTGGGCCGACCACGACTCGACCGAGGTGTCCGCCGCGGAGTTCGGGACCGTGCTGGGACCGCTGCACGAAGCACTCGGGTCCTACACCGGCTACCTGCCCCCACTCGTCGGGCCGCTCACGGACATCTCCACGGCGCTGGCGGTCTCCTCCGACCCAACCCTTCATCGTGCGGCAGCCGAGCTGGTTCCGTCGGCGCTGTCCTGGCCGCGCCGTCCGCTCCACGGAGACGCCCACACCGGCAACGTGCTCATGACCCCGGCCGGCCCGCTGTGGACCGACTTCGAGGATGTCTGCGTCGGTCCCGTCGAGTGGGACCTGGCGTCGATGACGATCACGGACGACGCCCTCGCCGCGTATGCCGGCTCCATCGACCGGACCCGACTCGCCGACTGCCGAGACCTGCGCCGTCTCCAGGTACTCGCCAGCCTCCTGGTCGGGCACCACGACGATCCTGTGCTCTACAGCAGGCTCGCCACGCACCTCGACCAGCGAGCCTCCTGATGCACGAGGTCCTCCTCGGCCAACGAAGGACAAGTCCCACCTCGTCGACCACAGCCGAGCATCCGTGGCGCCCACCGAGGTGACGCGGCAACCCGCGGCTACGTCACCGGGAAGGCTCTCCGGCTCGCACAGGGTCGAGCCCGGCGGTGGCGGAGCTCGCTGCTCGCAGGCTCCCCGCGACGGCCGGGATCACCAGCGCCGCGGCGACGAGGTGCAGGAGGACGAGCGTGACGCTGGTGGACGCTGAGGCCCCGATCAGCCACGGCGGGACCAGCGACACGGCGGTCAGCGCCACCGTCGTGAGCACGAAGTGTCCGCTGGGGTGGGAGCTCCACCGGAGCAGGGCGGCCGCGATCACGATGCCCACGACCGAGAAGACACCGGTCACGAAGGCGATTCCCGACAGCGGGATGGTCTCGCCTCCGTCGGGCACTTCGAACACGACGCCGACGGCCCTGGCGAGCGCGGCGGTCATCGTGGTGGCCGTCACGGCGGCGAGCGTGGCGAGCAGGCCGGTCCGCACCAGGCCCACCATGCGGCGCCTCATGCCGACTCACCCGCCGACAGGCGCTCCGGGAGTCCGATCCGGGGGAACTGGTCGCGGTCGAAGATACTGACCTCGGTGATCTTGCCGCCGCTGATCCGCAGCACGTCGATCGTGAGCGGGACGTAGGCGCCGTCTCGCTCCTGCCAGATGTAGTAGCCCACGGCGGGCTGCCGGTTCACCGAGGTGGCGACCGAACGCAGGCCGGCCATCTCGGGGTAGCCGCCCGCCACCCAGTCAGCGATGACGGCCTCGCGCCCCACGATCAGGCCCTGCGTGGGCGGCATGGCGAAGCGGACGTCGTCGCGCAGCATGGAGGCGATGGTGTCGACGTCGGCCGCCACACTGGCCTCGGTGAAGCGACGTACGAGCTCGCGGTTGTCCGCGTCGTCCTCGTCGCCGGTCCAGTCCTGGCGCTCGACGGGCAGGTGCTCGCGCATGCCGGCGCGGGCCCGTTGCAGCGCGCTGTTCACGGAGTTGACGGAGTCGCCGAGCAGCTCGGCCACGTCCTTGGCAGGCCAGCCAAGCACGTCGCGCAGGATCAGCACGGCCCGCGGTCGCGGCGCGATAGCCTGGACCGCGACCAGGTAGGCCAGCTCGATCGTCTCCCTCGCGACCGCGAGGGCCTCCGGCTCGTCGGCGTCGACCGCAGCCAGCTCGTCGAGCAACCGGTCCGGGTAGGGCTGCAGCCACAGCACCTCACCGCCGGTCGCCGGCTTGGGCCGCCGCTTCTCGAGCAGGTCGAGGCAGGCGTTGGTGGCGATCTTGTAGAGCCACGCGCGGAACGTCGAGCGCCCCTCGAAGGTTTCCCGCCGCCGCCACGCACGGAGAAACGTCTCCTGCACCGTGTCCTCCGCGTCCTCGAACGACCCGAGCATCCGGTAGCAGTGCACGTGCAGCTCCCGCCGGTGGCGCTCCGCCACCCGCGAAAATACCTCCTCGTCCATCGCACCGGCTTGGCACAGCGGCGGTATCACCGCCTGCCCCGCCGACTCCTCTATGGCAGGACGGCTCCCCGTGCGCGGGCTGCCGACGAACCACAAGGAGCCGCCGGTGACGATCGCCCCGCCCTTCTCCCCGACCCCGCGGCAGCGGCGTCATGCCGAGCCGCGCGTCGGCCCGACGAGCGCTCCGACGACGCCGATCCTCACCGTCGACCTGGGAACGGTCCGCGACTCCTACCGGCAGCTGCATGCCGCGCTACCTGGCGTCGACCTGCACTACGCGGTCAAGGCGAACCCGTCCCAGCCGGTGCTCGACGCGCTCCTCGACGAGGGCGCCTGCTGGGACGTCGCCAGCCCCGGCGAGATCGACGTCGTCCTCGCCGTCGACCCCGATCCCGCGCGGATCTCCTACGGAAACACCGTGAAGAAGCCCTTCGACATCGGATACGCCCACGCCCGCGGCGTGCGCCAGTTCTCCGTCGACTGCGACGCCGAGCTGGACAAGCTGATCGACCTGGCACCTGGCGCCACGCTGCTTGTACGGATCGCCACGAGCGGAGCCGGCGCCGACTGGGCACTCGGTCAGAAGTTCGGCTGTGACGAGGTGACGGCCGGCCGGTTGCTCGCCCGGGCGGTCACGCACGGCCACCCGGTGGGCATCTGCTTCCACGTCGGAAGCCAGCAGCACGAGGTCACGGCGTGGGACGAGCCGCTGGCGACGACCACCCGGCTCCGTGGCGTCGTCCGAGCCCGTGGCTCCGACCTCGCCGTCGTCGACCTCGGCGGAGGCTTCCCGGCGCACGGCGCCGATCCGACGCCGGACGTGTCGTCGTTCGGCAACGCGATCATGGCGGCGGTCGGGCGCTCCCTCGGTCCGGACGTACCGCCGCTCATGGCCGAGCCGGGTCGTGCGCTCGTCGCCGACGCCGGCACCCTCGAGACCGAGGTGGTCCTCGTCTCCGAGCGCGCCGGCCGGCGCTGGGTGTACGTCGACGTCGGGCTGTTCTCCGGGCTGGCCGAGACGATGGGCGAGGCGATCCGCTACCGGATCACCGCACACCGCGACGGGCGCCCGCTCCGAGGACGGGTCGCAGATGTGGTCCTGGCCGGACCGACGTGCGACAGCGTCGACATCCTCTACCAGCAGCACCGGCCCCAGCTGCCGCTCGACCTGCGGGTGGGCGACCGGTTGCGTATCCATGCGACCGGCGCCTACACGACGACGTACTCATCCGTCGGGTTCAACGGGTTCGCGCCCCTCCGCGAGGTCCACAGGTGAACGCCCCGGGCTTCCGGTCGGCGCTGGCGAGCGGGCCATTTCGCCGGCTCTGCCTCGCTCACGGGCTGGCCACGGTCGGGCAGCTCGTCCTCACCCTCGCGGTGGGGGTCCACGTCCTGGTGGAGACCGGGTCAGGCGTGTGGGTCTCCGTCACGGTCGCGCTGGCGTTCGCGCCGTACGCCCTCTGCTCCGCGCTCGCTGGTGTCCTGGCCGACCGCCGGTCGCGCAGCGCCGTGCTCGCCGGCGCCGCGTGGGTGCGAGCGGGCCTCGCGCTCGGGCTCGTCATCGGCACGGCCGTCGGTTGGCCGGTCGCCGCCATGGTCGGCGTCACCGCCCTGGTCGCGGTGGCCGCGACACCGTCGTACCCCTCGCTCGCCGCTGCCACGCCGGAGTGCGTGCCGGACCGCGACCTGCCGGCGGCGAACGCGCTCGTCACCTGTGTCGAGAACGTCACCTGGATCGGCGGGCCGGGTGTGTTCGGGCTGCTCGTCCTGGCCGGGGCCGGGACGGAAGGCGCGGTGCTCGTCGCTGCTGTCCTGTTCGTCGTCGCCGGCACCGTCGCCGCGCCCGTGCGACTCCACCGACCGGTGCGGTCCCAGCCGACCAGCTGGCTGGGCGACCTCGTCGCCGGGGTGGCGACCGTGGCCCGTCGGCCCGAGATCCGCCGACCCATGAGCCTCGCCGTCCTCGACAACTTCCTCTACGGCTACCTGGTCGTGGTGATCGTGCTGCTCGCCGACGCAGCGCCGGAGGGCGACAGCCCGCTCGGTCTGCTCAACGCCACCCTGACCGCGGGGGCACTGGCGTCGATGCTGGTCGTCAACCGGTGCACCCGCGGCGACCGGACCTCCGCGGTCCTGGTCGTGACCCTCCTCGGCTTCTGCGCCACCCTCGTCGTCCTGGGCGCGGTCGGCGCATCCGCGCTCGGCGTCGCGCTCGTCGCGGTCGCCGGTGGCACGACCCTGGTGGCGGAGGTGGCTGCGGTGACGCTGCTCCAGCGCGGGACCGACAGCGGGACGCTGGCCCGGGTGTTCGGGATCTACGACCAGCTCAACGTGGGCGCCATCGCGCTCGGCTCGCTGCTGGTCGGTCCGCTCTCGGCGGTGGCGGGTCCACGCGGCGGACTGGTCGCCGTCGCAGGCACGGGAATCGTCCTCACGCTTCCGGTGCTCGTGGGGCAGCTCCGCCGCCGTGCGCCGGCGTTCTCGCCAATGCCGACGACCTCGACCTCGAGCTCGTCCTCGCCGTCGACGGCCAGGCCGGCCGCGCCGTCCCGCTCGTCCACGAAGGTGCCGGCCAGGAGAAGGCCTTCGGCAACCCCGTCGAGGGCGCGATGACCGGCTCGTATCGGGGTGCAGCGATCAGATGCCTACCAAGGCCAGGAATCCCATTCCCGGAGGACGGCGAACGGCGCGATCGGAGCAGGCCACACCACGAGAGCGAGCTGCTCGTCGCTGTTCCCCTGCTCGTACATCCCTTCGGGCAGCCCGGGTACGAGACCTCCCCAGTGGACGCGCAGCCGCACGGATCCCGCTGGGATCTCATGCTTGGACCTCGGCCCGTGGTCCCCGGGCCAGCTCAAGATCTCCAAGGGGCCGCCACCCTCGAGCGACACCTCTGCGACATGCTGCCAATCCTCTGAAGGAGGATCAGGTTCGTCCGCGACGACGTGCAGGGTGAGTGGTGTCGTTCCGAACTTGCGGAACGTGCCGATCACGACGAACCCACCGTCACTCCACAGGCGATGCCGGTAGGTCTCATCGGTCACGTCGGAGAGCCACGGCGCTCCCTCTCGCTTCGCATAGAACTGGAAGTAGTCCGGCTCGACCACGCCGCTCCATCTCATGCCGCGAGTGTTCCAAACGCCGAGGCAATCCGTACGACGTTCGCACCACGTCTGCCGGGACGACGAATGGTTGCGCCTGACAAATCTGGATCGTTAGCCTGTCGACATGGAGCGCACGTGTGCGAGGCGCGGGTGAGATGAAGTTCGACCTGGTCACGCGAGCGTCGCCCGAGCAGGTGCTCGAGGCAATGACGGACTTCACGGATCGCAGGCCCAGGATCTGGAGCAAGACGCTCGACCCAGAGACTTACGAGGTCATGGAGCTTGGTGACACCTGGGCGGTGGCGCGGGAAGGGTCGCCGCACTCGCCGTTCTGGGTCGTCGCCCGCTACGACTGGTCCGACCCCCGTCTGATCCGGTGGACGGAGTTGGAGACCAATCACGGAGACCCCGGAGACGGATTCATGCGGATCGAACCGCATGGAGAGGGAGGCAGCCGGCTTCACGTCGAGTGGAGCACCAATCCAGTTCGCATACGCGACAAGCTGGCCATATTCCTGCTGCACCACACCATGAACGGCGTCATAGCCCGCATGTGGCGGAGGGCGCTGGATCGATTCGTGCTCGGGTGATTCGACCGACTTCCGTCCTGAGGCTAGATGTCTGCCACCTGACACCTGTCCTCGATGCGGGTCGCCGCTCGTGAAGAAGGACCGGGGAAGGCCCCCGACGTGGTGTTCGCAGAGGTGCCGCCGTGCTGCCTATGAGGAGCGGCGAGGTGCGCGTCCCCGAGGGCGGTCGGCCGCAGCCACGGTCGCGCCCAGCTCAGAAGCTTGGTCACGACGTGCCATCAGCGGCGGATGGGTGCGGGGGCGATCTTCGTGCGAACGCGGCCACGGAGGGAGCGCGCACAGTCTGCGCCGTGTGGTCCGACTGGTCAGTACCTGCGAATTCCGGAGTGTAGGGATCCGGGCCTTCAATCGAGCACTCATCGGGAGACCCGCGCGCATCGCGGCTACAGATTCGGGCGGGCGTAGCCGCCGTCCGGCCCCTACTCGTCGGGACCGAGGTATCGAAGCGCTGTGCTCAGGTTGTCCTCCGCCGCACCCTCAGCATGGAGTCGAAGCCAGTCATGCTCTGGGTGGATTAGTTGGTCCTGCCAAGCCTCGAGGGTCGCCTTGGGGGTGCCGAACTCCCAGTCAGTTCCGGGAACGGGGGCGGTTGCCGATGCCACCTGCGAAACTCTGGGGGACCGTTCGTCGAGGCGACCCAGCACGACCGACCAGTCTCGAACCCACAGTTCGATGAAAGCGTAGCGAACCCCGAGGGCGCCAGCCTTACGGCGACGGGAATCCAGCAGTTGCTGATACCTGCATGGCGAGTCCAGGACAACAGTCCTGCCTTGCTCCAACAGGTCTTGAGCAAGCGCCAATGCCGCGCCGTACGTCACGGGTCCTGCGGCTGCTACGGGTACACCAGAACCGACGATCGAACTTTTCAAGACGTCTGTGTCTACAACCACGAAGCCTGTGGCCTCCGCGATGGATCTTGCGAGCCTGGACTTGCCTGAGCCCGGCACACCGGAGAGTTGAACGAGCACACTCGAACCTATCCGCTCATCGGCATTCCGCGAGTCTCACTGTCCGCGGCATGTCCGGACGTTGGCCTATGCCCGGGGGAGGCGCGGCAATGCTGTCCGTCCAACGTCGGACACACACGCGACCCAGTCCGGCCATGATGCCGGGTCGTTGGTCCGGTGGGCTTCGTCCGTCGGCTCCATGCTCACCAGGAGAAGTTGCAGCGCCTCGTTGCTGGGCTCTCGCTCGGCGTACTGCCAGACGAAGCGGTAGGCGGCCTCGTATGCCTCCGCGACGGTGAGTTGGCGCTCCTCAGCACTCATGTACTCACCGTAGATGCGCGCCATTGGAGCCAGGCGCACATCGGCAGAACCGCGCAATCAGCGGCAGATCCGGATGTTCGCAGAGGCGTCTGCGGGACGGTCGAGGCAGCGCCGCTCGACTCTCGCAACCCGACGAACGCCCACAACCAACCATGAGGTCGACGCGTCTTGGCAAGGACCGTCGCATGCGACGTACCGTCACGGACACGGCCCACCACCATCGGGGGATAGCTGAGTGGCGGAGCGTCACCGTTCGTCTGATCTCGGGGTGCGCCACAACCAATCCTGCTTTGCGCTCGTCACACCAGAAACTTCAACCAGCCCGTCGGCACCGCTAGCAGCATTGCGCTCGATCTTGCGGCACCCGGCTCATCAGGGGGAATCGTGCTCCATCGCTCATCAGTGCTTACCGTCGCCACGCTCCTCGGCGGTGCGTTGCTGGTCTCGGTGCCTGCTACGGCCGCGGGTGAGACCTGCCAGGGCAGGCCGGCCACGATCGTCGGCACTGGCCCGGACATTCAGGGCACGCCGGGTGATGACGTCATCGTCACCGGAGCCTCATCCCTAACCGACGCCGGAGCAGGCGACGACCTCGTCTGCGTGTCGTCGTCTGATCACGGGAGCGTTTTCGTGTTCGCGGGGGATGGCGATGACGTGGTCGACGCCTCTGCGTCGAACCCGACGTGGGTGCTACGGACCGTCTATCTAGGCACTGGGCTCGACCACTACGTCGGTAACGTCGGTGGTCCCACCCAGGGCGACGTGCACGCGAACGGTGCCGACGACAACGTGGCAGACGCCACCACGGTCCTGTTGCAGGTGACCGACGCGTCGACGGGCCCACTTGGCGCCTACTCCGGCGGTTTGATCCAAGTGTGGAGCGCCGACCATGACGTGGAGATCGAGGTCGACGAGCACATCGTCGTGGCAGGCAGAGTGGCGGCCGACATCACTGGCTTCAACCGTGTCCTAGCAGTCGCACCACGCGTAATCCTCCGTGGCAACAGTCAGGACAACTCCCTGCTGGCCTCGGGCTGCCACGTGCACCTCATGGGTAAGGGTGGGGACGACTATCTCAGCGGATCCTCTGCCGAAGGGGCACCGAGGTTCGATTGTGTGAGTGAGGCCACGATGCGTGGCGGGTCGGGTGACGACCAGATCAAGGGGTGGCTCGGACGGAATCGACTGATCGGGAACGCAGGCAACGACGTCCTGCAAGGTCGTCCCCGCGACGATGTGCTGCTCGGTGGAAGTGGCCACGACGAACTCTCCGGAGGTTCGGGTGCAGACGTGCTGCGCGGAAATCAGGGGCGGGACACGCTGCGCGGCCGGCCGGGTCGTGACGTTCTGCTCGGCAACCAGGGGCGTGACAGTGCCGACGGGGACCAGGGGCGGGATGTGTGTGTCGCCGAGCGCGAGCTCCGGTGCGAGCGCTGAGCCCCCACGGACTCACTCTCGTCGGCTACAGATCCGGTCGAGCGGATCGCGGCATGAGCGGTCACACGGAATCCGGTTGTGTCCCCGCGGGCTTCGATGATCTTGTCCGGCTGTGAGCCCATACTCCACCGCGTCGGGCACCGCTGTCCCGGACCCCAGCATGGTGACCCGGCTACTGCGCGACCAGGCTCCAGATCTGGCCAACCTGCGCATCCGGATGATCCCCTCGTCCGGGAGCAGCAACTGGGTCTTCCGCATCGGTGAGGCGCTGGCCATCCGTCTTCCACGGTCGGACGACTACGTGGCCGACTTGGAGAACGAGGTGCAGTGGCTGCCCCGCCTCGCACCACGCCTGCCGACTGCCGTCCCAGACATCGTTGCCACCGGTCGGCCCAGTGAGACCTTTCCCCGGCCGTGGGCGGTCGTGTCCTGGGTGGCCGGAGACCCTCCGCTCGCGCTGGGTGATTCTCAACAGCTGCTGCTTGCTGAGTCCCTCGGTCAGTTCCTCCAGACCCTCCACGAGATCGACGCCTCCGATGTCCCGTCGGGACCTGAGCGCTGGGGGTACCGGTGCGGTGACCCGGTCACCGACACCATCGATCGGTGGGCCGAGCACGCGGCTGCTGAGCTGGCGGACCTGTTCGACCCCAGCCGTGTTCGCGAGGCATGGCGGCGCCTTCGCGACGTTCCGGCAGCCACAGGGGCACCCTGCTGGGTGCACACCGACTTGTCGGAAGAGAACCTCTTGGCACACGCGGACGGGCTCTTGTCGGGAGTGATCGACTTCGGCGGCATCGGCGTCGGCGACCGGTCCGTGGACCTGCTCTACGCCTGGAGCATCTTCGATGCCCCTGCCCGGGCAGTGCTCCGGCTCGCATCCGGGGTCGACGACCAGACATGGACCCGCGCCCGCGCGTGGGCATTCGCCGGCCCCGGCCTGCTCACTATCGCCAACTACCGAGACACCATGCCCGCGCGCGTCGACCGGCTCACCTCCATGGTCGAAAAGGTCGCAGCAGAGGTAGACGTTCAACTTCGTTGACGGGCAGAGGCCTGACATGCGCCGCCCCGAACATCCGACTCTCGACAATGGCCGTGCTGACGTCGGCACGACCGTGCGCTGACAGCGGCAGATGCGGACGTCCTACGAGACCTACGATCGCGTTGACCACGCCTGGTGCATTGGCCGGGACAGCCCTCTACATGGCTGGTGTACGTTCCGCGGATGGAAATGCGGGGGATCGTCCTGTCACTGCTCGGCGCTCTCATGTTGGTGCTGTGCGGTCCCGTGAGTCCCGCGCCGGCGGCCGTCGCCTTTGAGGGCGTCACCTCGACGCACGCGGTCGGGATGCCGTCGGCCAATGCGCCCTGGCGCACACTCGTCCAGGGCGGGATGGAGACCGAGACGGCCTTCAACACGTGGGCGGCCTCGGCGCAGCTGGCCGGCCCCATCCCGGCCGGGGAGACGATCGAGCTCACGTGGGTGGCCGGACGCCGGACCCCGACCAGCTGCGAGCCGATCACGACCTTCGTCGAGCGGACCAGCGAGGCCTCCCACGACAACACGGTCTCGATCATGCGCATGAACTTCCCGACGGAGGAGGGCGAGACGCCCGGCGCGACGCCGACCTGCCTCGAGGTCTCGATCACGTCGCGAGGCATGCTCACCGACAGGCTCGTGGGACCCGTGAGAGCGGACGACGCGGCGGCCGCCGTCATCGGCGTGGAGGCAAGTGCCACCGAGCACAGGCTCGACCACCCGAAGGTCACCGATCCGTGGCGCACCCTCGAGTCGGCGAGTCTCCGCGGCGATGTCGTGACCGGGACCGTCCAACTGTCCGCCACCCTGGGCGGTCCGGTGCCGGAGGGGCAGTGGGTCTCCGTGACCTGGGCCCTCGGACGGCGGCACCCGCACGGTTGCGAGACCCTGGTCGCCTTCAGCTGGCCCAATCTCCCCCAGGACTCCAGCCACACCATGAGCGTCGAACGTGACTACGACAACGACGACATCGCCAGCGAGTTCACCTGCATCCAGGCAAGCCTCTACACGCTCGACACGAACACGACCGGCGACATCGTGGACGGGCCGGCCTCGCCCCTCATGGCCGACGTGACGGTGGACGCGGCCCCGGCTGCGGAGGAGTTCGTGGTCGCTGCCGGCCGCAGCACCCCGGTGATCGTGACGGCGTCCTCGCGGGTCGGCGCCCGGAAGGGTCTGACCGTCGCGGGCAGGGGCAAGGACGTCCGGGCGGCCAAGACCTCGACCGGGGCCGTCGAAGCCCGGCGTGAGCGTCCCGTGGTGGTGCGTGTCGCCGCCGAGCGTCCCGGGCGCTCGCAGCTCCGGCTGACCGCCCGCGATGTCCGTTTCGACGTCGCTCGCAGCACGACCCGCTGGCCCGTGAAGGTGAGGCGGGTCGAGGCGCAGCGCCCCCGTCCCGGCCGCTACGAGTCGGCCGACGGCACCGTCGGCTTCAAGGTGACGCGCGACTTCGTCGTCCGGGCGTTGCGTGTCGCCGACGTCCGTTGCGAGGGCGCGGCGACCCTCCCGACCGCTCGTCTACCCCGCGGCGTACGGCTGCCCAGCAACGGAGCGGCAGCCCGCGTGGTCCGCAGCGGCGACCCTGGCCTCGGGAGGGGCTTCCTCGGCGCCCAGCTGCTCACGACGTCTCCCACCCGTGTGGTGGGGACTCTCACCGTTGCCACACGGAACTGCACGGGATCCGCTCGATTCGCCGCCGTACGCCAAGGCTGACCGTCGAGCCTGCTCGAGCGTGCTGGTGGTAATCGCGCTTCCGAAGGACGAGTCATGCCGACGCGCGTGCAACCGGGCCGCGGCCGTCTATGCCTGTCGAGTCTGTCGGGGGACCCCGCCGCGTTTTCTCTCCTGGCGCGGATGATCGTGGGTCCGCCGAACGCCCCAGGCGAGGAGTCCTTCGACGTCACCGTCTGCGCCCCGGAGCGGCTCGCTGCGCAATGCCAGGCGCGAGGCGGGCTCTACGACCCGCGACATCATCTGGTGGTAACGCTGGACACCTTCGACCAGGAGACGCTGCGAGCATGGCTCGAAGCGCGAGTCCGAGCGGTGGAGGCTCCGACATGGGGCGAGGTCGGCGAGCGGCTTGGCCGTCTCGGTTGCTGGGCGTCAGAGGACTACACGCCCTAGTCGAACATCCTCAACTCGGCACGTCCGCGCCCGTTGAGGAGGTCCGCGCGTGGAGGCAGGCGGTACGGGCGCCTGCGAAAGGCGTGTGAGTCCCCACCTTCACTGGCTTCCTCCGGGTCGCGCCCTCCGCCAGCGCCAGGAGACGAGGGCGTAGCCGCTTCCGAACAGACCTAGGACTGCCCCCATCTCCCCGGAGTCGTCTCGCGTGTAGGTGATAGCGATGGCGACCATGGTCAGCACCGCGATGAGGTTGCTTGGGACCAAGCCGACCGCTCGGCGAATCCACTCTGCGAAGAGGCCAAGCGCGACCCCGGCGATGAAGGCGACGACGACGAGCTCGAGACCTTCCGTCGGCATGCATCGCAGGCTAGTCAGGATCGAGGCGGCCTAGCGGGAGAATCCCGAATCGGGGGGTAGGGCCTGTTGCCGACATCGCGGCACATGCGGACGTTCGTCGGGAGTCGGGCTCACGTGACGTTCACCGTGCTGAGCAGTCCGGAAGTGCCCTTAGGTCACCCCAACCCTTTCGCTTCGCGTAGGTAACGAGCACCACTGCAAGCACGATGAAGGGTGCCGCGAGGTTCAGTTCGCTGACTGCCGAGGTCTGCCACGTCGGTCCGTCGACGAGTCCGCCGATGCGGGCGACGTCGTTCGACAACCCGTGCATCGCGACCGCGAGCAGTGTTGCCTGTCCGGCACGGGCCCAGAAGAAGGTCATGACCACCGAGATGGCGACAATCTTGATCGTGAACGCGCCGAGGTAGGCAAGCGCTCCCCATAGGCCGTAGTCGAGGAACGCGTCGAACTTCACCGGGTAGTGCCACGAAGCCCATGCCAGGCCGACGATCACTGAGGCCGCTATCGGGCCGTGGGTGCGCAGGAGGACCGGTAGAGCGAAGCCTCGCCATCCGTTCTCTTCGAGGAGTGCGCCTGCGTCGAGGAACATGGCCACGGGCAAGAGGGCAAGCATGCTCCAGGAGAACTGCCAGACGAGATCGCCGGGGACGAAGGCGCGGTGGAGCAGTCCACTGACGACGTTGCAGGCGGTGAAGACTCCGATCACCACCAGCCAGATCCCGACTCCCGTCCGGGCTCCGACCTCGCGGGACCACGGTCGGAACCGAACCGCGACCAAACGCAGGAGTCGAGGAGCGCGTCGGATCCGGGCGAGGAGCACCACGGCGAGGTCCGGTGCGGCTACCTGTGCCAGTGCGAGGGTGACGGCGAGCAGGGCTGCCGGGTAGGCGAGGACCACACGCCCCGCCGTCAGCAGGTCCGAGCCGAAGTCGATGCCTGCGCGCGACAACCCCTCCTCGATAGCGGCGTCGGCACCGCTGAGCAGGAAGGCGACCCCGAGAAGCACTTCGAGTGCCACGGCGATCAACCAGAAGGTCAGGACTGGTCGGCGCCCCAGATCGTGGGCAGGAAGCGGCGTGGTGGTGAACGATGCGCTGGTGTGGCCCATGGTGCCAAGCCTTCGGTACGCAGATCGTGGCGACCATCGGGGAACACCCTGAGCCACCCCGAACCTGTGACATCAGCGAGCGCGGATCGCGGCAGATCCGGACGTTGACGGTCCCTGGCTACGTCACGCGCTAGGGTCCCGAACGTGGAGGACAGGGGACTAAGAGATTGGTTCGCGGAGTACCTGGCCGCCTTCGCTGCCCTGGGTCGCGGCGAATCCCGGCCCGGCGACGTAGTTGCCCGCTACGGCGTTCCGTTGCTCTTAACGACCGATGACGTCGTCATCTCGCTCCAGACCGTGGACGAGGTCGAGGCCTGGCTGCAAACGCAAGCGGATGCCATGTCGGCGGCCGGATACGCGAGCACGAAGACGTTGGCGAGTGATGTGTCGATGTTGAACCGCAATACCGGATTGCTTTTCGGGAAGTTCTCACGCCAGCGCACCGACGGTGCGGAGATCAACCAAATGTCCGTGTCCTATCTCATCACTCGTGAGTCAGAGACCTTCCGTATCTCCGCGCTGGTGTTGCACACGTTCTGATGTCCAAGTGTGTGAGCGCTCATCAACAGGAGCGCGCGGATCGCGGCAGATGCGGACGTTCAGATCCGGATGGCTGGCCGCGCGTGCGAGTAGGAGCCTTACCTCGTACGAAGGACAGAGTGCGCTGCGCTACGTCGCTGACTCGGCTTGTTGTCTGACCCATCGAACGAAGCGGTCTGCGGACTCGACCTGTGCAGCGGTGCTTGTGGCGCGTACGAGTGCGAGCTGCTCGTCCAGCGCCCGGGAGGGGCCCGCATCCATGAGGAGGAGGGCCTCGGCTGTGGCGAAGTAGCCGGGGACGTTCTCCTTACGCCAAAAGCCGAGGTCGCCCTGCCGGATCCGGTCCAACATCTCATCGCGCTCGAGTAGGCGACCGAGCACCGGCCATCCTTGCCGTTCAAGCTGTGCGTGCATGTCGTCGACGACCTGAGGGACGCGACGAGGCGAGTCGACCTGCCACCATCCGTCATTGCTGTCCGGCGTGTTGGACGGCAACAGCCGCTGCTTGTACAGCCCCATCGACTCGGGAATCGCCTTCGGCATCGCAGTCCCCGTCTGCACGCGGGTCCACCGCAGCCACGGTTCAGGAGCGACAGAGGTGTTGAGGACGCACCGGACAGAGCTCGCGCTGCTAGACCTGGAGGACTGGAGGTTGACGATGGCCCAGTCGCCCGATGGCGTTGACCGACGCCACGTGGGAGATGTCCCCTTGAATCCGTGGGAGCGAGCGGCCGGACCAAGGACGTCCCTCACCTCGGCTCGAAGGTCATCTCGCACGCCCACGCTCGCATCCTCACACAGCATCGAGATGTGATCGGGCACCAGCGGCGACCCGGTCGTGGTTCCATCGTGCATTGGCCGCCCCACGGTCCGCTTGCCGGCTCGTTGCCTGCCTCCTATCCGCAAGGTGGACGCGCTGATCGCGGCAGATCCGGACGTGTCCTGGTCAGTCGATACGCTCAAGGCCATGTCGCGTAGCCCGTCACTCTCGCCAGGAACGGCCCAGATGCTGAATGACTTGCGGAGTCTGGTCGAGGTGGAGTCTCCGTCCGGCGATCTTCGGGGCTTGGCGGCGTCAGCCAAAGTCCTCAGCGAACTTCTCAAGCGCAGACTGGGCGGTGAGGTTGTACTCGTTGAAAGCGAGGCGGGCCCGCATGTCCATTGGCGCGGAGGCGGGACTCCCCGGGTGCTGATACTGGGGCACCACGACACGGTGTTCCCACGAGGAACTCTTGAGCGCAGACCCTTCTCGGTCGTCGACGGTCAAGCAACAGGCCCAGGAGTCTTCGACATGCTCGGGGGACTCGTACAAGCGATCCACGGGCTAGAAATGCTCGCAGACCGATCCGGAGCCGAACTGTTGGTAACTGCAGATGAGGAGGCGGGTTCGCAGACGTCCCGCGACCTGATCGAGCAACGAGCGCGTGCGTGTGGCGCTGTACTCGTTGTGGAAGGAGCCGCCGAGGGAGGTGCGCTGAAGACCGGTCGAAAAGGCTGCGGAACGTACAGAATCGAAATTGCTGGACGCGCCGCGCACGCTGGGCTCGGACCTGAAGCCGGTGTGAATGCAGTGATCGAAGCGGCGAATCAGGTACTGGTGCTCGCTTCGGCGAACGCGCCAGAGGTCGGCACAACCATTACGCCTACCGTCATCTCTGGCGGCACAACCGACAACGTCGTACCGGCTAGTGCAACCATTCTCGTTGATGTTCGAGTTGCTACCGAGGCCGAACGCGAGCGAGTCGAACACCTCTTTGCAAGTCTCACCCCGAAACTTGACGAAGCCGGGCTCACCGTTCGGGGTTCCATCACGCGTCCTCCCATGCCAGAAGAGACTGCCTCTTCACTCTTCGCCATCGCCGCGCAACTCCTCCCAGGGGTTGAGAATCGCACCGTGGGTGGGGGAAGCGACGGCAACTTCACCGCTGCTCTGGGAATTCCCACCCTAGATGGGCTAGGGGCAGTAGGCGGTGGGGCGCATGCGGATCACGAGTTCATCTCGGTAGACCACATGTCTGAACCGGGCTCAACTGCTCGGTGGGCTGGTAGACGCCATTCGGCAGGGGAACCTTGAGCAATCGGGCAGAACCAGCCTCCCCCACAAGTAGCGCGGACTCCTGCGACCCCAAGGCCCATCCGCATCTCGGCAGATGCGCGCACCATCAGCGGCATGTCGTCGTCATCAACTGACCCATCTGCACCTGTCCTCGAGGTGGGGCAGGATCAACGCATGCGAATCAGTGTGCGGACGCCGACCCAAGATGGGCTGGGCCCTGTCATGAGGGTCTTGGCTTCGTGGCAACAAGAGGGGATGCCGGTCCAGCTTCACCCGGGCGACCTCGGCTGGCAGTGGCGATTCGGGCCCGACACGCTGGCAGATTCGCTGCGCGTATGGAGCCGGGACGAAGAGATTGTCGCCGTCGGATCCGTGGACCGGGACGTACCAGTCGACGAGGTAGCCGTTATCCGCATGGCCCTCTCCCCGGAAGTCAACCAAGATGAGGATGTTGCGCGAGTGCTCGTGCGGGACTTGGAGGACCCGACGGGGATCCTGCGGGCAGGAAGTGCCGCCGTCGAGGCGCGCTTCGGACAGGCGCTTCAGTCATTGCTAGATGCTCACGGATGGCTACCGGACGAGCCTTGGACGCCGCTCCACCGAGACCTCACCCAAGCCGTCGAGAGTGGGGCGCTGCGTGTCGAGACCGTCGGGCCGTCCCACGTTGAAGAACGGGTGGCAGTCCAGCGTGCTGCTTTCGCAACATCGACCTTCACGGTGGACCGCTGGCACACGATGTCCAAGGGGCTTCCCTACCGGGAAGCCCGGTGCCTCGTCGGTTACGACGACGACGGTGTCGCAGTGGCGGGCGTTACGGCGTGGTCCGCTGGTCCAGGCAGGCAGGGCCTACTGGAGCCCATGGGCGTGCACCGAGACCATGTTGGACGCGGGCACGGTACGTCAATCACGCTTGCGGCAGCCGCTGCTCTCCGGGAGATGGGTTCTTCGAGCGCCATCGTCGCCACCCCAGCTTCAAACAAGGGAGGCGTCGCCACCTACGCGGCTGCTGGCTTTGCCCCCGCTCCCGACGTAACCGATTTCCTGCGACCTGCCTAGCCCGTCGTTGTGGCGCGCTATCCGGCAGACACGAACAGGGGCACAAGCGCGCTCATCGGCATGAGCAGATGCTCGGATCGCGGCAGATGCGGACGTTTGCTGCTGACGCCCGTGAGGGGTTCCAGCGAGCGAGTCGGGCGTGCGTGCGGCTCTCATTCGGCTCGCTGTCGAACAAGTCTTCCACCGTGAAGGCTCGACCAAGTTGCATTACCGCTGACAGGAACTCGTCCGGTTGCAACGGCAGGACTTCGTCCTGTAGCCGCTCGGCCACGTCGTGGGGGGCAACGGCAAAGACGGTGTTGGTCGAGGGCCTGACGCGGTCGCGGATCTTGTTCATGAACTCTCCGGAAATGCCGACGGCGGCAAACTTATGGATCGTCGTTCTGGCCGGAGGAGAGAATGTCGCGGCGCTCAGCAGGGGCACGTAGAAACTGAGCCCGAAGAGCAGCCCCCAGAAAGCGTCGACCTGTCCATCGGGCGCTATCGGATGGGTCAGTGACGGCGCGCTTCCGCGGGCTTCCCACCTCACGGTCGCGGCGCTGGACACGCCCGACTCACTGCCGGTCACCAAGCGCCTCGCCTTCGTAGCGGTTTCCGTTCCGAAGGCTGTGTAAAAGGTCCAGGCGGCGAGAATGGTTGAGGCACGTGCCAACCCTCCTTCGGGGAGTTGAACGCGTTACGCCACTCCCATTGTCGCTGCGGAGCACTGACGATCACTATCGCGTGCCCTAGCACTGCACGTCTAGCCGTCATTCGGCTAACGGCGGGTTACGAAAGGACTGCCCGGTAAGGTCCACAAATTCAATGTCGGCATGACCGAGCGCGCGGCATGCTGCATGAGCGTGCGCTTCGCAGTCGACGGTCGAACCCTGCCGTTCGCGGGGCGAGACTCGCACCAAGGTCGCCAGCGCGTACGCTTCTCGCCAAATCCGTGATAGGACCCCCCTGACCGAGAGCGATCGATGGACGAGCCCACTCCGCAGGAGCGGCACCTCCTTGAAGCATTGCTAGAAGTGCGCCGATACTTCGGTGACGTGAGCGAACGGCACCGCGCTGCAGCAGAACATGCCTTCACGTGGCGCACGATCGACGACGAGCTGCGCGACCTCCGCTGAAACAGGACGCTCGGTCAGCGGCATGAGCGGTCACTCAGCATCCCGCGTCAGCGCACCTGCACGCGCAGCGGATCGCTCGATTCCGCCTTCAAGGTCGCTCGACCCTGGATCAGGCCTTCTGGAAGGTCCACCGTCCACTCGACGTGTCCGCGAGCCTCACCATCGGAGGCATCCTCTGAGCCCAGTTCCCATTCTCTACCGCCCTGCTGGATCCGAAGGACGACGCCCTCCATGGGACTCACCGACTCAGCCGAGCACGCCCACGTCGAGCCGGTGTCGTTGCACCCATCAACGAAGGCATCGCCTTCGATCGTGACAGTAGAACCCAGGCGCAGAACAGGCGGTTCTGCGCCGGTCGCCGAGTCTTCGAGGTATGGCGCAACACAACCCGCAGCGGCATCCCCTGCTGGCCATGGGCAGGTCGTGATGAACGCAGCGGCCGCCACCGCCACGCAAGCCTGGACGACCTTCATGGCGCGACAACTCCGTCCCTCATGGTCATGGGACGCAGTTTGCTCAGATCTAGTTCCCAACGCACGCACATCGGCAGATGTGCGAGCTCACCGCGGCAGATGCGAATGGTTGTCGCCTACGTCCACCCGTGCTCGGCGTACGTGATTCGATCCCACTCCTGGTCAGTCGTGTAGGTGCCCCAACCCATGTGTTGGTAGCAGGCAGTGATCGCATCGAAGTGCGAGTCGGCTTTCACGGTCCACGTGCGCTGAGCAGCGGACGAGAGCAGCGCGCGGGCTTGGTTGCCGTGGGTCCCGGCCAAGCAGAAGGTGTAGCGGCCTTCGTCCTCGGGGTTGTCCCACAACTCGTGAAGCGCGGGCCTGACACTAAGCGGGCTGACATCCGGACATCGGCATGTGCGGATGGGCTGATCGCGGGCTGGGGATCCACCGTGCACTCGTGGCCGCAGGCCGTGTTGGCGACAAAAACGCGCACGTGTCCACGCAACCTTCTCCCGACACCGGGAGTCTTGAGGGGTGGGGCAGCACCGCAGGGGTGCAAGGTGAGGAGTGGGGCATGTTCACGGCGACGGCCACGCAGGCACCCTCGTTCGAGGAGTACGCCGTCGTGTCCTGGGCGATGCTGTACCGCAGCGCCTACCTGCTGGCCGGCAACCACGCGGACGCCGAGGACTTGGCCCAGCAGACGCTGATGAAGGCGCACGCCTCGTGGGCGAAGGTGAGCGCCTCGGACTCGGTGCACGCCTACGTCCGGCGGATCCTTACCAACACGTTCCTTTCCTCCAGACGACCCAAGGGGCGCCGACTGGAGCTGCTGACCGACGAGGTGCCGGAGTGGGGACGTGCGCCCGGCGTGGCCGGCAGCACGGCAGGGATGCCGGGGGCGTCGGACGAGCGAATGACGCTATGGCCGCACGTCCGGCAGCTACCGCCGCAGCAGCGCGCGGTCATCGTGTTGCGGTATTACGAGCAGCTCAGTGAGGCCGAGATCGCCGACACCCTCGGGTGCTCGCGCGGCACCGTGAAGTCCACGGCTCACCGTGCCCTCAAGAGCCTGAGGGCCGCACTCGAAGTTTCCGACGACCAGACCAGAGCAGAGCCCGACGGGAAGGAGGCCTGACGTGCACGAGGACGTCGAGAACACGCTGACGCGCGAGTTGCGCCAGGTCGCCGACGGATTGGGGGTCCCACCCTTGCCCCTCCTCCCATCGGGCCCACCGCAACGGCCAATGTGGGCGCCGACGCTTGCGGCTGCCGCCGTGGTGCTGATCGTGCTCGTCACGCTGGTGGGCGTCCTATCCAATCGGGGCGGCACGTCCCAGCCGGCCCGGCAGCCGACCGAGGTGTTCACCGATGACGCGACCGAGTCGTTGCCACGGGAAGTGCCCACGGGGCCTCCGACGGTGCCCTACGTCCTCGAGCGGGTCCTGCACGTGGGCGACAAGTCGTTCCCCGGCTTCGACGTGGTGGACGGGACCCTGCAGGGCTGGGTGGCGGCGAAGCCTCCCTTCGTGTGGTCTTCGAGCGTCGGCGACGCGCCCAGCGAGCTCGGCGTCGCCCTCGAGCAACCGCCGGACGTGTCACCCAACGGCGAGTACGTCGCCTACATCACCACCGAGGGCGAGATGAACGGGTTCGAGACGGCTCCGGACGGTGAGGGGATGGGCCTGCCAGTGCCGGTTCCCGTCCGCGACGACGACGGGGTGGGCACCCGCATCGGAGCCGTCACCGACGACGGTTGGGTGATCGCGAGCGGCCGGGGTGTCGGCGTCCTGTGGCGCCCCTTCGACGGCGCCGAACCGGTAGACTTGACGCAGACCGCCCCCGGCCAGCTCGTCTGGCAGGCGACCGATGCCGGCCTGGTGGTCGTCGACGGCAGCGGCGACGCTCGGGACCCGAGTGGAGACAACCGGGTCGCGGGCGACGGCCGCGTCTACCTCGCCGACATGACGGCGGACGGCGAGCTGGTCCCGATCGCGGACCTGCCGAACTTCGGGATCGCCGACGTCTCCAGGGAGTGGGTAGCGTGGGCGCCGGCGGACGTGGTGTCGGGTGACGTCCCTGAGTACGCGGAGATCCAGGTCCGCGATCTCGACGGTGAGCGCGAGGGAGTGCTCACCCCGCCGCGGGGGTGGCGCTTCGTCAATACCGCCTTCACCTTCGAGGACGACCAGTTCCTCGTCGCCCGGGTGACCGACAGGCGACAGGACCGGATGGTGCGCTGCAGCCCGGCATTGCTGGAGTGCGTGCTGCTCGAGACACCGTGACGCCGCGCGAGGATGCGAGGTCGACCCGCACCCACCCACCGACAAGAGCGCCGACCCTGGTTCGGGGCGCTCCTGACTGACGCTCCCGTTGCCGATGTACGCCCATCGGCAATTCCGCACGCACCATCAGCGACAGATGAGTGCTCTCCGAAGTGCTAGGCGTGCCTTTCGGCGCGGTTGCTCCCGTAGGGATTTCCCGCATACTCGGCGGATGCACCCGTTGCAAGAATCTTGGGACCGCACAACCGCACATCTCGGCGCGGCCCGGGACCTGTTGCATCTCGACGCAGCGACACACCGCAACGTCAGCGAGTACCTCGATCACAACGAACTCGGCCTGGCAGTCGACGTGCTGGTTGATGCCTGTAAGCAGGCCGAATCTGCAGAGCCGTGCGCCGTTTGGTCATCATTGCGAGCAGCTGTCGATGAGATGCAGATTCGTCCCGAAGACCCAGTGCATGGCGTCTCCGTCCGCGAGGTCATGCGTCACTAGACGGCTGCTAACGCCGATGCCCGTCGACGACGGTAGGCGCACTCATCTCGGCAGATCCGTGCACGCGGTGCTCCACGCGCGACGGCGGTCAAGTGTGTGACTCGACGATCTCGACGACGGGCCAGGCGCCACCCATCGTCGTCGAGATGACCGTAGCCGTCGTGCCGCGCTGCGGGTGGTGGCTCGACCAGAACGAGACGCCGGCGTCGGCACCCGACATCGTGATTCGGACAGAGTCGTCATCCAGCCAGAAGCCGAGACCGTAGCAGCGGGACTCGCCCGGGTCGGGCTCGCTGTGCGCCCTCACCATGTCGGCGAGGGTCTCCTCACGGACGATCCGCCCTGCCGTCAGTGCTGCCCAGAACCGTGCCATGTCGGCGGTGGTCGTGTACGCCCCGCCGTCTCCGCTGGCGACCACCGGCAGGTGGAAGACGTTGGTTCGCCAATGGCCCCCACTTTCGACGTAGCCCATTGCTGCCCTGCCTGGAAGAGCGTCGGAGCGTGGGAAGCCGGTGTCGACCATGCCCGCGGGGGAACAGACGAGCTCTCCCACCAGGTCCTGGTACGGACGACCAGCGACACGCTCCGCCATCAGGGCGAGCACGACGAAGCCGCCGTTGCAGTAGGAGAACTGGTCACCGGCGCGGAACTTCGTCGGGTGGCCATCGAGGACTGGGAGGAAGTCCTCGGTCGTCACCAGGCGATGCGCCGACACCGGTAGCTCGTACTCCTCGCCGTCGAGCTCGTCCTCGTCGAGGTAATCGCCGATGCCGGACCGGTGGGAGAGCAGGTGCTCGATCGTGACGTCGTCTGCGATCAGCGGCAGATCAGTGCCAAGTACCTGACGTGCCGTGGTCGAGAGATCAAGGAGCCCCTCCTCCATGAGGCGGAGCACCACCAACGCGGTGAACGTCTTGGACCCACTCGCCATGCCCAGTTGGCTGTCGGTGGTCATGGCAATTCCGTGGCTCCGATCGGCCAGTCCGTACGCCGCGTCGAAGGCGACACCGCCAGCTCGCTCGAACCGGACGACGCCCGCGAAGCCTGTCCGCGCTGCGGTCTCGGAGACGCGACGGCTCATCTCGCTCATCGCGCCACGCTACCGGCACGAGGGGAGTCCGCGTCGCCATCGGGCCCCTCACCGGGACGCCGTTGTCGGCCCGGTGCGAAATCGCTGTAGCCGATGACTGATTCGTCGGCTCATCGGCTAGAACCGCGCACCATCGGCGGCAGATCCGGACGTTCGAGGGCGCGCCGAGTCGACCTGTGGCCGAGAGCGATTGAACAATCAGGAGCGGGCCGGCTCGGTGATGTCTACCGGGACGGGCGGCGGTCCGTCCCGCAGCAGCGCTGACAGCAGGTCTCCCAGTCCTGGCGGGAACACCGTGTCGTTCGTCTGCGACAGCTGCTCGGCATGCCACCAGCGGAACCCCAAGACGCTCTTGGACTCGTAGTCGCTCAAGTTCGCAGGGGCCGGGTCGAAGTGCTGCACCGAGTGGTGAAGCCAGTCCTCATGAACGTCCACGGTTCGACCGTCATATCGATACGTGTGATCGCGGGTCCAGACGAGCGTTCCCATCGGCAACTCCGCAAGTCCAGTTTCCTCGTAGGCCTCACGTCTGGCGGCCTGTTGAAGCGACTCGCCGGGCTCAACGCCTCCACCAACTGGATACCACCACTGACGATCCGTTCGAGGGTCGGCCGCGCGAATGAGGAGAACACGATTCTCGTCGTCCAGCAATAACAGTTTGACGGTCATTCGAGGCACGCCCGGAGTGTAGGTGCTGAGACAGACGGCTGCGCCGCCGAGACTCACGGCTCCGCAGCGCGGATCAACGTGCCCGCCTCGCGGCCAGATCAGGACGCTGGCAGGTGTCCTGGTCGCGCCCCTACGAGCCGGTTGCGCCTACCGGCCCTTTTACAGACTGGTCCGCAGCGCATGCCCCGTGATGTAGCTGCACGCAGCGAACTGATCCTCGGAGTGTCCGTCGAGCAGTGACGCGCAGCCCTGGGGCGTTTCTGTTTCACCCGCCGGACGATGGCCACAATGGGTGAGTGAGAACAGTTCCCGACGACTACACCTGGATCAATGACGCAGCTATCAGCGAAGCGGGGTGCGTGACGGTCGTCCCGGCGGCCGATCGCGATGCCGTGCTCGCCGCGTTCGGCGCCATGTCGGGCACGTCGCGCGTTGGTGGCTCGCCGGACGATGTTGATTCCGGCACCACCGGAGTCGAGTCCATCTATGTGGTCGAGATCAGCGAGGCCGTCGTGGTCATCGAGGACAACGGCTACCAAGGATCACGCAGTGAGGTGTTGCGCCCCGCGTCGAAAGCCAGCGGGACGGGGGTGGCGTCGTCCTTCTTCTGGAACGTCAACGCCGTTACTGCGTTCTCAGCCGCACGTCGAGGCAGACCGTTGTTCTCGGTGGAGCTGATCGGTGCCGAGGATGACGAGCTCGATGGCGTACCGAAGGCGTTGCGCAAACTGGTCGTCGCCGGCGGATCCGAAGGCGGCGACTTGCTGGGGGCCGGGCTGGCGTTGATCGCCGCCTTCGCCAAGACGTCGTTCAGCCACGACGACCTTCAGGGAGGCACGGTCTACGAGATCGAGCCACCGCCCGCCGATCTTCGGACGTATGGACCGGGCTACCGGTACACGTACGGCATGCCCGACGCTGCGTCGATGCTGGCATCTCTCTCGGCCGAGCAGCAGCGGCGATTCGCAGCCTGGGCGACGCGAGCAGCGGCACGCGAGGCCGCCGTGGAGGACGAGGCAGCTGCTCGAAGCGTCCTGGACCAGCTGGCAATGGGTGAGCCTCTACGCACGCCGCCATCACTCGACGTGCTGGTGCGAGCGACAGTGACGGGTCACAAGCACTTCACCGATCTCGAGGACGACGTCGAGACCGGTGGCGTCCCCATCCCTACCGATCATCCCTACTACGAAGCGCCCGGGGACCGGGGTTTTGGCACGACCCGGGGCTTCTCGCACCTCGAGGGCTGCTACCTCGGACAGCGCCGGTTCGCCGTCGAGGCGGTGAGGTACGTCGTCCATCCCGACCCACTCTCAGCAGCGATAGCGTGCGCAGGCGCCGCGAGCACCACCTTCTGGCTAGGACGTCTCACGCGTGACTGGACTTTCATCGACAACGAGAGAGGTCGCTGGCAGAGCGACACCCTGCCCAACCCGCGCCACGAGCAGTTCCTCCAAGCCGCGGCGCTTCTGATGCAAGACCTGCGAGGGCCAGGCCCTGTCGACGACGCGATCGCACGAGCTGATGCCGCGCTACCTGCCCCGCTCACGGCCACGCAGCGCACAGAGGCCATCAGGGCCGACGCACTGGCCGCTGCGCAAGGAGCCTTTGCGACCTACCAGGTCTCCCGCGGGCCGCACTCTCCCGGACCGATCGCTGCATGTCCGGATGTTGACGCGTGTGCAGCCCACGACGTGGGAGCGTGGGCGGATGGACGCGCCCTTACCGTCGCCACCGAACCTCGATCGCTCCACCGCGCAGGCTCTCGTGGAGTGGCTGGATGCCATGGCCGACTGGCTGTCGGCCGAACACGCGACTGCTCGCTCGTATGGCCACGAGGTCTTCGGTTAGACCTTGAAGAACCTGGACCTGTACACCGACGCCGCGTTGCTCTTCCGAGAGGCATACGGCTTGATCTGACGTCGCCCCTGGCCGAAGACGGAGTGCTCATCTCGGCAGATACGCGCGCATCGCGGCAGATGCGGAAGTTGTGTTTCTCGGCCGGGACGCGCCGCGTCGACCCCTACAGCCGGGCGTCAACCGCGCTGCGGATCTGCCGTGAGGCCGCGAGCGCGTCGACGGTCACGGTGTCGACGACTAGGTCGGCAGCCGGACGAAGCCAGTCCAGCGCGAACTGGAAGACGTCGACGTGCCTATGCCGCCAACGGGCGGATGCGAGCAGGCTCTTGATCATCAGCGTCGATCCGGGCGTGCAATGTTTCCGCGTCAGCGTCGAGCAGCACATGGAAGACCTCGTCGTCCCGGTCTGCGACCCCGGTGACGATTTCGCGCCAGTGGTCCGCAACTAGAACCGACTACGCAGCCCTGATCATCCGCCACGGCGAGAGCGTGAAGACCGTCCAGGCCGTCTCGGGCATGCCTCGACGGCCGAGACGCTGGACGCGTACAGCCACTTGTGGCCGGACTCGGACGACCGGACCCGGGAGGCCGTCGACCAGGTCCTCGGAAATCCTTGCGGACTGTCTGCGGACTGTTGAGGGTCCGCACACTGTTTCCGCAGGTCAGGGGCTTGTGGCGAATGGGCTGGCCTGTAGGCCGGGAAGAGTGCTCGGGGGGATGGCCGTTGGTGGCCATACACGGCGCAGGCCTCTGACCTGCGAAAACGTGATGGAGGGGCTCGGTGCTCGACGGGCAAGAACGAGAATCGCTGCCACAGTAATGCCACAGTAGAAGGCTCCTGAGTCCCCAGGAGACGTCCCATTTCGCGATCGGTTGAAGCAGAACATCGCGGGTCGACTCACTCGGTGCAGCGCGATCCGATTCACCGATCCGAACACGCAGGTAGGCGATGGAAGTCATCGCGCTTCCGGCACGAGGTCCGGACGCGGCGTCCGATGCATTGCTTCGATCGGGTGCGTCATGCCGTCTTCGTACTTCGCCTCACCAGGGAAGGCTGACGACATCCCCCTTCGGGGCAAAGAGGTGCATGTGCGTGACGTCCCACAGTGACGGCCCGTCGTTCAGCAGTTCCGCGACGATGAATACGGTCGTGAGTACCAGGATCACGACCCACGCCCGGAAGTAGTTCTTGTCGTTCACGACTCTCCTCGAAGCGCCTGAGGTGGCGTCATCGGAGACCGCCACACGGGTGCCATTCTAGTCATCTCGGCGTCGCTACAGGAGCCTGTCACCGGCCTGCCGGCCCAGTCTCCTCGTCGCAGTGCCTACGAGCCATAGACGCAACGAGCGCTGTTCGTGTCGCGAGGGGTTGCTTGCGACCAGCTAGAAGCTTCCGATTGATAGACACGCCGCCGCGCCCTGAGTTGTGGCGAGATCGTCGATCCGAACCACGGCGGCAGGTGAGTGGGACGAGCTCGCGGGACGTGCACGCGGTCGGAGTCCGCACACAAGTTGCCTGCAGAATCAACCGTCTTGATCGCGCGGATTGCATAGCGCCGCAGGGACAGTTTGCCTACGGTTGGCTGGGAAGGCGCACGGTGAATGTGCTGCCGTGCCCGACGCCTGAGCTGGTCGCTGAGATTCCACCACCATGCGCCTCGACGAGCGCCTTCGCGATGGCAAGCCCGATACCGGAACCTCCACGGCGCCGGTCTCGGCTGGTGTCGGCACGGTAGAACCGGTCGAAGAGGTGCGGCAGGTGCGCGGCCGCCACGCCGTCGCCGGTGTCGGAGACGCGGTACTCCACCCAGTCCTCGATGCGACGACACGTCAGCGTGACGGTCCCGTTTGCGCGCGTGTGCCGCAACGCGTTGTCGAGCAGGTTACCCAGCACCTGCCCCATCCGCTCTGCGTCCACTCGCACCCGGCCGGCGTCCACGAGGTCGGTGTCCAGGTGAACACCTGCGGCGACGAAACGGTCCCGAGCCGTCTCAGCCGCGGTCGCGGCGACCGTGACGGCGTCGGTGAGCCCAAGGGTGAGGTGCAGTCCCTCCTCCGCCCGGGACAGCGCGGCCATGTCCTCGGCCAGGCGCCGTAACCGTGCTGTGGAACCCCGGACGACGCCCAGCGTCTGCTCGTCGAGGGGACGGATGCCATCCTCGACGGCCTCGAGGTGCGCGTCGATGGTCGCCAGTGGGGTGCGCATCTCGTGTGCCAGGTCGCCGAGCATGCTTCGCCGTGTCGCCTCGGTCGTCTCCAACTTCTCCGCCAGCTGGTTGTAGCTGAGCGCCAGCGTCGTGAATTCCTGACCTAGGCCCGGGTCGGACACTCGCGCGCCGTAGTGACCGGTCGCGATCTGGGACGCGGCCTCGGCGACGCTGTCGATGGAGCGCTGCACCCGGCGGCTGAAATACCACGACACGGCCAGCGCTGCGAGCACCGCGGCGAGCAGTGCCAGCGAGATCGACACGAGCAGCGCCGAGGCGAACGCCTCTTCCAAGTGACCGGTCTCCTCCGTCGTGTGGTTGTCGCCGGCCTCTCGCAGGTGGTTGGTGAAGATGGCGGGTCCGACCAGAGAGGCCACCAGCCAGGTGGTGAGTGCACCCGCGACCAGGACCAGCGCCTGTGCGACCAGGAGGCGGGCCGCGAAACGCGATCGGGCGCGACTCGTGGTAGCAGCGACCGGTGGGTCGGTCACTGACTCGAACCCATCCGGTAGCCGACACCGCGCACGGTGCGCACGTACTGGCCCTCGGCCGGGTCGTCGTTGAGCTTGCGGCGCAGGTGGCCGATGTGCACGTCGACCAGGTGCTCGTCACCGACCCAGGACGGCCCCCAGACGGCTTCGATCAGCTGCTGGCGACTGAACGCCATCCGCGGGTGCTCGGCCAGGGTGGCGAGCAGGTCGAACTCGGTGCGCGTCAACGCGACCGGTGCGCCGTCCAGCCACACGTCACGACCCAGCGCATCCACGGTCAGTGCCCCGAACCGGCGAGCACCGTCCAGGGCCGCGGCGACCGTCGCGCCGGGGCGCGGGCGACGGAACATGGCCTGCACGCGTGCCATCAGCTCGCGGGGGCTGAACGGCTTGGTCATGTAGTCGTCCGCCCCGACCGAGAGCCCGATGAGGGTGTCGACCTCGTCGGTGCGTGCGGTCAGCATCACGACGTAGGCATCGGAGAACGTGCGCAGCTGGCGGCAGACCTCGACTCCGTCCAGGCCCGGCAGGCCCAGGTCGAGGACGACCACGTCGGGGTCGATCTTGCGCCCCGCCTCCACGGCGTCGAGCCCGTCGTGCACCACCGTCACCTCGAACCCGTCGTGCTCGAGGTAGCTGCCGAGCAGCTCGGCGAGCTCCTTCTCGTCCTCGACGACCAGTGCTCGCAAACCGGACGGAGGCCGGGACCCTGCGCTGGGGGCTGCTGGCGGATCGCTGCCCGTACCTCCACGTTCGGCCATACCGCTCATGGTGGCATCCCGGCACCGATCAGGGCGTCGGCGAGACCGCCCCGGCCCGCATCTTCAGCAAACCTTCACACGACCGCGACCGCCACCACGGGGTAGCCCGGCAAGGGTGGAACCACGACTAGACGAAGGAGCTGAGGACCATGATGGGCTGGTACCACGACGGCGCAGGCTGGGGCGGTTGGCTGGTGATGACCATCGCCATGATCGCGTTCTGGGCGATGGTGATCGTCGCGGTCGTCGTCCTCTTCCGCGGAAGCAAGAGCAGCGGCAAGGATCCCTCGCTGCGCCAGGACCCCATGGACATCCTCGACCAGCGCTTCGCTCGCGGTGAGATCGACGAGGACGAGTACCACACACGTAGCGCGGTCCTTCGTTCGTCGGTCCGCTGACGCGGTACCGCGTCGGCACGGACCGCTTGCCGACCCACCCCTAGCGACAGGCCAGTCATGTCCCCTGCTCGACCTGCCCAGGCCCCCGAGACGGCGGAGACCGGCAGTCGGGCAGCCCCCGAGGAGCAGCCGCAGCCCCGCGTCCGGCGGGTCTTGGCCAGCGCTTGGAATGCGGTGACGGCCGCTGTCGGCGCCGTGATGGGATTGCTACCCCACGTGCTGCATCACGTGGGGCTGCTGGGGGGCGCCGTGTTCGTGACCGGCGCGACCGGAAACATGCTGTTCGCCGTCCTGGGCATTGTGTTCTCGTTGCCGTTGCTCCGGCGTCTCTACCGACGCTTTGGCACGTGGAAGGCGCCGGGGCTCGCCCTAGCTGTCTTTGCGCTCATGTTCTCCCTGTCCGCGTTCGTCATCGGTCCCGCCATCAGCGGCGGCGACCCGGCCCCAGGCCCCGTCCCGGTACAGACACCCGACCCGGCCCAGCACGACAGTCACCACCCGTGAACGACCGAGCCCGTCCTCTGCGCAGGGATTGTTCTTCAACGAACCTTCACAACACGCGCGCGGTCTCCTTCATCCGCGACCGACACGCTGGAAGCAGACCGAAGTGCAAGGGCCGGAAGAAGGTGGAGGACGACATGAGTACCCGTTGGAGCATCAACATCACGCCTATCGAGCGTGCAGTTCGCGTCGTCCTCGGCTCCCTGACCGCGTTGGTCGGCCTTGTGCTCCTGACCAGAGCAACCTCGGCCCTCGCCGTCACCCCCGACGTGCTGCTGGTGCTGGCCGGTCTCGACCTGGTCGTCACCGGCGCGCTCGGGCACTGCCCGCCGTACTCACACCTGGGCTACGTGCCCACATCCTTGAAAGGACGGATGTGATGAACACACCGCACGCGATGGACCACCATCCGCACCCAGACCCCCAGGCGGGGCCGTACGTGACCACCGGCCCGACGCCCGCCGACCCGACGGCCGGAGGGAGCGACCCCAACGCCCAGCAGCCAGGCATACCTGAAAGCCACTCAGGACGCGGTGGACACGGGCTGATGATGCTCGTCTGCTGCATCCCCATGATCCTGATCGCCGTTGCGCTCGTGGCGACCGGTGTCGCAGGGTCCGGAGCCATCGTCGGCGCGCTGCTGTGCACCGCCATGATGGCCGTCATGATGCTCACCATGCCCGGCAGCCACGGCCACAAATAGCCCGTGACGGAGCCGGGAACCTGGGCAGGAAGGTGGGCTTCAGCATGGCCCACCGCCAGTCGTGCAGGTCGAAACCAGCAGGCAGACAACCGCTTAACGCTTCTGTCCGCAGGACTCCGCACGGTAGGTGCGCCCACGCCCCGTCTGTTCCCCGCACCCGTCACAACAACCACCAAACGAGGGGTTGGTTATATACCCCTGGGGGGTATAATCGAACCATGAGCAGCCATCAGCACGTCACCGCTCAAACTGGAGCGGTCAAGGACCCCGTGTGCGGCATGGATGTCGACCCGGCCACGACCGAGCACGTCGCCGAGCACGAGGGCGTGACCCACCACTTCTGCTCCGCGCACTGCCAGGCACGCTTCGTCGCAGACCCCCAGACGTTCCTCAGCAGCAAGCCGGCTCCGACCGCGCCGGGCGCCGAGGAGGTCGAGTACACGTGCCCGATGCACCCCGAGATCCGGCAGATGGGGCCCGGCGCGTGCCCGATCTGCGGCATGGTGCTCGAGCCGGTCACCGCGACCGCCGACATGGGACCGTCAGCGGAGCTGCGCGACATGACCCGCCGGTTCTGGGTCGGCACCGTCCTCACCATCCCGGTCATCGTGCTCGAGATGGGCCGCCACCTCATCGACCCCCTCTACGACGCCATCCCCTCCGACGTCTCCGCCTGGGCGCAGCTCCTGCTCGCCACGCCGGTGGTGTTGTGGGGCGGGTGGCCGTTCTTCGTGCGCGGCTGGCAGTCGGTGCGCACGCGCAACCTCAACATGTTCACCCTCATCGCGATGGGCACCGGCATCGCCTGGATCTACTCCGTCATCGCCACCCTGATGCCGGGCATCTTCCCCGCCGCGTTCCGCAACGACCTCTCCGAGATGAGCGACGGCATGGTCGCCGCAGCGGGTGCCGGCTCCGTCGACGTGTACTTCGAGGCGGCCGCCGTCATCACCGTCTTGGTCCTCCTCGGCCAGGTCCTCGAGCTCCGCGCCCGTGAGCAGACGTCGGGTGCCATCAAGGCCCTGCTCAACCTCGCCCCCAAGACCGCACGCCGCATCACCGGCGACGGCACCGACGAGGAGGTTGCGCTCGAGGACGTTCAGCTCGGCGACCGCCTGCGGGTCCGACCTGGCGAGAAGGTCCCCGTGGACGGCACCGTCGCCGACGGCCGCTCGTCGCTGGACGAGTCGCTGGTCACCGGTGAGTCCATGCCGGTCACCAAGACCACCGGCGACACCGTCATCGGCGGCACCCTCAACCAGACCGGCGCCCTGGTGGTCACGGCCGAGAAGGTCGGCCGCGACACCATGCTGGCCCGCATCGTGACCATGGTGGCCGAAGCGCAGCGCTCCCGGGCCCCGATCCAGCGGATGGCCGACCGGGTGGCCGGCCTGTTCGTGCCCGCCGTGATCGGCATAGCCGTCCTCGCGTTCATCGTCTGGGCCCTCGTCGGCCCCGACCCGAAGATGGCCCACGGCCTCATCGTCGCCGTCGCCGTCCTCATCATCGCCTGCCCCTGTGCCCTGGGCCTGGCTACACCGGTCTCCATCATGGTCGGCGTCGGCCGCGGCGCCAGCCAGGGCGTCCTCATCAAGAACGCAGAGGCCCTCGAGCGCATGGAGAAGGTCAACACCCTCGTCGTCGACAAGACCGGCACCTTGACCGAGGGCCGTCCGTCCGTGACCGACATCGTCACCCATGACGCCACTTCGATGCCCGAGGGTGAGCTGCTGCGCCTCGCCGCCGGAGTCGAACGTGCCTCCGAGCACCCGCTGGCCCAAGCGATCGTGACCGCCGCCACCGACCGTGGCCTTGTGATCCCCGACGTCAGTGACTTCGACTCACCCGTCGGCCGCGGCGTCCACGGCACCGTCGAAGGACACACCGTCGCGCTCGGCTCCGCCACCTTCATGACCAGCCGCAACCTGGACCCCGGTGCGCTGGATGAGCAGGCCCACTGGCTGCGCCGGGGTGGTGCTACCGCCATCTTCGTGGCCATCGACGACACGGTCGCCGGCGTGCTCGCCATCGCCGATCCCGTCAAGGCCACCACACTCGAGGCATTGGCCGCCCTGCGTGAGGAGGGCGTCGAGGTCGTCATGCTCACCGGCGACAACCGAACCACAGCGGAGGCCGTCGCCCGACACCTCGGTATCGACCGGGTCGAGGCCGAGGTGCTTCCCGACCACAAGGCCGACGTCGTCACCCGCCTCAAGGCCGAAGGCCGAGTCGTCGCCATGGCCGGCGACGGCGTCAACGACGCCCCCGCCCTGGCCGCCGCGGACGTGGGATTGGCCATGTCCTCGGGCACCGACGTGGCGATCGAGTCCGCCGGCGTCACCCTGCTGCACGGCGACCTCATGGGCATCGTCAAGGCACGACGCCTCTCGGCCATGACGATGCGCAACATCCGGCAGAACCTGGTGTTCGCGTTCATTTACAATGCCGCCGGCATCCCGATCGCGGCCGGAGTCCTGTACCCGTTCACCGGCCTGCTGCTGTCCCCTGTCATCGCCGCCGCCGCGATGGCGCTGTCGTCGGTTAGCGTTATCAGCAACGCGCTACGACTGCGGACGCAGGACCTGGGCTGAGGTGGCTACCGGTGCTCCGTACGATCGGCGTGTGACCAGCCAGCGCATCCGGCCCCGTTTCGGGGGCCGGGTGCGTCCCGCTCTGCTGGCGCCGGTGGTGGTCGCCATCGTGCTCGGCATCCTGGGCATGCACGGCATCGACGCCCACGGGATGAGCCTGCAAGGCCCGAGGACCGATGCCGCCGACGCGGCCCCTCCGACGGCCGTAGTGATGGCGGGACACGACCCCGCCACCGTCACCAGGGACGAGGTGCACTCTGCCGGCAGGGCCACCTCGAGTGCGTCCAGCCAGTCCGGAGACCGGACGGACGACGTGAGCGGCATGGGTGGCATGAGCGGGATGGTGATGTTGTGCGTGGCGATGCTCGCCGGCGCTGCCGTGGCCCTGCTCGTCGTCCTGGTCCGCCGCGGGCGGCTGCCGAAGGTGTGGGCGGTCCTCGAGCCTGCTGGTCGCGTGCGCCCGGTCGTGCCGGCCGTGCTGCGGGTCGGGGCGGGGCCACCCGCGGTGTGGAGGTTCTCGGTCATCAGGTGCTGACAGGCAGGTAGCTCGCCGACCGGCACGGTCCACGCTGCGCCAGCACGGTGTGGGCGCGTCCAGGCCGAGTGCCGCCCGAGCGTGCTGACACGTCCTCCCTGACCCTTCATGACCTCGAACAGGAGAACCAACCTCATGCGCTACCCCCGACCCACCGCGCTCACGCGCCGCCCCGCCGTACTGCTCGGCTCCCTGACCCTCGGACTTACCCTCACCCTGACGGCATGTGGCAACGACGAGCCCGCCGCCGACAACTCCGCGCAGGTGTCCGAGACCGACCACAACGACGCCGACGTTGCGTTCGCGACGGACATGATCCAGCACCACGCCCAGGCCCTGTCGATGGTGGACCTGACCGTCGATCGCACCCTCGACCCCGAGGTGCAGCAGCTCGCCGAGGAGATCCGCGATGCCCAGGGCCCCGAGATCGAGACCATGAGCGACTGGCTCCAGGAGTGGGACGAGGAGATCCCCGCAACCATGCGCGACCACTCCAACGCCGGTCACGGGTCGGACACCATGGGTGACTCCATGGAGGGCATGAACTCCGACATGCCCGGCATGATGTCCACGGGCGACTTCGACGAGCTCGAGAACGCCTCCGACGCCGACTTCCAGACCATGTGGCTCGAGATGATGATCGAGCACCACGAAGGCGCCGTCGAGATGGCCCAGGACCAGCAGGACGACGGCCAGTACCAGCCCGCCATCGACCTCGCCGGGGACGTCGTGGACACGCAGTCCGCAGAGATCCAAACCATGGAGACGCTCCTCGGCTCCTGACCCCGGCGCCAGCTCTCGGCCGAGCCGAGATGGGGCGGTCACGCGTCGAGGGTGACCGCCCCAGCCGGTGGACGGCATACCTGCTCGGGCCCTGTCACCGGACCCGCCGCACCGCACCCGACCCTCGCGAAGTGAGCACCCCCAATGCCATACAACGTCCGCACCCGAGCCACCCTCACAGCCATCGCGGCCGGAGCCGCACTGCTGCTGTCCGGCTGCAGCACGAGCGACAGCCCCGCCCCCCCGGGCGCGCCGAACGCCGCCGGCGCAGATGAGTTGGGCCACGTTCACGGTCTCGGAGTCGATCCGCAAGACGGCACTCTCTACGTGGCCTCCCATTTCGGCGTCTTCCGCATCGCCGACGACGGAACCCGCGAACGGGTGGCCGATCGATGGCAGGACACGATGGGCTTCGCCGTCGCGGGCCCCGGCCACTTTCTCGGCTCCGGACACCCCGACCTGCGCGAACGGCTTCCGTCGAGCCTGGGCCTCATCGAGTCCACGGACGGCGCTGAGACGTGGGACGCGGTGTCGCTCCTCGGCGACGCCGATCTGCACGCCATCGAGCCAGTCGGCGATCGGATCTATGCCTACGACTCCACCGGCGGGTCGCTGATGACGACCACCGACAGGACGAACTGGACCACGATAAGCACACAGCCGCTCTACGACCTCGCCGCGAAGCCCACCGACCCGGGCACCGTGTATGCGACGACGGACCGTGGGATCCTCGTCCGGTCCACGGACGGCCGTGAGCCGCGAGCGGTGCCCGACGCTCCGACGCTCACAGCGATCGACTGGCAGCCCGGTGGACCGCTGGTCGGCATCGGCGTCGACGGCACCGTGATGGTCAGTGCCGACGCCACCCTGTGGGAGCAGGTCGGTCGGCTAGACGGACCGGCCGAAGCGCTCGATGCCGTCGCTGGGCGATGGCACGCCGCAACCGAGAGCGGCGTCCATGAGTCCCTCGATGACGGACAGACCTGGCGGACGGTGGTCTCTGCGGGCAACTGATCTGGCCGGGCGACTAGGTCGGCCGGGGCGGCATGCTGGCCCGCGGCGCGGATAGGACGGGCGATGCGGGCTCAGCGGAGAGAGGAGTGATGGCTGATTCTGTGGTGGGGATCGAGCCCACCGGCCGCCTGGGGACTCACATGGATGGCGGCACTCGTCAGTTGGGGAAGCTCATGGAGCAGGCGGTGTGTGGACGTCGTGGGCGATGTCGTGGGCGGCGCGGAGGTGTCCAATCCACCGCATGCGGAGGTACCCGGCATCGATGACGCCGGCCGTTTCGCGGACGACGTCAGCCGGGTGTCGGGTGAGTGCCGGGTCCAGGGCGTCCGCTTAGTGGACGTCACCACGAGGGCAGTCCGAATTGCCCGTGTTCGTCCTTGGACGTCCTTGGGAGCCGGGGAATAGGGCTGCCGAGGGCTCTGCGAGCCCGATGTGCGGTTGGGCGTTGGAGTGGCTACCGGGACCTGGATTCGTTGAGCGTCGAAGCCAAGGCAGGCGCTCTGCGGGAGCTCACCAGCCAGTACGGAGTGGGATCGTCCGGGTCGTTGATCTCGATCCGCACCGCCTCCGGAAGGTAGGGGCGCAACAGCAGGAACGCCCTCGCGTCGGCGAGCCGTCCCGACACCTCCCGCGCGCTGGCCCGGCCGAGCGCCTGCGCCGGACCTACGAAACCCAGTTCGATCCTGGCGCGCCCCGCGCGAAGCCAACCGTCCTCCACGACGACCCGGGAACCCCCGTAGGTCCGCAGGCCCATGGCGAGGAGGAGGGCGAGTGCCGCGGAGATGCCCCACGCCAGCGCCTCGGGGACCGCCACCACGAGGGCCAACCAGAAGCTGGCCACCAGCAGGTTGCCCTGGATCCACCATCGAAGCGGCACTCGCAGTCGCTCGCGATACTGCGTGTCCGCTCGTCCCATGGTCCCGCCCTCGTCTCGAGCGGATTCGGCAACCGCTATCTCCTATGCACTATAGTAGATGCGGTTGGGTGCCACCTCGAACTCGCGGTGGCATCCGCCTTGCCGGCGGCTCGGCCCTCCCACCCATCCGCCTGCGGTCGATTCGACCGGGCAAGCGAAGCCCATGCCCCCCAGCAAAGGACTGCCGCCGTGGCCGACCCTCGCCACAAGCGGGACGCACGTTCCCGTCCCCAGCTCCGTGTGAGCATCGCAGCGGCTTCGGTCGCCGTGATGGCCACCGGCGCCGCCGTGGCCTCCGGAATCAGTGCGTCGCCTCGCGAACTCGCCCCAGTGGCCGGCGCCGCTGACCCCGCGCCCTGGCCGAGCGCCACCTCACGGCCGAGCGTCACTCCGCTCGGCGAGCGCCGACCGGTCGTCTCGCGTGCCGAGACCCGCAGGCCGCCAGGCCCCGCACGGTCGGAGCCGTCTCCGGCCGCCGTCGCGACCCGACGCCTCGTACGCAGGGCCGACGTCCAGAAGTGGACGACCGCGCCGCTCAACATCTGGACACGGCCGGGCGAGAAGGCTCGCAAGACCGGCTTGATCGATGCGCTCACCAGGGTCACCGTGACCGGTCGGACCATGCGCGGACGCGACGAGCTCGTCATCGACGGGCGCTCCCGCTGGGTGACGGGCGGCTACCTCGCCGGCCGCAAGCCTCGTCCGGAACCCGACGCGGGCGACGCGGGCGACGCCGCCGACGGACCGGCGGCGGGAGCCTCCTGCTCCAATGGCACGTCTGTGCCCTCCGGAGTGAGTTCCAACATCGTGGCGGTGCACGAAGCCGTCTGCGCGGCGTTCCCCGAGATCACCACCTACGGCACCCTGCGCAGCGATGGCGAGCACGCCCAGGGGATCGCCGTCGACATCATGGTCAGTGGTGCCCGGGGCTGGCAGGTGGCGGAGTTCGTCCGCGACAACTCAGCGGCACTTGGCGTCTCCTACGCCATCCACGCACGCAACATCTGGTCGGTCCAGCGCGCGGGGGAGGGGTGGAGGGGTATGGAGGACCGAGGTTCGGTGACCGCCAACCACTATGACCACGTGCACGTCACCACCTATTGATCGCCGTCGCCGAATTCGGCTTGGGCCCAGCGCCGCCACGCCGTCACGTGCGTTCGGTTTCGACGAGGCCTACAGCAGCGTCGACCAGTAGGTCCAGAAGCGGACTCCGATGAGCGCCAGAGCCCCGAGGAGGACCAGCAGGAGTGCGGGAGCGTGCCACTCGCGAGCGACGCGCGTCCACCGGCTCCGGGCGGCTCGGGCACCCAGCACTCCCTGCTCGAGATTGCGCAGCGTGACGTACAAGAACGTCGGTACGACGACCACCCAGACCGCCATGCAGTAGGGGCAGAGTGCGTTGATGCGGTACAGGCTCTGGAACATGAGCCATCCCACCAGGGCGAGACCCGCGGTGACGCCGAGCTGCAGCCCCGTCCAGTACCAGCGGGCAAACCTGCCGCCCGCCACCAGCGCTGCTCCCGTCGTCAACACGACCGGGAACGCAGCCACTCCCAGGATTGGATTGGGAAAGCCCAGCAGCGAGGCCTGTGAGGACTCCATCACCGACCCGCAGCTCAGCACCGGGTTCAGGCTGCACGAGGGCACGTACGCCGAGTCCGCGGCCAGCCGGATGCGTTCGACCAGCAGGACGGCAGAAGCCACCAGTCCCACGGCGCCGGCCACGATGAGCCCCCACGCCAGCGTGGGGGACTCGCCGCGCGCGGCGACGGATCCGCGTGTCACTCGGCGAGGGCCTCGTCGAGCACCGCGCTGAAGTCCTCCACGGACTCCGGCTGGAAGGGCTCGCCGTTGACGAAGAAGGTCGGGGTGCCCTGGACGCCGAGGCTCAAACCGTCGTCCACGTCCCGCTGGACCCGCTCCTTGACCTCTGGGGAGGCGTAGTCGGCGTCGTACTGCTCCATGTCGAGCCCGATGTCCTCGGCGAAGCCGCGGAACAGGTCGTCGTGAGGCACCTGGGCCTCGCCCCAGGACTCCTGGGTCTCGTACATCTTCTGGTACATGGCCTCGAACTCACCCTGACGAGCCGCTGACTCCACCGCTCGCGCGGCCCGCTCGGCATTGAAGTGACCAGGAAGCGGGAAGTACCGGGCCACGAAGGTGACCTCGCCGGCGTACTTCTCACGCAGGTCCTCCACGATGGGAAACGCAGCTCCGCACGCCTCGCACTCGAAGTCGAGGAACTCCACAAAGGTGACGTCCTGCTCGCCCGGTTCGCCCAGGACATGGCTGTCCGACCTGACCAGGGCCGACTCCTCCTCAGGGGTGTCGGCCGCTGCGGGGCCTTCCTCACCACCCCGGACGGTCACCGCGATCAGGGCCGCCAGCACGACCGCCAGCGCGACAGCCACGAACGCGGCCACCTTGGTCTGAATACGCATGGAACTCCGATCCATCGAACGCGAAATACTAGGACGGATAGTAACAACCCACTCCTCAGGCCCGTTGCCGGCGGTGGCGGTCGGTGGCGACATGGGCAGGCTTGTACTATCGGTCGTAGTAGCCAGGTGAGGTGACGCCCGCCTGCATTGTCAGCAGGAAGGTACGTCTGTGACGCCCGACCCTCAGGCCGGTGGGCCCATCGACGGGGCTACGCGGTCGGTGCCACCTCGGAGACGGTGGCTCCTGCCGGCCGTCGCGGTACTCGTCGTGGCAGCTCTCGCCATCTGGGTGACCCTCAGTTGGGCAGACCCGCCCACCACGGGCCGTTCGGCCGGGGATGCAGTGATCCAGCAGTATGCCGTCGCCGAACGCGCGGACCTCGCGGACTTCGAGGGCGCCCTGCTGGACGGCACGGAATTCTCCAGCGCGGACCTGGGCGGCCGAGTGGCGGTCTACAACGTCTGGGGCTCGTGGTGCGTGCCCTGCCGAACGGAGGCGCCGGACCTGATCAAGGTCGCTGAGGAGTTCGCCGACGACGTGTCCTTCGTCGGCATCAACGTGCGCGACGGGCTCGATGCCGCGCAGGCCTTCGAACGACGCCTGGCCGTGCCCTACCCCAGTCTGCGTGCCGAGGACAGTGACCGGGCGTTGCTCGCCTTCGGGAGCTCGGTCGCGGTGGCCGCTGTGCCCACCACCGTCGTTGTCGACCGCGAGGGAAGGATCGCCGCGCGAGTCGTCGGTCCCACGACCTACTCGACACTCAAGGCGCTGGTGGACGACGTCGTCACCGAAGCCGGCGGGTCACGACCACGGTCGGCTCCGCGCGGCGGTTGAGACCGTCGAGGTCGCCGACCATCACCGCTTCAGGGGCTCCGACGGGAGCGCCACGTGACAGCAGTCGCGCGCCGACGCCTCGAGCGCCGGAGAGAGCGCCAGGGCCAGCGGGGCAGCCAGGAGGGCCAGGACACCGAGGCCCACGGCGGCGCGGTGACGAGGAAGGACACGACCCTGGGTCCCGACCAGGCGCCCCACCCGCGACGGGACAGAGCCCGCGGGCGTGGTCCCTGCGCGGGTCGGGCGCGGAGGCGCTGCCCCCGAGGCGCCCAAGGTGACCAACGCTGTCGCCATCGCGCGGCGCGAGAGCCTGTTCTGGGCGGAGTCGTCGGCCTGCATCTCGGCCAGCATCCCGATCTGGTGGTGCGCTGTCCGGAACACCGCGACGCCCGCGAAGGCGCGGGCGAGAGCGCTGCTGACCGTCAACGCCAGGTCGTGGCGGGCCCGCAAGTGGCCGCGTTCGTGGGCCAGCACCGAGGCGAGCTCCGCAGGAGTGAGCGCCACCAGTGCGGCGCTGGTGACCACCACCGTCCGGTGTCTCCCGGGGAGGCAGTAGACCAGCGGCATCGCGTGGTCGATCACCGTGTATCCCTCGGGGGACGGCGACCCCACCAGGCGTAGCGCCTGGAGCTGCGCCCGACGCTCCCGGCTCGCGCGCCGCAGCGTGACGGCGAGCGCGAGGATGACCCGAAGAGTCATGGCCGCGGCCGCGAGGAGTGCCAGGGAGGCCAGCCCGTTGCCCGCCGGTGTCGCGTAGTGGTCGGTGACATCGAGGTGCGTCGTCCTGACCAGACTGGTCAGCTGCGGGCCCACCGGCAAGATGGGCAGCGCCAGCGTGAGGCCGATGAGGATGGCGGAGGAGGCGACGGCCGCGCTGACCGCCTGCCAGGCCAGGATCCCGCCGCTGGGACTGCGCAGCACCCACTGCGCAGCCACGAGGTAGCGGGGAGCGAGTATTGCCGTAGCCAGTGCGAAGACGGCCAGGACCAGGGGCGCTGTCATCGCGTGGCGTCGGGTGTGTCGGTGGGGTCGCGGTGGTCGAGCGCCGAGCGCAGCTCCGCCAGGTCGTCCTTGGACATGTGGCCCACGAAGTGCAGGAGGGTGGCTCCACGGTCCTCGCTCTGGGAGAGCACCTGATCCAGCAGTCCTGCTGTGTGCTCCTCGCGGGAGAGTGTGGGGGCGTAGAGGTAGGCCCGGCCCTGCTTCTCGCGCCTGACCAGTCCCTTGCCGTGCAGGTTGTCGAGCACCGTCATCACCGTGGTGTAGGCGATGCCACGCTCGCGCTGCAGGTCCTCCAGGACCTCGCGTACGGAGACCGGGTGGTCGCCCGTCCACAGTCGCTGCATCACCACCGCCTCCAGCTGTCCCAGCTGTCCCAGCTGTCGCATCCTGCCCACCCGTCTCCTGGTCTGCCGACCCTCGCCGTACTATCGACCATAGTAGTGCCCGTCATCGATCACTGAGGTCACCATGCCCGTCGCCCTGCTCGCCGGCAACGTCCAGGACGCCGTGCTCTCGGGCCCCATCATCCTCGCCCTCGCCGTCGCAGCCCTGGCCGGGCTCGTGTCCTTCTTCTCGCCCTGCTGCCTGCCCCTGGTGCCGGTCTACCTCGGGTACGTGTCGGGCCTGGCTGACCCTGCCTCCGGGGCGCCGTCCGACCGGACGTCCGCGGGGGTTGGACCCCCGCCCGGTGCACACCCCGGCAGGGTCGTCCTCGGCACGGCGTTGTTCGTGGTGGGCTTCTCGCTGGTCTTCACCGCCTACGGGGCGGCTTTCGGGCACCTCGGTCGACTGCTGGTCCAGCACCAGGACCTGCTGGTGCGGATCTCCGGGGTGATCACCGTCCTCATGGGTCTGGTCTTCCTCGGGGCCTTCCGCCGGGTCCCGCTGCTGACGGGCACCTACAAGCCCTCGATGACTCCTCGCCTGGGCCTCGCCGGGGCGCCGCTGCTCGGCGGCCTCTTCGCCGTGGGCTGGACTCCGTGCATCGGGCCCACCCTGGCCGCGGTCCTCACCCTGTCCACCACCTCCGCGACGGCGGGTCGCGGCGCACTCCTCACCTTCGTGTACAGCCTGGGTCTCGGGCTTCCCTTCCTGTTCGCCGCGTTCTCCTTCGGCCGCAGCGCCCGGACCTTCGCCTGGGTGCGCGGCCACATGGCCGTCGTGTCGCGTGCGGGAGGGTTCTTTCTCGTGCTGATCGGCCTTGCGCAGGTCAGCGGCGCCTGGTCGGTGGCGCTCGCGTCGATGCAGGGGTTCATCGGCGGCTGGCAGACCCCGCTGTGACCAGTCGGTCGATTCCTCTCGTGGTGAACCGGCCGGTCGGCGACGACGCATCCGCTTCCGATCTGCCTCGCGGCACCGGGCGACGACGTGGCGTGGTCCTCGCGGTCGTTGGCGGGGCGAGCCTGGCCGTGGGGTTCGAGCCGGCTGGTCTGTGGCCGATGGGGCTCCTCGGACCGCTGCTCCTCGTGGTCGCGCTGCGGGGACGCACCGTGCGTGGGGGAGCCGTCGTCGGTGCCACGTTCGGACTGGTCTTCCACGGGCTGCTACTCGTGTGGTTGGCAGAGTCCATGGGGGCGGGTGCCTGGATCGCCGTCGTCCTGGTCCAGGCGGGCTGGTTCGCCGTGCTGGGTGTCGCCGTGCGTCTCACTGCGCACCTCCCGCTGTCCGCCGCGTGGTTCGCGGTTGTCTGGGTGGCCGTGGAGACGGCTCGATCGTCCTGGCCCTTCGGCGGCCTGCCGTGGGGACGACTCGGGTTTCTGGTCATCGACACCCCGTGGGAGGGCCTCCTGCCGTACCTGGGTGTGGCTGCCGTCGGAGGGCTGCTCGCCTTCACGGCCGCGCTGCTGGGGCAGGGGTTCGCTCCCGACACGGCCGACCGGCGCCCGGCGCTGATGAGCGGCGCGGCCGTCCTGGTCCTGGGCGCCGCCACGATCCCGTGGGCCTGGGATCCGGGCGCGAAGGCGTCGATGCGGGTGGCGGTGGTGCAGGGCGGTGTCCCGGGCAACGGACGCCACCTCGTGGATCGTCACCGCGAGGTGACCGACAACCACCTCCGGGCCACCCGGGGCCTGTCGGCACAGGTCGCGGAAGGCGAGCAACCCCGGCCACAGCTGGTGGTGTGGCCCGAGAACTCGACGGCAGTCGACCCGACGAACGATGCCATCGCCCGGAGGGCCGTGCAGAGCGCCGTCGACGCCATACGGGCGCCGCTTCTGGTGGGCGGCATGGTGGACGGCCCGACCCCGGGCACAGTCCTCAACCAGGGCCTGGTCTGGGACGACAGCGGACCGACGTCGTTGCGCTACACCAAGCGCCACCCGGTGCCGTTCGGCGAGTACATCCCGTTCCGCAGCTACCTCGGCGGCCTCTCACCGCGTCTGGCCGAGGTGCCGCGCGACATGCTCCCCGGCACCGCGACCCCCCCGCTCGAGGTGGCTGGCACCCCCATCGCCGACGTGATCTGTTTCGACGTGGCGTATGACGACGTGCTGCCCCAGCAGATCCGCGACGGGGCGCAATTGGTGGTCGTGCAGACGAGCAACGCCAGCTTCATCGGGAGCGCCCAGCTCGAGCAGCAGTTCGCGATCACCCGGGTCCGAGCGCTGGAGACGGGCCGTGCCGTGGCGGTGGCATCCACCAACGGGGTCAGCGCCCTGATCGACCCGTCCGGGCGGGTGCTCGAGCGAGCCCCGCTGCGCGACACCGCAGTCCTGGCGACTGACCTGCCGCTGGCCAATGCCGTGTCGCCGGCCATGCGGTGGGGGAGCGCGCCCGGGACAACAGCCCTGATCGTCGCGCTCCTCGGGTCGACCTGGGGAGCCGCCAGGCTACGGGGGATCCGTGTCGGAGGCGGGTGACTCATTGCCCGCAGCCGAGCTGCGCGCCGGCACCCGGGGGGAGCCGGAATCGGAGGCCGCGGCGAGACGGGCGAGGTAGTCGTTGTACGACGTGAGCTCCCGGTCCCCGTCGCGTGCCGCCTGACGGTCGTACCGCCGCCGTTCGCGCTGGTCGGCATGCACCCAGGAGGCCACCAGGGCCACCGCCAGGATCGCCAACGGGTAGTCGCCCAATGCCCAACCCAGCGAGGCGCCGAGGTACTGGTCGTCCGCCAGTGACGCCCCCCACGTGCGGCCGAGGGGCTCGAACCACCCTCGCGCTAGCACCTGATCACTGGCCATCAGCGACACCGAGAACAAGGCATGGAAGCCGAAGGTCACCAGGATCAGCAGCACTCGCAGCGGGTAGGCGGGTCGACGAGGACCGGGATCAATACCCACGAGGCAGTTGGCGAACAGATACCCGCTGAGCAGGAAGTGCGCCGTCATCACGAGGTGTGCGGTATGCGTGCGCAGCGAGAGCTCGAAGAGCGACGAGTAGTAGAACGCTACGAGGCTGACGACGACCAGGGCCGCCGCGACGATTGGTGATCCCGCCAGCCGAGCAGGTCCGGAGTGGACCAGCCGTAGCAGCCACTCCCGCGGGCCCATGGACCCGTCGGCACGCCGTGACAGGGTGCGGAGGGCCAGCGACACGGGAGCCGCCAACACCAGGAACGTCGGCACGGCCAACGCGATCGTCATGTGCTGGACCATGTGCATGCTGAACAGCACGCGCCCGTACGCCCCGGGGGCACCACTCGTGGCCCACACCAGCAGCAGCCACCCGAAGGCCCAGGCGACTGTGCGTCCTACCGGCCACCGGTCGCCGCGGGACCGCAGTCGGACGACCGCAGCCGAGTACCAGATGAGCATCGCCGCGGCCACGGGCAGCCAGAACGTGTCCGGCCGCCACTGCGTGAACCACTCGGCGGCACCGAGCTCCGGAGGCATCTCGTGCCCGAGGAACGCCTGCGCGGTCGTCAGCCGAGGCTCCGGCCCGGTCGTCGGAGGCACGGTCCGGCTCAAGGCCACACCGGCCCCGGCCGCGACGGCCAGCACGGCCACCTCGAGCAGGACGATGCGCACGAAGGATCCGCGAATCCCCGATGCAAGACCCACCAGACCAACCCTGCGCTGCCACCAGCCCACTCCGGCGAGAACGGCGATCGCGACGACCTTGATGGCGAGCAGCGCGCCGTACGCCGAGGCGAGAGACGACAGGTCCGGCAGCCGGAGCAAGACCCCGAGCATCCCCGAGAAGGTCACCAGGGCCAGGCACCATCCCGCCAGGGCCGAGAAGCGCCGGCTGGTGCTGGTGAGCTCGTCGACACCGAGCCGGGCACGTACGACCACCAGCGCGGCCAAACCGCCGGCCCAGACCGACACACCCACGAGGTGGACGGCCTGCAGGTTGACGGCGTCGTCGTGGTTGAGGCTGCCCGCGGCGTGACCGGCCAACGCCATCGGCCACAGCGCCGCCATCGAGGTCGCTGCCAGCAGGCCGACGCTGGTGATCGTCCGAGCCGCCAGGGCGCCGGTCGCCACCAGGGCGGCCAACACCGCGGTGACCACGAGGTAGCGCCCCAAGTCGTAGCTCTGGCCGAAGAGGACCGCCTGTTGGGCGAAACCTGCCGTGGTGACGGGCATGCCCAGGGCGTCCGACTGGGTGAGACCGACCAGAGCCAGACTGGTCCACATCCACGTGCTGGCAGCCACCACGACGAGGTCCAGAAGGGCACGCCGAGCTCCGGTGACCCTGTTGCGGTCGTCCGACTGCGGGGGAACGCACACCGACGCCAGGACCAGCGCGCCTACCGTGAGGCCCGCGGCGATGTTGCGCACAGCCTGGATCAGCGGCAGCCCGTAGCGGGTCAGGCCGCCGGGGTCGGGCAGTCCGGGAACCGGGTCGGCGGTCATGGCCCCGGTCGCGCCGAGGAGGACGAGCGTGACCGCGGGACCGATGGCCAGCAGCGCGAGACCGCGCACGATGCCCGCCGAAGAGGTCACTGCTGCTCCCCACGCGACGGGCCAGCCTGGTCGCGGCGCCGCCGGAGCAGCACCAGACCGGCAGGGACGACCAGGACGAGCAACATCAGTGCTCCAGCGACGAGTACCCATGCCGAGCCACTCCCCTCAGCAACCTCCGCGGCTTCGGGAGGAGTGGAGTGCGGCTCAAGCTCTGCCGGCGGGGATTGGTCGTCGCTCGGTGCCACGGCCGCGACGGAGAAGGAGATGTCACCCACGATGGGATGGCCGTCCACCGAGGTCACCCGGTAGTCCACCCGCCACTCCGTGACCTCAGCCGTCGAGCTGATGGACGTCGGGACGATCGCGCTCACGAAGGAAGACGAGTCGCCGGCGGAGACCTCGAGGCGCACCGGCTTGTCGCCGTCGACCGAGACAACCATGGCCGCGAAGCTGGGGTCGACGGCTTGGCTGAACTCGAGCGAAATGCTGGCGGGGGCCGCGACCAGCCGCGCCCCTTCCTTCGGTGTCGAGTCGACGAGCTCGGTGTGCGCCGAGGCAGGTGAGGGTGTCAACAGCGCGAGCGCGACGACCAGCATGACGAGGATCGCCGCTCGGAGATCGGTCGCTGCGCAACGGCTGAGATGATTCGTGGATCGGGTCATGCGGCGCTCTCCACCGGGTCGGTCGTGTGTGGATTGGGTCTGCTCGAACGTGACGACGGAATCGCTGGACGGGCATGGGATTGGCCTCGAACGAGGGAGGCGATGCGACAATCTACTATGTGGCTTCGTAGGTAATACTGTGGCCCGGCCCCCGCAGGCCGCCATCTGCCGGCGCGCACGTAGCGACCAAGGGCTCAAGGACATGACGACTCGAGGAGTGCCATGGGTGCAGGACACGGTCACGGCGGGGCCAGCGGCCACGCCGGAGCCAACCATCGCTGGCGGCTCGCTGTCGCGTTCGGGCTGGTAGCGACGTTTTTCGTCGTGGAGCTGGTCGTCGGCATCCTCAGCGGATCCTTGGCACTGCTCTCCGACGCCGGACACATGGCTGCCGACGTCGTCGCGCTGGGCGCCGCCCTGGTCGCGACAAAGATCGCCGCGCGTCCGGATTCCACGGGTCGTCGCACCTATGGCTCGTACCGGGCCGAGGTGTTCGCCTCCGGGCTGTCCGTGCTTCTCATGCTCGGCGTGGCCGCGTTCGTCGTGGTCGAGGCGCTCGGACGTATCGGCGACACGGTCGAGGTCGAGACCGGTCCCATGCTCGTGGTCGGGACCGTGGGGCTGGCGATCAACGTCGTCTCGATCTTCTTGCTCCGGGGTGGCGCGGAGGAGTCGCTCAACATCAAGGGCGCGTACCTCGAGGTCGTCGCCGACGCCGCCGGCAGCGTCGGTGTCATCGCCGCCGGGCTGCTGGTCGCCTGGACCGGACGCAGCTGGTGGGACACGCTCGTCGCGCTGGCGATCGGCGCCTTCGTGGCCGTGCGGGCCGTGGGGCTAGGGCGTCAGGTGCTGGCCGTGCTGGGGCAGCATGCCCCGGCCGGCGTGGACGTCGACGCGATGGCCGATGACCTGGCTGCGGTGCCCGGCGTCGATGACGTGCACGACCTCCATGCCTGGACGCTGACCTCGGGGATGCATGTGGCCACGGCACACCTGCTGCTGGCGGCGCACACCGACTCGCAGGGCGTGCTCCACGAGGCCCAACGCCTGCTGCGCGTCGACTACGGCATCGAGCACGCGACCCTGCAGGTCGAGTCGAGTCCCACAGCCGGATGCGAGGAAGTCACCTGGTGATGTCGCGCGGGGCGTTCACTCCTTGTTCCGGGGCCCCCGGGCGATGAGATACATGATCAGGACGGTCGACACCAGGGTGAACAGCCCGATCACCGCCGTTGACAGCGTCTGATTCCCACCGGCAGACGCGGCCAGCAGGTCGCGGGCGATGAGTGCACCTCGGGTGGTCCCGGGCATGGTCACACCCCCGCATAGGAGTGCAACCCGCTGATCCACAGGTTCACCCCGAAGAAGTTGAAGAGGAACGCCGCGTATCCCGCCAGGGCGAACCAGGCGGCCCTGCGTCCCCGCCAGCCGGCCGTCGACTCGGCGTGCAGGTAGGCGGCATACATCACCCAGGTGATGAACGCCCACGTCTCCTTCGGGTCCCAACCCCAGTAGCGGCCCCACGAGTTCTCGGCCCAGACCGCGCCCGCGAGGACCGCGAAGGTCCAGATCGGGAAGGCGAACATGTGTGCGGCGTGGGCGACCTGAGCAAGCGTCGTGCTGGCGGGCAGGGTCGCGGCGTAGCGGCCGCGGGGAGCGGGGGCTCCGGATGAGAGAGCACGGCGCTCGGCGCGGTCTCGTACCAGGAACAGTGCGGTCGCCACCGCGCCGAGGCTGAAGATGCCGCCCGAGAGGATCGCGGCGGCCACATGGATGACCAACCAGTACGAGTCCAGAACGGGAACCAGCTCGTCGACAGGCGTGTAGAAGACGGTGACCGCCATGCCCAGTGCGAGCAGCACGAGTGCCACGATCCAGACACCGAACGCCCTGACCGGTTCGCGGGTCAGGAAGAAGAGATAGGCGCCCCCGACCGCCACGGTGCTGACCAGCGCGAACTCGTACATGTTCCCCCAGGGCGCCCGTCCCGCCGCCAGGCCCCGGGTCACCGTCGCGGCCAGGGTGAGCACGAACCCGGCCAACGCGAGCGATGTGCCGACAGCGCCCCACCGCGCGCTGCGGGGCGTCTGTGTGGTGGCGGTCGAGGGGGGCTCCTGGGCCGTCACGCCGGCCGGGGTGACCATGGCACGGGCCCGGGGGGTGGTGCGCGTCGCGGTCTCGGCCGCGTGGGCCAGGAGAGCCAGTGAGTAGACGGCGATCGCCGAGTAGACGAACAGGTTGGAGAGGCTCTCCATCATCGTCGGATCAGTCATCGTCGGTGTCCTTCATCGGTCGAGTCTGCGGGGCGGGGGAGCGGGCCGGGTCTGAGGGCGGCGCCGACGGCGTCGGTGTCGCGCGCGTCGAGAGGCCAACGGGTCAGCGACTGTCCCGCCACCTCGACCGTGCATCGCGATCCGCTGTCCTGAGTGACCCGGACCCATACGCGTCGTCGGCGGATCGCCAGCGAGGTCGTGAGACCGACCAGCAGCATCAGCCCTGCGGCCAGGGATATCTCCTTGCCGGGGTCGTAGGCGATCTGGAAGTTCGCGAACCGGGCCACCTCGTCGAAGGTCAGGCTGCCCGCGCCCCCGGGGAGGCTCATCGTCTCGCCCACCCGCAGCGCGCGCGAGAACGGTTGTCCATCGCGCTGCATCGCCTGTTCCATCCCGCTCTTGTCGAGGGTGAAGACAGACTGGGGACTACCGGCGTCCATGCCGAGGTCACCGGTGAAGGCCGTCAGGAACAGTTGCGGGTTGAAGGCATCGGGAAACGCGGAGTACGGCCCCTGCTCCCCGATGTCGGCTGTCGGCAGGAAGAAGCCCTCGAACCCCAGCTGCTGCGGCACCGCGTCAGGTGCCTTGATGACACCGTCGGAGGCATACGAGCTGTCGTTGGGCAAGAAGATCACCGGTCCGGAGAACGCCACGTCGCCGCGAGCGTCGCGCACCGTCACCACGGGTGCATACCCGTGACCGGTGAGGAAGGCCTTCGTCTCATTGATGTCGAGGGGGTGGTTGGGGCGGACCTCCTGTCTCCTCGCCTCCGGGTTCGTGCCCGTGCGATACGACAGTGCAGCGTTGAAGTACCTCGGTTCGCCGATCTTGGCGCCACTGGTCTCGAACTTCGCCTCGAAGTCTTCGAGCGTGATCGAGAACGGCTCCAGGTTCTCCGTGTCCGTCCACACCGAGGGCGTGAAGGCGTCGTACTCCGATCGGACGTTGGTGAAGGTGGATCCCTCGGCGAGCGCGATCCTGCCCTCGAAGCCGAACAACCGCCCGGCCGCGACGCCGACGAGCAACACGAGCAGCGACAGGTGGAAGACGAGATTCCCCAGCTCGCGGACGTAGCCCTTCTCGGCGCGCACCTCATTGCCTCGAGCCTCCACCCGGAAGCCGCGGCGCCGCAGCACGCGCTGCGCCACATCCAACGGAGACTCCTCGGTGCTCGAACCGCCTCCGGGCACCGTGTCCGACCATCGCGAGTGGCATTCCATGCGCGCCAGATTCGTGGGTGCGGCGACGGGGGCGGAGCGCACCGATCGCCACAATCGGGCGCATCGGGGCAGCACGCACCCGGTCATGGACACGAGGAGCAGTAGATAGATGGCGGCGAACCACGGAGAGGCGTAGACCTCGAACATGCCCAGGCGATCCAGCCATGGGTAGAGATCGGGATTGTCGCGCGCGAACTGAGTCACCGCAGCGGGATCGCTGGCGACATTGCGCTGCGGCAGAAGCGACCCCGGGATTGCCGCGACGGCCAGGAAGGTCAGGAGGATGACCGCGGTCCGCATCGATGTGAGCGACCGCCATCCCCACCGGAGCCACCCCCACCCGTGCGTGGGCGAGCCGTTGGTCTCGGTCGACGCCCCGACACTCTCGGTGATCTGTGTGGACACGGCCTGCCTCAGGGAGATGCGACGGGGGAGTGGACGCCACGGTACTACTATCCGATCTAGTAGTCGCTGGCGGGCCAATTCTGCGCTAACATCGCCACATGACGATGAATCAAACCGATGTGGACCCGGGCGGGGTCCCCGACTCCGCGGGGCTGCTGCCCGCGGCGAGCCTCTTCCACGGGTTCAGCGACCCGACCCGGCTGACGATTCTGCGACACCTGGCGCTGGGTGAGCACCGCGTGGTCGACCTGACCGAGCATCTCGGTCTGGCCCAGAGCACGGTGTCGAAGCACCTGGCCTGCCTTCGCGGATGTGGCCTGGTGCAGTCGCGACCCGAGGGGCGGGCCTCAATGTTCTCCCTCACCCACCGCGATGCCCTGATGGGGCTCCTGGCGGCGGCCGAGCGGCTGCTTGCCCTGACGGGCGACGCCGTCGCGCTGTGCCCCACCTACCGTCTCGAGACGCTGGAGGGCGGGTCATGAGCACTCCCCTGGAGATCACGCATCGACCCCTGGCCCCGGAGGACCGGGCCCGACTGGGCCGGCGTGCCCAGCTGCTCGCCGGTGCCTCCGTCGCCTACAACATGATCGAGGCCGTGGTAGCGGTGACGGCCGGCCTCGTGGCCGGGTCGGTCGCCCTGGTGGGCTTCGGCCTGGATTCCGTCGTCGAGGTCTCCAGCGGCCTGATCATCTTGTGGCAGTTCCGCCACCCGCTTCCCGAGAGTCGGGAGCGACGGGCACTGCGCCTGATGGCCCTGTCGTTCTTCGCACTGGCGGGCTACGTCGGCTTCGAGTCCGTCCGCGCGCTGCTCACGGACCACGACCCGGACGCCTCGCCGATCGGCATCGGGCTGGCCGCACTGTCGCTGCTCGTGATGCCGTTCCTGTCGTGGGCGCAGCGCCGGACCGGGAAGGAGCTCGGCTCCAACGCCGTTGTCGCCGACTCCACCCAGACCCTCCTGTGCACCTACCTGTCCGCGGTGCTGCTGGTGGGCCTGCTCCTCAACGCCACCCTGGGATGGAGCTGGGCAGACCCGGTCGCCGGACTTGTCATCGCCGCGGTCGCGGTGCGGGAGGGCCTCGAGGCATGGCGAGGTGAAGGGTGCTGCGCTCCCCTCACCGCGTCGGGAACGGAAGGCCCCGGCTGCGGCTGTGGAGACGGAGGGTGCGCGAGCGCATGCTGTGCCCCGCAACCGTCGGTGACCATCGAGGCACCCGAGCACAACGGTCGCGCGTCATGACGGTCGCGGCCCTCACGGTCTATGCGGTCTACCTCGGTGTCGCGTTCGGGGTGCGGACCTGGGTGCAGTGGCGCAGGACGGGTGACACCGGCTTCCGCGGGCTGTCCGGACGCCCGCTCAGCGCGGAGTGGTGGGCCGGCGCGCTGTTCGCGGTGGCCCTCGCCGCCGGTCTCCTCGGACCCGTTCTCGCCCTCGCAGGCTCGCCCCTCGTCGGCCCCCTCGACCACGACCTCGTCGCCTGGGCCGGACTGCTCGTGGCCACGGTCGGTGTGGCCGCCACCTTCGCCACACAGCTGGACATGGGCACCAGCTGGCGGATCGGCGTGGATGCCGAGGAACGCACGGAGCTGGTCACCGGCGGGACCTTCCGGTACGTGCGCAACCCCATCTTCACCGCCATGGCGGTGACGGGCCTGGGCCTCACGATGATGGTGCCCCATGTCGTCACCGTGCTGGGCACCGTCCTTCTCCTGGTCGCGCTGGAGCTGCAGGTCCGTGTCGTGGAGGAGCCCTACCTGAGCACGATGCACGGGGCGTCGTACGCGGAGTACACCGCCGGCGCGGGCCGGTTCCTGCCCGGCGTCGGCCGGCTGAACCCTCCGGTGGTCGGCGTCCCTCACACCCCGAACAACAGGTAGAGCCCACTGAAGGTGTAGAGCGTCATGGCGGCCAGCAGGGGGAGCTGCCCGGTGGTCCGCAGACGCGCGGGCAGGAGTTCCAGGGAGCGGTCGTGGGCGGCGATCACGCCGAGCACGTGGCCGCTCACGATGGCCAGGACCTTGGTGGTGGCCAAGAACGTCGGATGGAGGGAGAGCCAGTAGTTGACCTGCAGGCCGGCCGTTCCGATGAGGTTGGACCCGTTGTCGAGGGGATCGCTCATGAGGATGAGCGTCTCCTGGCCCGTCTCCACGAAGTAGGTCAGGTAGTGGGCGACCATGTAGCCCACGATGATGGGTACGAGCGAGTGGGCGAGCGCGGCCGGGTGCAGGCGACGCGACGGACCGATGTCCCCGACGCCCACCGTGGTGGCAGCCGTGAACGTGAGTCCCACGATGAGGCACGCCGCCAGGAGCAGTCCCGTCTCCAGCAGGGCAACGTTAGCGGTGGTCTGCTGGGAGAAGCGCAGCCAGGAGTTCGACGAGCGGAAGCTGTCGAACGCCGTGCTCCCCAACAGCACGGAGACCACCGCCACCAGCCCCGGGCCGGCAGGGACGTGCGCGAGGTTGTACAGCGGGTTGCGCACGACCAGCACGTCGTCGTCGCGTCGAGCCCACGGAGAGAGATGGGCGACCAACGTGGAGTACACCTCGAACGGATCGACACGCTCGAGCCATCGCGACCCCCAGAGCAGGCTCCCGATGATGGTCACGGCGAAATACAGCGCGAACCACAACCGGACGGGGCCCAGGTACTGGTTACCGGGATAGACCAGCTCCAGCCAGACGAACGCGAACAACCCGACGGACGCCCCCCAGTAGCCGAGGCGTTCGGGGAAGGGCGCGAGACCACGTCCGTGGTCGAGACCGGCCGCTCGGGACAGAACCAGATGCGCGGTGCGCGATGGGCTGACTGCCTTGAAGAACGGACCGAACAGCAAGGACATGGGCACGATGCCCACCCACAACCAGACGTAGACGACACCGAAGGTGGGGTTCACCAACAGGTCTGGACCGAGGATCGCGGCCCAGGCGACGTAGGCCGCCACCAAGAGACCCACGGCCCGCAATGCCCACACGAAGAACGTGCTGTCGACGAGGCGCGAGATCGCTGCGGGCGCGGTCCTCCCTGCGTCACGTCCGCCGAACCTGGGTCGACGCCACGCAAAGAACAGGATCACGAACGACAACGCCAGTGCGGCCGTACCACCGAGGATGGCGAAGGACGCGGGGATGGGTAGGTCACTGGCTCCGCCGAGCCCATGCGCGAGAGTCACGACAGTTCACCGAAGGTCACAGGCCGCAACCCGCGGGTCCCCACCGGGATCGTCGAGCGGAAGCGTGTGGGGTGTCCAGACACGGTCATGCGCCATCCCTTCCGTCCTCCGGGCTCATGGTCAGCGCCGGCAATCTACTACCCATGCTCGTAGTCGCGGTGGGGTGCTCCCCGACCATCGCTAGAGCAGAACTCCGCGGTCCATCAAGGCTGCGTAGGGATCCACCGGATCCCCACCGCCTGGGCGAACCTCGATGTGCAGGTGCGCACCGGTGACGTTGCCCGTGGCGCCGACCAGCCCGATCTGTTGGGCGCGGTCCACCGACTGACCGGCCTCGACGTCGATCCGGGACTGGTGGCAGTACCAGATCTGCGTGCCATCGGTTGCCGTCACGATGGTCCGATAGCCGTAGGACCCCGCCCAACCCGCCTCGCTCACCTGTCCCGAGCTCACGGCCATGACGGGTGTGCCCGTCGGTGCCGCGAGATCAAGACCGGTGTGAGTGGAGCTCCACAACGAGCTGCTCAGTCCGTACGTCCCCGTGATGCGGTATGACCCCAGAGGCGCGACCCACTGCATGTCTCGGAGGTCGCTCTCGCGTCTCCCCGCCTGGGACACCATCTCGCTGATCGCGCGACCTCGGCGCGCTGTGGCCCGTTGTGCCGAGACCACGATCGACGGTGCCCCGCGTGCCCCGGATCTGCTCACCACCCCCGGCCGCATCCTCCGTCCCGTCGCTTCGACAGCAGCGCCAGCCGTTGATGCAACGGTTGGGGTCGACGACGCCGCGAGCTCCCGCAGGGGGGCGGCGTCGGTGGACAGAGTTCCAGCGATGGAAACGACGAGGGCCACGGCGCCCAACGCCCCGGGGGCGAGAAGCGGCACGCTTCCGCCCCCACGTCCGACCGGGCGGCGCCGGTCACGGTGTCGACTCACGTAGGAACCTCGTGTCTCGTAGCTGCGTGAGCCCCTCCCTCACCCGGAGCGGCGGGCATTCGAAAGGGGAAGTCGGACGCCCGCCGCATCTACTATGCAACATAGTGGAGAGGCGAATGGCAAACTCGCGGACGTCCTGCACGTGCCGGATCCCGGCTGCGTCACAGTCCCTTGTGTCCCAATCCTCTGGTGCGGACCGTTCGGGATCGTGGGTCCTGGCGCATCCACCGGAAGCTGGCGAGAGGCCTTGCAATGTGGGCCCCGACTGCCCCATCAGGCCGACCATTCGGCGGTGGTGCGTCAGACGATGATCACCACCCTCCCCACTGCTTGACCCGAGGCCAGGTATCTGAGCGCCTCGGGCGTGTGGGACAGCGGAAAGCTCCGATCGACCACCACTCGAAGCTGGCCGTCCTCCATGAACTGAGCGAGCATGCTCATCAGTCGGGGCTTGTCGGGTGAGACCACCAAGCCATCCCGTAGAGCCGGGGTTGTTGTCGCGCGGGCCATCAGTCCCACCATGCGCGGGAGACTGCCCAGCAAGGTGTGCCCACCGGCGCCGAACGCGTCGTGTCCGATCAGGACGTAGCTACCGTGCGGGGCCAGTGCTCGGCGTACCTGCCTGAAGGAGTAGTTGCCGGGCACGTCGTAGATGAGGTCCCATCGCTCGCCGCCGCGGGTGAAGTCCTCGCGTGTGTAGTCGATGGTCCGATCCGCGCCCAGGGACTCCACGAGCCCGAGCTTGCGGGTGTGGTCCACGCCGGTGACCTCAGCTCCGTAGGCCTTGGCGAGCTGGACCGCGAACGCCCCGACGCCTCCAGCCGCACCGTTGACCAGCACGCGGGAACCGGGTCGCACCCGACGTCGCGGAAGGTTGCTGAGGGCAATGAGGCCCGAGGTGGGCACTGCTGCGGCTTCCTGGAAGCTGACGCCTCGAGGCTTGAGGCAAACTCCATCTTCGGGCGCCACGGCGTACTCCGCGAACGCACCGCCATTGCGCCACTGGACGCCGCGGATGGTCTCGGCAAAGACTTCGTCCCCAGGGCGAAACCGTAGGACCGTGCGGCCGATGGACGCCACAACCCCGGCAAGGTCGGTGCCGGGCACCCGATTCTTGGGACGCTTGACGCCGGCGCCCATCAGGCGGAGTATCGCTGGCCGGCCGGTCACCACATGCCAGACGTCGGGATGCACCGACGCGGCACGTACTTTGATCAACACCTCGTCCTCGGCGGGCTCCGGGCACGGAACCTCACCCACTCGGAGGTCGTCGACCGACCCATAACGGGATTGCACGATCGCTCTCATACCGGAGCGTACTGCGGGTGATCCGGGTCATGCCCTCATCCCCAGACAGACCGCGCCGTCGCCAGCCGCGACGCAGGCCGATGACAGTCGACGGGCGATGTGCTGAGGGAAGACACGGGCGAGCTTGTCCCCTTCAGGACGCGAAGGGCGGCCTTGAGCAAGTGTTCGTCACAGCACGCGGCCGAGTTCGTCGGGGCCCATCGCCGAGGCGAGTACCGTGGTGAAGGTGACGCAGCTGGGTGTGCCGGGATGGAGTCGGTTGCCTGGTTACGCCTGCTGTGACGACGAGGACGGGCGCTGAGGTAACTCAATCCCTGTACGCCGGTCTCCTTCTCCGCATGAGGTGTCACAGCCATGCCCGCGTACTCGCATGCTCGGAGCGTCGTCCTGCTGATCACGGCCGCTGCCTGCTGGGGTGTCGGCACCGTCATCACGAAACAGATGCTGTTCGACGTCCCTGCGCTCACCCTGCTTCCTCTTCAGCTCCTGGCCAGTTGTGCGTTCCTCGCCGCTGCTGCCCGGGCCGGGCGGAACCGCATCACCTGGTCTCCTGCCATGCGCCGGTTGACCCTGCTGGGGGTGCTGAATCCCGGGCTGGCCTATGCGCTTGCCCTTGTCGGTCTGACTTCGATCTCGGCGAGCATGTCGGTGTTGTTGTGGGCGACAGAGCCGTTGCTCATTCTGGTGCTGGCCGTCGTCCTGCTCCGAGAACGCGTCGCCCGGCGACAGAGCGGTGCGATGCTGATGGCTCTCGCGGGGGTGGGGCTGGTCGTGTACAGCCCCGGCGCTGCCGGCAACCTGATGGGTGTGGCGCTGACCTTGACGGCCGTCGCGGCGTGCGCGGTCTACACGGTGCTGGCGCGGCGGTGGTTCCTTGACGATGCGTCCCTGACCGTCGCATTCGCTCAGCAGGTGGCGGCGCTGAGCTTTGCGGTGGTCATCGCGGCGGGTGCGCAGTTGGGGGGCGGCCAGGGGTGGGACCTCGGTGCGCTGTCGCCGCGGGCGTGGGTGGGGGCCGCGGCGTCCGGGGTGCTGTACTACGGCCTCGCGTTCTGGCTGTACCTGACTGGGCTCCAGCGGGTGCCCGCTTCCGTTGCTGGGTCGTTCATCACCCTGGTGCCGGTGTTCGGGGTCGTGGCGGGTTACCTCGTGGGTGAGCGGCTCACGGAGCGGCAGTGGGTGGGTGCGGTGATCGTCGTCGTCGCGATGGTTGTCGTGGCGATGCCACCGCAGATGAGGCGTACCCGGCCGGTGGCCGGGGCGGGGTGAGCCCGCCCCGACCGGCCGCCGCGTGCGGTTAGGCCCGGGTCGCGACCAGGTCGGCGAGCAGGTCTTGGACGCGCTGGTCGATGTCGTCGCGGATGGCGCGGACCGCGTCGGGGCCTTGGCCGGAGGGGTCGTTCAGTGCCCAGTCCTCGTAGCGCTTGCCGGGGAAGATGGGGCAGGCGTCTCCGCAGCCCATGGTGATGACCACGTCGGAGGCGGCCACGTCCTCGGTGAGCAGCTTCTTGGGGAACTCCTGGGAGATGTCGAGGCCGACTTCCGCCATGACCTCGACGACGGCGGGGTTGACGCTGTCGGCGGGCGCGGAGCCGGCGGAGCGGACGCGGACTCGGCCCTGTCCGTGGTGGTTCAGCAGGGCGGCGGCCATCTGGGAGCGGCCCTGGTTGTGGACGCATACGAAGAGGACCTCGGGGACGGTGGTCATGTGGATGTTCTCCTGTCGGGCGGCGAGGCGGACGAGCGAGTCGCGGGCGATGCGCCCGGTGAGGATGGGCAGGTAGGTCTGGATCCGGGCCTCGCCGGCGATGCGCTGGTAGGCGTCGGCGACGTAGGCCCGTACGGTCTCGGGGCCGAAGACGCCGGAGAAGGTCGGGGCGAGGTCCTCGGCGATGCGGTCGAGGAGGGAGGCCTCCTTCAAGGGCTCCGGACGGGTGCTGTTGTTGGTGGTCATGCGCGGACCTCACTGTCGGGGCTCGTTGCGGGGGTGTTGGCGGGGTAGAACCTGCGGCGCGCCCACAGGGCGACGTACACGAGGGCGACGAGGACGGGGACCTCGATGAGGGGTCCGACGACTCCGGCGAGGGCCTGCCCGGAGGTGACCCCGAAGACGCCGATGGCGACCGCGATGGCCAGCTCGAAGTTGTTGCCGGCTGCGGTGAACGCGAGCGTGGTGGTGCGTTCGTAGGTCATCCCGAGTCCCACGCCGAGCGCGAAGGACCCGGCCCACATGAGCGCGAAGTAGGCCAGCAGGGGCAGGGCGATGCGGGCCACGTCGAGGGGCTGGTTGGTGATGGTGTCGCCCTGGAGGGCGAACAGGATGACGATGGTGAACAGCAGCCCGTACAGGGCGACCGGTCCGATCTTGGGCAGGAACCGTGTCTCGTACCAGTCACGACCCTTGGCCCTCTCGCCGAACGTGCGCGTCAGGAACCCGGCTAAGAGTGGGATGCCGAGGAAGATCAGGACCGACTGGGCGATCTCCCACACCGACACGTCCAGCCCGGCACCAGCGGCTCCGTCTCCGAGACCGAGCCAGCCGGGCAGGAGCTCGAGGTAGAAGTAGCCGAGGCCGGCGAACGCGACGATCTGGAAGACCGAGTTGATGGCCACCAAGATCGCGGCGGCCTCGCGGTCACCGCACGCCAGGTCGTTCCAGATGAGGACCATCGCGATGCAGCGGGCCAGGCCGACGATGATGAGACCGGTGCGGTACTCGGGCAGGTCGGGCAGCGTCAGCCACGCGAGGGCGAACATGAGCGCCGGGCCCACGACCCAGTTGAGGAAGATCGAAGCGCCCAGCAGCCGCTTGTCGGCCGTGACGTGACCCAGTTCGTCGTAGCGGACCTTGGCCAGCACCGGGTACATCATCACCAGCAGCCCGACGGCGATGGGCAGGGACACCGAACCGACCTCCACGCGGGCCAGGGCGTCGTCGAGGCCTGGCACGAGGCGCCCGAGCAGTAGTCCGAGGACCATGGCGGCGACGATCCACACTGGCAGGAACCGGTCCAGGGTGGACAGGCGCTGCAGGACGGCCGCGTCCTCGGGTGCACCGGGGCGGGGGGACTCGTAGACGGTGTCGCTCATCAGCAGGCACCTGCCGCGGAGGTCGCGGTGATCGGCGTAAAGAGGCCCCTCATGGCCTCCATCGCCTCGGGCTTGGCTTGGTAGTACACCCAGACGCCGCGCTTCTCACGGTCCAGCAGGCCGGCCTCGTGCAGCACCTTGAGGTGGTGGCTGATCGTCGGCTGCGACAGGGCGAAGGCCGGTGTGAGGTCGCAGACGCACGCCTCACTACCCTCATGAGAGAGCACCATCGACAACAGGCGGAGACGAACCGGGTCCGCGATCGCCTTGAGCAGCGGCGCCAACCGGGCGGCCTGCTTCTCACTCATCGGTTCGCGGGAGAGGGGGATGCAGCACGCGAGAGCGGCAGTGGAAGCAGCATGGGACTCGGGGTTAGACACGCGTCTATGTTCACACCTGTCTATGTCTTGGAACGAGGGCGGCGATGTGAACGGCGTTCGACGAGTTGATGAATGGACGCCCGCCACGACCGAGACGGTGACGTCGTGAGACGTCCGTCCGGCCGCGATGCGCGCGGAGTTGCGTAGCCGATTCATCCCATGCGCGTTGCTTCGCCAGGTCCGCGTCCGGGTTCGACCTGATGCAATGAAGCCTTGTCGCCGGATGTCCCGGATGCCAGCGGATGACGGTTCTCAATGGCTCGACCATCTCTGGCCATCCAAGACGTTTGAAGACTTCTACAACGGCGGCACGCATCTAGGACGCCGCGATGCGCGGGGCGCGCCGACCTGGCACAAGAGGCCTCTGACCTGCGCTTTGGACGATCTCGGTGGGGGGTCGCTGTGTGTGTGGCGGATTTGGTGCCTGTTTGTCCCGGGGTTTCGTCCAAGTCGATATCGACCCATCGCAGGGCCAGGATCTCGCCGATGGACCGTTGTGTAAGACAGGGCATCGTCATGCGTGTGACGCTCATCGAGCGCGGGGGACCACTGTGTCGAGCGCGGCGGGGTAGGGGTTCGGGGTGCGGTGTCCGGTGGGGGTCACCGCGAGGGTGGTGCTCAGCGCCGCGCGTTGCTGGGGGCTGATGTAGGTGGCGATGGGTGCCGAGGGTGTGGGCAGGTTGACGAGGTCGGTGAGGCTGCGTTCGAGGGGGTGGCGGCGATGCACGCGGGTGCGGCCGACCTGACGGGTGGCGTCTTCCATGCGCAGGTTGCTTGTGTCCCGGAGGAGCTCGCGGCGCATCGTGGTGGCGAGGTTTTGGGTGACCTCGTGGGTGGCGGTGGCGAGGTCCTGCCACTGGGCGGTGCTGAGGGTCAGGGTGGGTGTGGTGCGCAGCAGGCGGGCCACGGCGGTGCTGAGCTCGACTTGTTGCCAGCAGGCGCCGGTGTTGCGTCCCTGCGGTTCGAGGTCCACGAGCCGGCGTAGGTGGGCGTGGATGTCGCCGAGGATCTCGCGGCGCTGGGCGAAGTGCGCGGCGAGCTCCTCGGCGCCGGGCGTCTGACGGGACAGGTGCTCGAAGCGCTCGGTGAGGGCGTGTTGGCTGGTTACGACCATCCGGACGGTGTGGGTGTCCATTTCGGGTTCGGCGTCGTAGAAGGCGTCACTGCCGTGCAGGGGTCGCAGGTAGCGCGCGAGTTGTCGTTGTGCGGCGGCGAGGTCGCCTGCTTCGTGCACGGTGTAGACGGGGCTGGAGACCCGCGGTTGGGGCCGACTCGCGGGGGAGGCGCGGTCCGGGGTGTCGCTGGTTGCACGTGGGTGTGCAGATTGGGGTCCCCGGAGCGGGCGTCGCGGTGCGTGAACGTCGCAGCGATCAGGCCCGCCGCCTTGACCTGCTGCACGCCACCCCGGCCGCGGCGGGTGAACAGCACCTCGCGTTCGAGGTAGGCCAGGGTCTCCTCGACCGCGGCGTGGTGGGCGGCCACGATCTGGTCCGCGACGTCCCGATCGGCCAGGGCCCACAGCACGGACACCGACTTCACGGGCGTGAAGGTGAGGTCGTAGCCGGCGACAGCGGTGGTCTGTTGCCGTAACGCCCGGGCCAGGAACCCCGATCGCTCCCGGTCGTCCAGCGGTGCTCGGCCGTGCTCGGTCGCGAACATCTCGTCGGCCACGGCGGTGCGGATCCGGGCCCGCACCTCGGGCGGCACGGGCGTCTGCCAATGCTGCCCCTGCTCGGCGTTGTGAGCGGCGAAGCATCGGGCCACCGTCCGTTGGAACGGGGCGGCGCCCTCGTAGACCGCGAACGCCCGACCCAAGGCACCGGCCCTCGCTGCGTCTCGCGGCGGACGCCCCCCTCCAAGCGCCGCACGCTCGAGCAGCTCGGCGTCCGGGTGTCGGCCATTTCCAAACAGGTTCTTCATCTGGGCTTCGGTGACCGTCGCCCCGGTCTCCATGCCAAGTCCCGCCAAGCCTGCACCCCACCAACGGCCGGGGGACTCGCCCTTCTCCGAGTAGTAATCCGCCAGCCCGGCGTGGCCACGATCGGTCGCGTCGTGGGCCGCGACCTGCCGGGTCAGGTACGTGTACCCGTCCCCGGCCGTCAGCTTGTGCAGACCCATCACACGACCCAGAAGGGACGGACATCACCGTCGCTGGTGAGGCCAGAAGTGCATGAGGTGTGCAGGCTTTGCGACTCCGTCGCCGGCTTGGAGGCGAGGCTGATCGGGTCGCTCGGCGACGTCGGATTGCACGCTGCTGGGCGTGAGCCTTTTGAGGTGTCAGGAGTGGGGTCAGGTGCCTTCAGAAATTCGTTGCAGGCACTCAGGGTCAGTGTCAGGGAGCTCCTACCGGGCCGATACCCGGCCCCGCCGCCCAATCGGCTGAGCAAGGCACTTGTTGACCTCGGCGAGGTGCGCCCGGCACTACCGCCTAGCCGGGCACACCGCGCCGCATGTCGTTCCCCGTGGCTGGTAGCGATGGGGTTAGAAGGCCGTGGAACGCTTCGCGTGTGGCACGCGACTGGCCCATGAGGGACTCCACACCCCTCAAGGGGACGTCACCCGGGCGGACGCCCTCTGGGGCCATCGCCTCGTCGTCGTATACGGAACTCAAGAACTATGACGTTGTGGACGCCGCGTATGGCCCGCCAGGCTCAGCGGCCTTCGAGTTCGGTGCGGTTGATGAGTGGCGGGTGGGTCGGGGCGGGTCACTGCAGTCCCGCGGGCGAGATGGTGTTCGGCGAGGGGGTGCCGCCGGCGAGGAGGAAGCCGTGGTCCGTGAACGACGCTGTCGCCACCTGCAGAGAGACCCTGATCGATGACAAGGCGCCGTAGATGTGCTGGTTGCTGGGTGGGGGCGTTGTCCTGGCTGGTCCACATCGTGTCTGGGGGCGCAGGTTCCCTGCCGGTTCACGTCCCCGCCGAACAGGGGTAGCGCCAGCTTGTTCGCGTCGCTTCATCTCCGTTCGGACGTGGACACGCCGTCGGCATCGCCCGAAGTCGCACCTAGTGCTTGGGCCCCTGTTTTCGCAGGCTTTTGGAGATGGGTGTCCGTTCTCGTCATCGACCCTGCGCCTGTCACGGGTGACCATCACCCAATTCCCTTGGAGGAAGCCATGTCCGTCACGAGCAGCACTGTCCCGTTCTACCAGCGCCACGACGAGGAGCTCCTCACTCTGTCGGATGTCGCCGAGATCCTGAAGACTCCGGAGAACACGCTTCGCTGGTGGCGCCAGGTCGGCAAGGGGCCGCAGTTCTTCAAGATCGGCCGACGCCTGGTTACCACCGCCGGCGACGTGCGCCAGTTCACGCGCGAGCAGCGTCTCGCAGCCCGACCCCTCATTCCTGAACCGCGGAGGTACTGATGGCCCGCATCAGCAAACGAACGATCCGGTGGACGACCCAGGGCGGGGAGCCCAGGACGAGCGAGAAGTACGAGGCGTCGTTCCACGACCGGGTCGGCAATCGTCACCGGCGACTGTTCAGCCTCAAGAAGGACGCCCAACGCTGGCTCGACGAGCAGACTGCCGGGCTCGTCACCGGGCAGTGGGCCGATCCGCGCGCCGGACGCGAGAGCGTCCGGGCGTACGGAGAACGCTGGCTTCGCCGTCAGGTGCTTGCGGTCAACACCGCGTCGACGTACGGCACCGTCCTGTCCAACCACATCTTGCCCACCCTCGGCGCGATGCGGATGGACGCGGTCAACCGCGCCGACGTTCAGTCGCTCGTGAAGGAGTGGGAGGCATCGTCGGCCCCCAGCACCGTGGCGGCGAGGTACTCGATCCTCGCGATCATGCTGAGGGCTGCCGTCAAGGACCGAGTCATCCCGGCCACGCCTTGCGTGGACATCACCCTGCCGAAGACGGCGTCGAAAGCGGCTCTGGTGCCGATCTCCACCGACACGGTGGTCGCGCTCCGCGACGAGCTGCCGGAGCGCTATCGCGCCTTCGCCACCATCGCCGCGGGCACGGGCATGCGTCGGGGAGAGATCCTCGGACTGACGCTCGACCGGATCGCGTTCGACTTCGGCACCATCCGCATCGACCGACAGCTGGCGCGCTCCAGCCGGGCCGACCACCCGGTGTGGGGCCCGCCCAAGACCGAGTCCTCGACCCGGACGATCCCGATCGCCGACGTCGTGGTCGAGGCGATCGGCAGGCACGTCCGGGACTTCGGCCATCACGAGTCCGGTCTGCTCTTCACCACCGACGTCGGCGCCTTCATCGGCACCAGCACCCTCCACGGCGCCTGGCAGCGCGCGGCGAAACGAGTCGGCACCGACGCCACCCCGCACGACCTGCGTCACTACTTCGCCTCGGTCCAGATCCGGGGCGGCCTGTCGATCAAAGTCCTTCAGGCGCTGCTCGGCCACAAGTCTGCGGTCGAGACCTGGGACACCTACGGCCACCTGATGGGCGACGAGGACGACCGCAGCCGCGCCGTCATCGACATGGCGCTCGGCGGCGGGCCACGCCCATCCGCTGCTGCGACGCCGACGAGTGGCGACGGCCGCGCACGACGACGACCGACAGACGAGTCGAAAACGCTGCCACAGTAGTGTCACAGTAGAGGCGTGTGATTCACGTTTCCGCAGGTCAGAGGCTTGTGGCGAATGGGCTGGCCTGTAGGCCGGGTTCTGTCCGCCGTGAGGCGGGGCGACCATCCATCTAGGGGAGCCGTTGCCGACCCCCTCGAGCGATCTACCCGTGTGCTCGGGCGGGCCGCCCTCGGTCACACACTGCTCGATCTTGCTCCGGGTGGGGTTTACCTAGCTGCTCCGGTCGCCCGGCGCACTGGTGGTCTCTTGCACCACCGTTTCACCCTTGCCGCTCCCCGTGGGGAGAGGCGGTCTGTTTTCTGTGGCACTGTCCCGCGGGTTGCCCCGGATGGCTGTTAACCATCACCCTGCCCTGTGGAGCCCGGACCTTCCTCGGTCCCCCCGTGAGGGGAACGCGGTCGCCCGGCCAGCCCATTCGCTGGCCCGAGCATGACAGGTGCGGACGCGCTCAGGCCAGTCGGGTGACGGCGACCTCGACGAAGACCGACGAGGTACCGGCGCCGTGGAAGATCCCGTGCAGCGGGCGCACGTCGAGGTAGTCGCGCCCCGTGGCCACCACGACCCACCGGTCGCCCGGCTCGAGGTCGTTGGTCGGGTCGAAGCCCTGCCACCCGTCGTCCCACCACTCGACCCACGCGTGCGACTCACCCGCCACCGTCTCGCCGACCTCGGCGTCGGCCCGCGGGTGGAGATAGCCGGAGACGTAGCGGGTCGGGATGCCGATGCTCCGCAGCGCGCCGATGACGAGGTGGGCCATGTCCTGGCACACGCCCGAGCGCTGGGCCCACGCCTCGGCCGCCGGGGTGGCGACGTCGGTGGTGCCCGGGATGTAGGCGACCTGCTGGTGGACGTGGTCGCAGATCCGGCGTGCCGCCTCGCCGGGCGTCGCGCTGTCGTCGGCGATCTCGCGGGCGGTGGTGGCGACGTCCGCGGGGGGAGCGACGAGGGGCGGCAGCTCGAGGTACTCGGTCCACCGGTCGGTCACCTCGGGGTCGGCGATCTCCGCCCACGAGAGGACAGGCCCGGGGGAGGGGGCCCGCTCGGTGTGCACGGTCGACGTCGCGGTGATCGTCATCGAGTCGTGCGGGTCGAGCACCTCGAACGAAGTCACCTCGTTGCCGAAGTAGTCGCGGTAGGTGGCCGTCCACGGGGTCGGGCTCACCACGAGGCGGTTGTGCACGACGATCTGGCCGGGGGCGGTGAGCGGTGTCATCCGCGCCTGGTTGTACGACGCGAGCGCGTTGCCGTCGTACTCGAATCCGGTCGTGTGGATGATCCGGAGCTGCATCAGACCCGCCCTCCCTGCCAGTTGGTGCCCTCGGACCCGGCGAAGAAGCGCCGGGTGACCGCGTCGGTGGCCAGCGCACACGTGCGCTGGAGCTTCTCCATCTCGCCGGGCAGGTCCGCCACGACGTCGCTCAGCGAGCGGTACTCCAGGTCGGCGCGGGTGCGGCCGATGAGACGCAGGGCGTCGTTCTGGAAGCCGGCGCGGCCGCCGGCCTCGAGGTTGTGGAGGCACTGCTCGGCCCGGTTGAGCGAGAAGATCACGGACCGTGGGAAGAGCCGGTCGAGCAGCAGGAACTCGGCCGCCATGCGCTCGGTCTCGGCTCCCTTGTAGGTGCGCAGGAAGGCCTCGTAGCCGCCGCACGCACGCAGCGTGTTGGTCCACGGCGAGCCGCTGCCCCCGGCGTACGCCGCCGTGGCGACGAGGCGCGACGTCATGTCGGCCCGCTCCAGGCACCGCCCCAGCATGAGGAACTGCCAGCCCTCGTCGCGAGTCATGGTGGCGTCGGCGGCGCCGTTGATCAGCGCGGCCCGGTCGCGCACCCAGCGGAAGCCGGACGCCGGCCCCGCGGCCCGGAACTGCCCCGAGACCACGCTGCGGTGGGTCGTGTTGAGGGCCTCCCACATGGCGACCGAGAGCGTCTCGCGGGCCCGCCGGGCGCTCTCGCGGGCGGCGGCGAGGACCGCGGCGACGGACGCGGGGGCGTTGGCGTCGTAGGCCAGCTGCTCGAGCACCAGCCGGGTGTCGACGCGGGCGTCGGGGTCGAACTCGACGCCCATGATGGCCAGCAGGTTGCGGCAGGTGGTCTCCTCCGAGCCGGAGGTGTCCTCGAGCAGCAGCTGGGTCTGGACGTCGAGGATGCGGGCGGTGTCCTCCGCGCGCTCGACGTACCGGCCGATCCAGAACATCGACTCCGCGATGCGGCTCAGCATGCGGTCCCACCCTTCTCGCGCGCCTGCTGCTGCTGTTGCTCCTGCTCGCCGGGTCCGGTCAGGTCGGTGATCGCCGGACCGCTGCTGGGCGGCTCGGCCTGGTGGGCGTGGACGACCACCTCCTCGCGCACGGCGGCGACGGTCGGGCCGGCCAGCACCCAGGTGTCCTTCGAGCCGCCGCCGCGCGAGGAGTTGACGATGAGCTCGCCCTCCGGGAGCGCGACGCGGGTCAGCCCGCCGGGCAGCACCCACACCTTGGTGCCGTCGTTGACGGCGAAGGGGCGCAGGTCCACGTGCCGCGGACCCAGCTTGCCGTCGACGAAGGTCGGCACGGTGGAGAGCTGGACGACGGGCTGGGCGATCCAGTTGCGTGGCTCGGCCATCACCTTGGCCCGCAGCTCGTCGAGCTCGGGCCGCGATGCCGCCGGACCGATGACGATGCCCTTGCCGCCCGAGCCGTCGACCGGCTTGACGACCAGCTCGTCGAGGCGGTCCATGACCTCCTCGCGGGCGTCGGCGTCGCCGAGTCGCCAGGTGTCGACGTTGCGGAGCACCGGCTCCTCGTCGAGGTAGTAGCGGATCAGGTCGGGGACGTAGGTGTAGACGAGCTTGTCGTCGGCCACCCCGTTGCCGACGGCGTTGGCGAGCACGACCTGGCCGGACCGGGCCGCGTCGATGAGACCGGGGCAGCCGAGCAGCGAGTCGCCGCGGAAGTGCACCGGGTCGAGGAACTCGTCGTCCACCCGGCGGTAGATCACGTGCACCGGCTCGGGGCCGTTGGTGGTGCGCATCATCACGCGCCCACGGCGGCACTCCAGGTCGCGGCCCTCGACCAGCTCGACGCCCATCGTGCGGGCGAGCAGCGCGTGCTCGAAGTAGGCGCCGTTGAAGACGCCCGGGGTGAGCACCACGACGGTCGGGTCGGCGACACCGGCAGGGGCGGCCGCACGCAGCGCGGCCAGCAGCCGCTGCGGGTAGCCGGCCACCGGACGGATGCGGTGGTGGGCGAACGTCTCGGGCAGCGCCGAGGCAATGGCGCGCCGGTTGGTCATCACGTAGGAGACACCGGACGGGACGCGCACGTTGTCCTCGAGCACGCGGAACTCGCCGTCGTTGTCGCGGATCAGGTCGATGCCGCTGACGTGCACGCGGACGCCGTTGGGCGGGCGCACGCTGGCGGCGGCGCGATGGAAGTGGCTCGACGTGGCGATGACCCGGCGGGGGATCACGCCGTCGGTGAAGACCTGTCCGGCGTCGTACACGTCGGCGAGGAACGCCTCGAGCGCCCGCACCCGCTGCTGGACGCCGCGCTCGATGGTCGACCACGAGTCCTGCTCGATCACGCGCGGCAGGATGTCGAGCGGGAACGCCCGCTCCTCACCGCCGATGTCGAACGTGACGCCCTGGTCGAGGTAGCTGGCCTGCAGCGCCTCCACCCGGCTCGCCAGGTCGGCCATGGTCATCGTGTCGAGCGTCGAGCGGAACTGGTCGTACGCCGGGCGCATGGTGCCGGCGTCGAACATCTCGTCGTACGCCGGCCCGGTGCCCCCGGGGTATTGGTGGAACATCGAGTCCATGGCGAGTCACCCTAGGGGTAGCGGTGTTACGCCGGGGTGAACTACGGCAGGGTCAGCACCTCGGCGCCGGACGGCGTGACCAGCAGCGTGTGCTCGAACTGCGCGCTCCGCCGGCCGTCGCGGGTCACCGCGGTCCAGCCGTCGTCCCACATCTCCCACTCGTGGGTGCCGAGGTTGAGCATCGGCTCGATGGTGAAGGTCATCCCGACGCGGATCTCGTCGTCGTAGCGCGGGTCGTCGTAGTGCGGCACGACGAGCCCGCTGTGGAACGACGTACCGATCCCGTGGCCGGTGAACTCGCGGACGACGCCGTAGCCGAACCGCTTCGCGTAGGCCTCGATGACGCGGCCGATGATGTTGATCCGGCGACCGGGCTGCACCGCCCGGATAGCCCGGTCGAGGGCCTCGCGGGTGCGCTCGACGAGCAGCCGCGACTCCTCGTCGACGTCACCGGCCAGGAAGGTCGCGTTGGTGTCGCCGTGCACGCCGTCGAGGAAGGCGGTGATGTCGATGTTGACGATGTCGCCGTCCTCGACCACCCGCGAGTCGGGGATGCCGTGGCAGACCACCTCGTTGACGCTCGAGCACAGCGACTTGGGGTAGCCGCGGTAGCCCAGCGTCGAGGGGTAGGCACCGTGGTCGCAGAGGAACTCGTGGCCGATCCGGTCGAGCTCGTCGGTGGTGACGCCGGGTGCGACGTGCGAGCCCACCAGCTCGCGGGCCTGGGCGGCCAGCCGGCACGCGGCGCTCATCCGCTCGATCGTCTCGGCGTCCTTGACCTCGCTGCCCTCGAAGGGCGCGGGCGCGGGCCGGTCGACGTACTCGGGGCGGGGGATGGAGGCGGGGACGGCACGACGCGGCGAGATCGCCGCCGGAGCTAGGGCTGGCACGACGGCGAGTGTAGTTTCTCGATCATGAGCGACTCGGAGTACTGGTACTGCCTGACCCACAAGACGGTCGAGGGCCACGACGGCTGCCGCAACTCGGACCGCCTCGGCCCCTACTCCTCAGCGGAGGAGGCAGGTCGCGCGCTCGAGAAGGTCGAGGAGCGCAACGAAGAGTGGGACAACGACCCGAAGTGGAACGACGACGGCCCCGGCTCCGGTGACGGTCCGGTCGACGGCACCCCGGACAACTGAGCGGTCCCGCTCCGGCCCGCCGCGACGACGCGTCCCCGTGGGCGTTCGCGGGGATGATCGGACTCGCGTGCGTCTTCTTCCTGCTGGCGGCGACGCCGACGGTGGTCGACGCCCCGTGGTGGGTGACCGTCCTGATGCTGCTCGGGTGGGTGGTCGCCCTGGTGCAGGGCTGTCGCTGGTTCGTACGCCGCCCGCGCGCGGTCGTCGTGCTGCCCGTCCTGCTCGCGGTGGGTTGGTTCGCCGTGGTGCTGGCCGGCGCCCGCTGGCTCGGCTGGGCCTGAGCCGGCCGGTCGCGGGTCGGAGGTCTCAGCGGGGCGAGACGCGCAGCACCCTGTCGTCGGCGCCGTTGCTGGTGGTGACCAGGAGGTGCCCGTTGGCGATCCGGGTGACCGAGCGCAGTCGGCCGTAGCGCTGGAGCGCCGCCGGCGCCAACGTCCGTTGCAGGACCAGGTCGTCGTCGAAGCGGAGGAACAGCACCTCCTCGCCCTTGAGCGCCGCGACCGCGAGCGTGCCGGCGTACGAGCCCCACTGCCGGCCCTCGACCCACGTCGCACCGGACGTAGCGATGGTCGGGTTGCCGGAGCTCCAGATCGCCTCGGTCTGCTCCCCGGGCAGGGACTGGTCGGTCATCGGCACGCTCTCGTCGTAGCCGGGGCCGGGGCTCCAGCCGAAGTCGGCGCCGGGGGAGAGGGCGTTGACCTCGTCGTCGCGGTCGGAGCCGTGCTCGACGCTGACGACGGACCCGTCGGACGGGCGCTGGGCCAGGCCCTGCACGTTGCGGTGCCCGTAGGTCCACACGAGGCGCTGGCGGGGGTCGGCCGCGTCGGCGAACGGGTTGTCCGGGAGCGCCCGGCCGGTGCGGCGGTGGACGCGCAGCACCTTGCCGCCGAGCGAGGTGAGGGAGCGGGGATTGGTGGGATCGGCAGCGTCGCCGGTGCCGACGTACAACGCTGTGGACCCGGTGTCGAGCAGCACCCGGCAGCCGCCGTGGCGCCCGCTCGTCGTCGGCAGGCCGGTGACGACGTGACGCACGAGGGTGGCCCGGCGGGTGTCGTCGCTGAGCTTCCACAGGGAGACGCGGACGTCCTGGCCGCTGCCGGTCTTCCAGCCCTGGCAGGTCCAGAAGCGGCGGGTGCGGTCGAAGGCCGGGTCGACGGCCAGCGACATCAGGCCCGTCTCGCCGCTCACCCAGACCTTGGCGCTCGGGAAGCGGACGGTACGCCGCTGGCCCTTCCGCACCACGGAGAGGCGGGCGCGGTCCCGCTCGGTGACGAGGAACCGGCCGCCGCCGATGGGCTGGACGTCCCACGGGTTGGCCAAGCCGCCGACGACGGTGCGCACCCGCAGGCCCGGCGCCTTCGCCCGTGGCGCCGGCGCCTCGGCCTGGATGGGGGAGAGGCTGCCGGCCGCCTCCTTGGCGAGGGCGGGCGGGTCCGTTCCGAGCGCGCCGAGCCCGAGGGCGGCGGCCAGGACGAGGACGGCGGGCCGAGACGTCATGTGCTCGACGGTACGCCGTGGACCCGTCAGAAGGTGTGCTCCGGCCCGGGGAAGGTGCCGCCCCGGACGTCGTCGGCGTACGCGCGCGCCGCGTCGAGCAGCACGGAGTGGACGTCGGCGTACTGCTTGACGAAGCGGGCCATCCGACCGGTGCGCAGGCCGAACGCGTCCTGCCAGACGAGGACCTGGCCGTCGCAGCCGTTGCCGGCACCGATGCCGATGGTCGGGATGACCAGCTCCTTGCTGATCTGCTCGGCGACGTCGCCGGGCACCATCTCCATGACCACGGCGAACGCGCCGGCCTCCTGGACGGCGCGGGCGTCGGCGAGGACCCGGTCGCCGGCGTCGCCGCGGCCCTGGACGCGGTAGCCGCCGAGGGTGTGCTCGCTCTGTGGCGTGAAGCCGATGTGCGCCATCACGGGGATGCCGCCGCGGGTGCACTTCTCGATGACCGGCGCCATCTCGGCGCCGCCCTCGAGCTTGACCGCGTGCGCGCCCGCCTCCTTCATGAAGCGGACGGCGGTGAGGTAGCCCTGCTCCGGGCTGGCCTGGTAGCTGCCGAACGGCAGGTCGCCGACGACCATGGCGCGGCTGACGCTGCGGGAGACGGCCCGGGTGAGCGGGAGGAGCTCGTCGACGGTGACGGGCAGCGAGGTCTCGTTGCCGTAGACGTTGTTGGAGGCGGAGTCACCGACGAGCAGGAGGTCGATGCCGGCCTCGTCGAAGGTGGCGGCGGTGTACATGTCGTACGCCGTCAGCATGGTGATCTTGTCGCCGCGCTCCTTCATCTCCCGCAGGTGATGGGTGCGGACCTTCTTGACCGGGGCCGCCGCCTGCGGGGCTCCGGAGCCGTACGGCGCCGTCTCTTCGCTCATGGTGCTCTCCTCGTGACATCTCGCAGCTCCCCGATGGAGTCCACGGACCACCAGTCAGGCTAGTGCGGCTGCGCACTGGTGGCGCTGTGGCGCCGGTCACGCTGCCGCGTCACCGCAGGTAGGCCAGGTAGTCCTCGGCGGGTGCGCTCTCGGCGAAGTCGTCTCCGTCCTGGATGCCGCTGACTCCGATCCTGACGTTGAGTCCCGACCCCTTCTTCTCGGCGGTGAGCAGCGAGGCCTGGGCGATGACAGTCACGTTCCCCTTGGTGCCGGTCACGCGCCTCTGGGCGTCGTCGGTCTCGACCGCGTAGCCGTGCTGGTCGAGGATGCCCTCGACGGCCGCCAGCGACTCGGTCATGGTGCCCGACGGCTTCAGGAGGGAACCGCTGGCGGTGTAGTCCCAGATGCCGAAGCCGCCGCGCTCGAAGAACGTCGCCTGCATCCCGTTGAACTGCCCCCCGAGCCTGCCGACGAGATCGGGCAGGACGGCCTCGGCCTCGGCGTCCATCTCGGCCTTCACGGTCCGGGCGTCGGGGCCGTCTCCCGAGCCCTCCACGTCAGAGCCGCCGTCGGAGGTGCAGGCCGCGAGGAGGAGGACGACGACCAGCCCGAGCACGATGCGCGTCATGGCCGCCACCCTAGGCGTCATGGCCACAGGTCCGAGAAGTCGTCGACGCGGTCGCCGACCCAGTCCCGGCCGCCGTCGTAGATGTCCTCGATCTCCTGGCGGCCCTCCTCGATCTCCTGCTCGACCTGGTGGACGACCTCGTCCTTGACCCAGTCGAGGGCCATGTCGTTGGCGTCCTGGGTGCGACCCGTCGTCACCTCGGGCTCGTCGCCGCGGACGATGGCGGACAGGTTGTCCAGCGACTGCTGGTTGGTCGTCGGGTCGAAGTAGGACGTGTGGTTGGTGACGCCCTGCCCGAGGTCGTCGGCGTGGAACTCCTCGCCGGGTGCCACCGGGAAGACGGTGGCCCCGAAGTCGTCCTGGGCCGGGTCGCGTCCCATGCCGAGGTCGCCGTCGCGGCCGAGCCAGGTGACGAAGTCGTTGTCTGCGGCACCGACGTAGACCCTGCCCTCCGGCATCCCGAGGTCGCTGGCGTGGTCGACGTCGTTGCCTCCTGCGCCGGGACTGCCGATGAGGGTCAGCGAGTCGGCGTCGAGGCCGTGGTCGTGGGCCGCGTGGGCCGCCGTCGTGGAGCCGTAGCTGTGGCCGATGACGCTCAGGTGGGACCGGTCGCCCTCGTCGGTGGCGCGCAGCCCGTCGACGAAGTCGGCGAGGCTCGCGCCGCCCTCGATCGCCTTGTCCTCGCGGGCGACACTGCCCATGTCGAGTCCGTCACCCGGCCAGTCGAGGGCGTTCTCGGGGTTCCAGCTGGGGGCGTCGTAGCCCATCCACGCGATGGTGGCGGCGGACTCGCCGTTGCGGATCGCCTGCTGGTAGAGGGTGTAGGCGTCGGCCGCGTTGCCGGGGATGGTGGTGCCGTCGTTGGTGATGCCGGGGACGATGACCGCCGTGTTGTCGGCCGTGTCGGGATCGCCGTAGCTGACCGCGACGGCGCCGTCCCCGCCGAAGGCGCCCGGCTGGTAGACGAGGAGGTTGACGTCGACCGGATCTCCGACGCCATCACCGTCGACGTCCGTCAGGCCGTTGGCCGCCGGGATGTCCAGGGACGTCTGGGCGGCTCGTGCTCGGTCGAGCAGGCGCTGCTCCGCCTGGGTGAGGTCCTCGCCGGCCTCCTGCTTGGCCGTGAGGCGGTCGAGGTCGCGGTCGAGCGAGGTGCGGTTGGCCTCGTCGCGGTCGCCGGTCGGGATGCCGTTGGTGTTGCCGACGAGGTCGGGGTCGCTGATCTTCAGCGCCTCCTGCTCGGCCCGGGTCAGCCCCTCCCACCACTGGTTGATCGCCTCCGGGTCGCCGCCGAGGGCGGTGAGCTCGGAGCGAAGGGCACTGATGTCGGTGGTGTCGCGGGCGGCGGCGTCGGCGCCCTCACCGGTGGTGTCGACGGCCCGGAAGGCCTCGATCAGGCGGTCCTCGGCGGCCTCGACGTCGTCCCACAGGGAGGTGACGTCGTCGACGAGCCGGTCGGCCCGGCCCTGGAGGGCCCGGGACTGGGCCTCGAGCGCGGCGACGTCGTCGGCGGTGGACTGCGCGATCCGGGTGTGTAGGTCGTCGATGTCCTGGTTGACGCGGGTGCGGCGGGAGACCAGGCCCTCGCGGACCGTGGTCAGGGCGACGATGCGGTCGACGTAGCGGTCGCAGGCCGCGGCGACCCGGGTGAAGGCGGCCGTGGCGGCTGCGGTGTCCCGGGCGTAGCCGGTCATGGCGTGGTCGGCGGCCTCGGCGGCGTCACCGGTCCAGTCGTCGGGAGCGCCGTGGGCGGTCATCCAGTCGGCGACGTCCGACATGGTCGTGCCGGTCGAGCGGAGTCCCGTGGTGACGGCGGAGGCGGCGGAGGTGGCCTCCATCTCCGCGATGGAGGCGACGTGGGCGGGCACCATGATGGTGGTCATCCCAGGCCCCCCGTGGTCGGGGAGACGTTGCGGTCGGTCCAGGTCATGAGCTGCTGGCTGCGCTCGACGACGTCCTGGTCGGACTGCTGGAACAGGAGCGACGCGTCGCGCAGGGCCTCGCCGTGGTCGACGGCGGCGTCCTCGAGGCGCTTGATCTCCGTCATCCAGGTGTCGATGAACGTCTGGGCCGCGGGCTGGACCCGGCTGCCGAGGAGGGACGGGTCGACCTCGCCGAGGGACCTGCGGCCGCCCCGGACGACCTCGCCCTGGTCCTCCCAGCCCTGGGCCGAGCGGGCCAGTGCGGCGAGGTAGACGTGCAGGCTCATGCGTCGGCCCCCGACGCGGCGTGCATCCGGGCCTGGAGCTCGACGTGGAGGTCGGCGGGGATGTGCAGCGGGTCGCTGGTGATCCGCACCGCCACCGCGTCGGCCGTGGCCTCGGCGATCAGCTCGAACGGCCCGGCCATGCCACGCACCCGGGGGCTGCCGTCGGCCGCGGGGCGCGGCTCCCAGCCGAGGTGGACCAGCGTGTTGGCCAGCCGGCGCAGGAGCGGGACCGCGCCCTCGTCGCCGAGGTCGCCGTAGCTGGCGGCGGTGACCCAGCGGCGTGACTCCGGGTGGGCCTGGCCCCACCAGTAGTCGGCCCGGGCCGTCGGCTCGCGGTCGAGGCGCTCGCTGAGCGCGGCGAGGACCCGGTCGGCGTGCCGGGTGCGGGCGTGGCACTGGGCAGCGGTCGCGACCGGCTCGTCGAGCGGTGGCACCGGGGGCAGCAGGACGATGTCGACGTCGGGGTGGCGCTCGCGCAGCTCGCGCATCATCGGGTCGGTCAGTGCCGGGTCGGGTGGGAGCGAAGCCATGACGTCCTTGTTCCGTCCACGCATCCCGCTCAAACCCCGGCGGACGTATCTGTGGACGCCGGGTCAGGGGAGGGGGAGCTCGCGCGAGACGGTGATGCTGGTCCTGCTCGTGGTGTAGCCGAGTCGCTCGTTGAGGGTGCGCATCGCGACGTTGCGGTCCTGGGTCCACGTGTAGACCTCGTCGAGGCCGTGGGCGGCGGCCCACTCCAGGGCGCGCAGCTTGAGGTGGACGGCGACGCCGCGTCCGCGCCAGTCGCCGCGCACGGCCGTCAGTGCGTTCTCGGCGCGCGTGGGCTCGTCGGTGTCGAGGAGGAGACCGGCGCAGCCGATCACCTCACCGTCGTGCAGCGCCAGGAACATCGGGTCGGCCCGCCAGGTCGTCGCCCACTGCTCGGGGGTGACCTCGAGGGGAGTGTCGACGGCGAAGCCGGCCAGCGCCTCGCGCCCGAAGCCGTCGTACGACGCCTCCCACAGCCCGGGACGCTCGGCGCTGGTGACGACCTCCACCCCCTCGGGCAGCGGGGGAGGGGACGGGGCGCCGGCGACGCTGCGCGTCAGCTCGACCTCCCGGTCGACCTCGACGAAGCCGAACCTGCGGGCGAACGCGAGCGACTCGTCGTCGTCCACCTTGGCGCGGAGGCGGGGGAGGCCGAGCGACGTGCAGTGGTCGGCCAGCGCGCGGAGGATCCCCTCGCCGATCCCTCTCCGACGGTGGTCCGGCAGGACCCGTGGTGCCGCCGCCCCCGAGTCGGCGGACTCGCCGCGGTCCGCCATGCCCGAGCCGACCACCGTGCCGTCCTCGCGGGCGACGAGCATCAACCGCTCGGGGGACTCGCGGGCGCGGAGCTCCTCGACGGTGTCGCAACGCTCGTAGGGCAGCACCGCGATCCGGACCGAGCGCCAGGCCTCGTAGTCGGCGTCGGTCACGCACGGGCTCAGCTCCATGCCTGCACGCTAGGACGGGCGTCAACCGGATTCGGGGCTCAGGTCCAGGCCTGCGGTGCCGTGGTGGTGGCCCTGCTGCGTCCGTCACGGCGAGTGTGCGTGGAAGCACCGATCACCGAGCGCTGAGGGTGCTTCTGCGCACACTCGATACAGCGGTTGCCCGGGTCGGGGGTCTCCTCGCGCCAACCTCCTGCCGCCGTGCGGTCGGTGATGAGCTGTCCCGGACGTGCCTGTGGCCCCACCGGTGTCGCTGTGGCGGGGTCCGGGGCGTGGTGGTCAGAGGTCGGGCGGGTGTGCGTCCGGAAGGTCGTCCGGATCCGGAGCGTCGATGCGGTCGCGAGGGGACGGGACCCCAGGCTCGGGCCAGGCGCGGCCAATGGGTCGGCTGCCGGTGTGGTCTCGGAGGTAGGTGTGGCCGAGTGGGCTGGTCCAGACGAACACCCCGGGCTCGGTCATCTCGTAGCGCCACCTGCCTCGGGTCTTGAGGCGGTGGTGCCGCCTGCAGAGCGGGGCGAGGTTGTCGGTCGCCGTCGGACCACCCTGCTCTGGATCGTCGTGGTCGTACGGGATGACGTGGTCGAGGTCGCAGAGCCTGGCGTTGCGTCCGCACCACGGGAACACGCACGTGCCGTCGCGGACGATGACGTGCTCACGGATCTCCGGTGTGGGTCGGTAGCCCTGGCACTCGAGCCGCTTGCGGAGGTCGATGACCCGGGTGACAGTCACCTGCACGTCAGGGCGCCCGCACCAGGCCCGGATCTGGTCCACCGACAACAGACGTTGGCCGGCCTGCTC
>NZ_LMSN01000004.1:0-111579 GCF_001428425.1 Nocardioides sp. Soil777
GCTGACCTGGCCAACGGGGCGAGCAGCCAGATGAAGATGGTTGAGGAGGCGCATGCTGCTGGGATGCTGCCCGTCATCTCCTACAAGGTGGGTGGTGACGTGGCTGGTGCCGTCAATGGGCGCTTCAACTCCGTTGCCGAGGAGGCCGCTGCCAGGTTGGCGTCGTACGGCCGTCCGACCGCGGTGACGATCTGGCACGAGCCGTACAAGGACATGAGCGGCGCCGAGTTCGCTGCGATGCACCGCCAGCTGATGCCGATCTTCAAGGGTGGTGAGGTGCGGGTGGGTCCGATCCTCAACGGTTTCCTGCTGGACAACCAGGTGTCGACCTTTGCGTCCTTCTGTCCCGATGACCTCTTCGAGGTCTGGGACTACTTCGGTATCGACACCTACGAGGGTGGGACCATGGAGGCGCCGGGGGCACGGAAGCCTGGCGACAGGATTCCGGCGCTCTCCTCGTACCTGCGGTCCCGCGGGTACGATCTGCCCTTGGGTGTCGGTGAGTACAACGGGTTCTCGGCCGAGACCATTGCTGCGGCAGGGGAGGCCTTGCTCACGACACCGAACGTGTGGTTCGGGTGCATGTGGAACGAGAACGGTGAGTTCGCCCGAGAGCTGAGCGGTGAGCGGCTGGAGGCCTTCCGCGCCACGGTGGCGGACACCGAACGTGTGGTTCGGGTGCATGTGGAACGAGAACGGTGAGTTCGCCCGAGAGCTGAGCGGTGAGCGGCTGGAGGCCTTCCGCGCCACGGTGGCAGACCCACGAGCCGGCCGCGTGGTCGCGTAGCGCATCGCCGCCCAGGAGCGGTTGTCGTGGGTGGTTATCGCGTGCATCAGGCCTTCGCTGGGGCTGCACCCGCCCTCGGCATCGACCGTCGGCGGATGGTCGCGTGGAACGCGTCCAACCCCAATGCTCCTCGCTTGGCCCAGACGAAGGTCGCGTAGAGCAGCACCCCCAGAAAGAGCAGGAACGTCTCGAGCCACAGAGGCAGAGCTAGCAGGGCACCGAGGACCCCCGGGCCGCCGAAGCAGACGACTGCTCCGATGCCGACCCGTCCTGATGTGGTCGTCAGAGGCCACATCGCAAGGTGTCGATGTACCTGGACAAGCGGCAGCAGGTTGCGGACGACTATCGCGACCGACCATGCGATCGCCGCGCCGCGTATCCCCTGAAGTGGGATCAGGATCAGGTTCAGACCCACGTTGACCGCGAGAGTGATGGTGCTGTTGACGAGACTCAGCCAGCTGTGGCCAGCCATGAGGAGAACCGAGTCGACCGGCCCACAGGCTGTAGCGAGGAGCATGGTCAGCGCCAGGATGAGGACCACGTCGGAGGCCACGCCGTACCCCTCACCAAAGACCCCCATGAGGATGGGAGCCCAGGTGGCCAGCACCAGGTAGAGCGGCCAGGCAACAAGCATGCTCCAGAGGGTTGCCGCTTGGAAGACGGAATTGGCGGCCCTGGTCTCGCCTCGCGTGAAGAGCGTGCTCAGCTGGGGCGAGAGCGCTTGCTGCACCGACTGGACGAACAGTTGTCCCAGCACGACGAACCTCGTCGCGGCGGTGTACAAGGCTGCCTCAGCAGGAGAGGCCAGGGCGGCCACCAGCACGATGTCCGAGCGCTTCAGGGCCGTCTGGGTGACGCGGGCGACGGCGCGCGGAGCGGTGTATGACCAGAACTCGCGGACCAGCACGCCCCAGGAGCGAGAATCGTCATCACGTGGAACCCGGGCAGCGACCAGACGACGCAACCAGATGTACGACGCGACGAGCCCGGCGAGGTAGGGCAGCGACCATGCCAGGGCGAGCAACAGCGCGTCGGCGCCGAACAGGAAGGCGACCAGCACGGCGAGCGCCTGGAACCCCAACCGACCGATGTTCTCCACGATGACTGTGGGCCGCATCGATCCCATGCCCCGGGTCCCGGCCAGTACCAGGTCGTGCAGTGCTGCGATGGGCAGTACCAGGGCGAGAGCGCGCAGCATCTCGCTCATGAGCGTGGGTGCTTCCGGCCCGACCAAGTACGGAGCCAGGGTCGGGGCGAGCGCGTGCAGTCCGGCGGCCGCGCCTACGGACAGTGCCACGACGGGCACGGCTGCGATCACTAGCGTGCGCCGTACGTCGGCCGCACGCCCGGTGGCCAGGTGCCCGGGGAGCACCCGGACCAGTCCCGTGTCGGTCCCCAGGAGGGCGACCGACTCGAGGATGAGGAATGTCGAAGTCGCGGCGAACAGGGTCCCGGCAACGGTGGGCGAGAAGCCGTTCGTCACGACGACGACCAACAGGACCCCGAAGACAGCGCTGAACCCGGCACCCACGACGCTTGCCGTGCCACGTCGGGCAAGCTTCTCCAACTGTCCGCGGTGGTCGGACTCGAGAGCTGACGCTGCTCCGCTCATCGCGGAGCTCGGGCCGCTTCGCGCGCTACCGACTCGTGATCCCCCGACGCCGGATGGGTGGTCGACGTGGGTCGACGTGCTCGGCGCATCGACCTCTGTGTGCCGACCACCACGGCCGCCAAGTGGGTGTGACCCGACGTGGGGGCGGCGATTGCCTCGATCTCTCGCGACGGGGTACGTCGGGCGGTCACGACGACCAGACCGAGGTCCGCGGCGCCGACCACGGCCTCCCCCTCGGCACCGTCGATCCCGGGCGCCTGCAGCACGACGAGGTGACCGGCGTCGACCAACGGCCTGAGGACGTTCCGGAGGCGGTCGGGGTCGAGCAGCTCACGACTTTCGGCGCTGAGTCCCCACGGCAACAGGCACAGGAGGGGGTCGATGCTCGGCTGAAGCATCTCGAGGATGTTGAGCCGCTCGTGGAGAAGTGCCTCGGCGAGGCCTCGTCCTTCGACCTCCAAGCCGTGGGTGGCCGGCTCGTGGGTCCGGACCAGGACGACGCGGTGTCCAGCCTTGGCGAACGACTCTGCCAAGGCCTCCGTCACCGCGGCATCCGGGGCGCCGCTGCCCGCCGGAGTCACAGCGATGACCTCAGGGACCGGGTCGAGGTCGAGGATCCTCCCGCGCAGACGCCTCATCGTGTCCTCCAGCGACTCACTCGCACGGGGTCGAGTCAGGCGGGCCCACGTGCTGCGCACGTCGACGGAAGCCACGACAGGCAGGCCCGCTGTCTCCACCTCTGATGGGGTCCGGATCCGTCCGGCGAACCTCTCGACTGCCCAAGCCATCAGGACGCCCAGTGCCAGGCCACCGAGTGCGCCACCGAGCAGGATCAGGAGTGGCGTGAGGGCGTCCGTCCGGGTCGACGGTGAAGCGGGTGAGATCACCGAGCCGGTGGGCGAGTCGCTGTTCTCCAGGTAGGAGCGCTGCGCACGCAGGCTCACCAGCTCGTTGCGGAGGGCGGCCGCCAGCTCGGTCTGGAAGAGTCTCTCGGCCGAGGTCCCTGTCTGAGCCGCGACGGTGGCGTCGCGCAGATCGTCCACCACGCCCTGGGTCTGCGTCTCGACGCGGGCGATGCGTTCGTCGTTGACCTCGGTGGACCGCCGCTGGCGGTTGGCGAGATAAGCGCTCGCCAGAGTGTCCGTGACCTGCTGTGCCGTGGATGGATCCTTCGCGGAGTACGACATCTCGAGGATCTGGGTGTTGGCCGGCACGGTGATCTGGACGCCTCGTTGGATCTCGCTGAGCGTCAACGGCGTGTGCTCGGCCGCGACGACGGTCAGGACCTCGGCCGATTGCGCCACCTGTGCCTCTGTCTCCAGGCTGGTCAGCTCGTCCTGACGCACGGACACCGGAGTCGGTGCGAACGGGTTGCCGACCGTGGGATTCACCAGGACGTGAGCCGTGCTCGAATAGGTCGCCGGTTGGACCGATCCGACGAGCCAGCCGATCACGGCGCCGTTGACCAAGCACCAGATGACGATGACGACATGGCGACGCACGGCTCCGAGGAGCGAGGTGCGGCGGACGGCGTTCGGGTTGAGAGACTTCACGATGTCCATCCTCGGGTCGTGACAACCGCCGGCAGGATGCCGACGGACTCCGGTCGGGTTCGTTCGGGCCGTACGGACGTGTCGGCGAGCCGTCTGCGGTCGACGCGGGCGCCTGCGAAGCATCCGACGAGAAGTCCGAGCATGGCCCCGGACGCGAGCGGAACCTCGGCGTTTGGGTAGTCGGGCACCGTCGCCGGAACCGCGGTGTTCACCACCTCTGCAGGCGTCAGCCGGGCCTCCTCAAGCTCCTGGAGACCCTCGCGCAGCCAGAGGACCTGCCCGAACACGTCGCTGGTGGTGAGGATGACCGCCACCCGACTCTGCTCCCGCGCCAGCAAGTCTTCCTGGCCGGCGGTCCAGAGGCGCAAGAGGCGCAGCTGGTCCCGGCGCAGGGCACCCAGAGTGTCCCTCCGCACACGTATCAATCCGGAGACCGCCGCGTTGGCGGCATCGGCAGCGGCCGAGGCGGAGGGCGCCGTCGCGGTCACGTGGAGGACGTGGCTGTTGGGGGATGCGGTCACCGCGAGATGGGAGATGGCCGAGCCCTGGTCCGCTCCCAGCGCTTCGGCCACCCCGGAAAGAACGTCAGGGCTGTACAGGAGCTGTGCGTCGGTGTCGATGCTCACCTCGGGCGGGGCGAGCCCGATGCCTGTTGGCAGGACGTACTTGGGAACAGGTGCAAGCGACACTGACGCGGTCGCCGAGAACGTCGTGGGGTGGGTGAACGACCACGCGCCGCCGGCGAGCAGACCCAGCGTCATGAGCGCGACGATGACAACGCGATGCCGCCGAGCGAATCGCGGGTACTCGGACAGAAGGGGCAGATCTGGAGCATCCTTCAGCACCGCCATGCCGGATCCCGTCCGAGGAGATCCGCCAACGCCTCGTCGTGAGTGCGGAAGTGCGCGCCGAGCCGTGCGCGGGTGGACTCTGGCATGGGCGAGCTCGGGCGCGCGTTCCAGCGGTCAAAACTGTCGGGAAGGACGGCGGGAAGTTCCAGGAAGTCCAGAACCTGGCCGTAGGTTTCCTCGGGTGACTCGAAGAAGCGCTCACTCTCGATCAGGTGCACGCGCTCGGTTGGGAAGTGCTGATGGAGCCTTCTGATCTGCTCGGCGTACTGCCCTCTGCGCACATAGGCATGGTGGCGGTGACTGAAGCTCTGGTACCCGGCCTCGGCGATCATCCGCTCCTCCTGACCGGCCAACCGCTCGTCCTCCAGCTCGAGAGCACGCTCGAACGGCTCTGTCTCGTAGCCTCGGGCCAGCTCGTGCTTGTGGGCTGAGAATGCACGTTCGATCGGGTCGCGCAGCATCACCAGGATCTTGAGCTCCGGTAGGTGGCGAGCCATGCGGGCTGCGGCACACGGGTGGAACATGTAGTAACCGCTCGCTTCGAACGTCATCGGTGCGACGGTCTCGCCGTGGCCATGCCTGGACAACGTGGCCGTCGTCGGGAAGTGACCTCGATACCAGGCGAAATCGCGGTGGTAGTTGATGTCGAAGTAGTTGACGCCCTTGTGGAAGTTGGCCTGGTGAATCTGGGGGTGCGACATCAACGCACGGAACAACGATGTCGTCCCCGTTCGCTGGGCACCCACCAGGATGAAAGACGGAAGTTGCCGACGATCGGCAGTGAGAGTGCCGAGGCGCACCGACGCGGACCTCCCTGCCGTCTTGAGAGGATGTGGAACTGCGGAGCGAAGGGTCATGGTCGTCCTTCCGACAGGGTGAGATGCGGTTGTTCGAGGAGGCGTGTGAGTAGCGACACCACCCATGCCGTCCGTCGCGCAAACTCCGGCCTCGCGCCGTGGGTGAGGGCATCGACGTACCGGACCGCCATCTCGAGGAGGTACAGCTGGATGATCACGTCGTGATGGGCACGAGGAACATCGAAGACAGCCAAGCTCGCGGGGGCCGATTGCAGGAAGCGCCTCTCCTGGGTCGACTCGTCCCGGCGGCCGGGATGAACCTGCTGGGCGATCAGGTGGAGGCCGTCGAAGCCGAGCGGCACCTCCGCCTCATATCGCTCCCAGTCCCACAGCTGCAGCACACCGCCGCTCATGCCCATGTTCCATGGCCCCCAGTCGCCGTGCCAGCCGCCGAAGACCAGGTCGACCTCCCCGTGAGCAGCCTCGATGGTCTCGAACGCATTCATCAGGGTGTGCCCGTGCGGGACGTCGACGAGGCGGAGGACTCCCTCTCGCATCCGGGACCAGTGGCTGCTCTCAGCCAAGGGACGCTCCTGCACCCCGCCCAGTCGAGCGACCTCCACCATGGAGGCGTCCCGGGTGGCGGCAAGGACGGGGTCACCCGAGCTGGTCTCGAGCGGGGACATCACGAGAACGTCCAGTCCGGACCAGTGCCCCGCGTGAAGGAGCTGCGGCGCGCGGAAGGTGCGTGGTCCGAGCCGGCCGATCGAGCGCAGTGACTCCGCCTCGTGTCGAACGAGCGCGGACGTCAGTGCGTTGTGCCCGACCTTGGCGAACCCGGCCAACGAGCCGCCGAGCGTGAAGATCTGGAGAACCGGCTTCTGGTTGACCCGTCGGGGTCCTAGCACGACGCCGACTCGCACCTCGGCGCCGAGGACGTCGGAGAGGTGGCTCTCGATCGAGTCCGCGCCAGGGTCGTGGCCCGGCACACGGAGCTTCGGCCAGCGCGAGAGCGCGAAGGCCTTGGACCGGACCGACGTCTGCAGGACGGCGCGCATCGGACGAACGAAGGGTGACCTGTCGTGGCCGAGGCGGCGGAGCATCGTTGCGGCCACCGGCAGGTCCGTCGGCACGAGGAGTCGCGGGTTGCGGGCGCTGGGGAAGAGGTACGCCTCGCGGTGGTGCGATCCGGTGGGACGTGGGTCCCGGGTGACGTACGGCATCCCCCACGGTGACGGCCAGAGGAGCTGGGCGACCTCGGTTGCGTACGACGCGGACGCGTCAGCCGACGACGTCATGCCGCACCTCCTTCGCTGGTAGGTCGGCACGGGCCATCAGTCCGATGGCGATCAGCGCGGTGAACATGGCTGAGCCCAGTGAGTCGTAGAAGAAGAAGCAAAGGACCGCAACGAGGAGGACGGTGCATCCAGTGATGTCGAGGGGGGACGGACCTCGGGCCCGATGCAGGAACTGCACTCCGAAGAAGGCCAGGCACAGGAATGTCCCGACGAAGCCGGTGGTGAGGATCAGCCTCCACATGAAGCCCTGGGTACCGAGAGGCGGGGCGGCGCACTGATGGCACTGCTCGGTCTCGCCGCCTGCGAGGGAGCTGAAGCTCCCCTGCATGGTGCGGGTCGTGCCGTAGCCGATCAGCGGGGAACCCTGGGCCGTTACTGACACCACCGTCTGGGCCGTGCCGGCCCGTCGGTCGTTGCTGTGAGGGGTCTCGACGCGGAGGAGGAGGGTGTCGTAGAGCGGCGAGGCGGCGAACAGCAGGCCGCCGACCAGGATCGCGGCGACCATTGCCTGCATGGCGCGCCAGCGGCCGTTGAGTGCAAGTCGTCCAGCGGCATAGACCGCCGCGAGGACGAGGGAGACCCACAGTCCTCTGTTGAGCGAGAACGTGATGGGAAAGACCGCAGCGACGAGGACGAACGGTGCTGCCTTGCGGCGCCAGCCGGCGCTGCGGCCGAACCAGGCGAGCATGAAGAAGGGGAGGTACAGCGCGAGGTTGTTGCCCCAGGAGTTGGAGTAGGCGAAGGGTGCCGTCGGGCGGGGCTGGACGTATCCCAGGAAGTCCGTGGACGACGAGAGGGACGGGTGGATGAGCGTGCGCACGAAGTTCTTGGACGACAGGCTCTGCGGCAACAAGAGCTCCATGGGCGACGTGAACTCGAGTGTGGGCACCAGGATGGCGAGCAGGCCGAAACCGGTCGTCACCACGAACATCCACGCCAGCACCCTGACGATCCAGAGGGTGGACACGTGGCGAGCCGTGTTGAGGACGTAGAGCATGGCGATCGTGATCGAGACGTACCACCCGAACCAGATCAGGAAGCCCGCGTACCGGCCGACACCTCCCCCCGGGAGCGTCCCGGGCGCGATGGCTCGGAGGACCAGAACTCCCGCCAGCGTCCACACGAGGAACAGCAGCCACAGTGCAAAACCGCGAGGCACACGAATGCTTCCCTGTCGGTACATGATCACCGCCATCACCGCAGCGGCCACGAAGAAGATGAGCCCCGCGAGTCCCAGGGCCCACCAGAGCGGGAAACCGAGGTACAGAGCGGCCAGTGGCCAGCCCGGCTTGAGGAAGCGGGGCTCGGCCCTCGCCGGCGCTTCGACGAGGCCGGTTCCGGACATCACGACAACCCTGCCCGGTGGCCGTGGAGACGGCTACGATCAGGTCCGTGTGAGAGGCCCTCGCCTACCATGTGAAGCACCTTCAAGACGTCCCCCGTCGCGTTGTGCACTCGGACTTCACGCCCGTGGAGGGCTGCGGGCCTGACGTTATGCGCGGTTCTGAAGTTGAGCGTCGGATCAGTACACCCATCCCCAATTTGGGGGTACGAGCAGAGGGGGACATGTGTCGACACCGGGACGAGGGGCACTGCCCAGGGCGTGTGTCCGGGCAATGGCAGTGGCGGTGCTTCTGCTGTCTGGTGTCAGCTGTGTGGACGGCGACGTGCCGTCGCCTGATCCGGGGTCCGCGACGCCGACGTCGCCCGACCTGACCGACGCCGTTCTGTGGCTGTCGTTCGAGGACCAGGGGCTCACGTTCGAGGGTGACACCGAGTATCCGGACGCCCTCGACGGACCTTTCACCGGCCGCGTGGTGACTGCGAACGATGGCGAGGTCGAGGTGGTCGCCGGCGCGGATGGTCGGGGTGACGCCCTGGCCTTCCCGGAGAAGTGCGAGGCGACCAGCGGTTGCCCCCGCGCGATGGTGGAGGTCGAGCCCGATCCCGCGCTGGACCCCGGCGCGAGTGCCTTTGAGTTCGGGGCGACCGTCTGGCTCGCACGTGACCAGACGACCACAGGGTCGAACATCGTGCAGCGGGGGCGCTTCGCCACCGAGGGCGGTCTGTGGAAGCTGCAGGTGGACAGCAGCGAGGGTCACCCCAGCTGTGTCGTGCGGTCGGGCGAGGAGCCGGTCGTCGTGAGGTCCACCGTCTCGGTCGCCGACTCGGCGTGGCACCGGGTCGTGTGCCGGCGCGACGGGACGGGCATCGAGATCGAAGTGGACGGTGCGGTTGACCGGGAGACGGGCGAGACCGGCTCGGTGACCAGCGAGTGGCCGCTGCGCATCGGCAGCCCGGGAGTCGGTGACGAGGACGACCAGTTCCACGGCCGGATCGACGATGTCTTCCTGCGCATCACTCCTTCGACCTGACCCCTCAGGCGGGGCGTACCACCCAGTCCGAGGCCAGCAGGTCCGCGAACGCGTGCTCGGCGCTTCCGCGCAGCTCCCACGACCCTTCGGGGGAGTTCAGGTCGGAGTTGTAGTAGGACATGGAGACGATGTTGTGCTCCCGAGCGAAGAGCGCCGCGTCGCGCAGCCACTCGGCGGCGAGGCCCGGGTTGTCCGGGTCCTCACGGCAGCCGTACTCCCCGATGGCGATCGGGGTGTCTCCCAGCCACGCCAGCGCCTCGTCCGCCTTGCTGCCGAAGCTGCGCCAAGGTTTGCCGTTGGTCGGTGACCAGGGGTTGTAGATGTCCAGGCCCATGACGGACGCCTCCGGCACGAGCCACGTCGCTGGGTCGATGTCGTCGCGCACGGGATCGAACGTCCAATGCTGGAGCACTGGTACGACGGTGACCTCGGGCGCCATGCCGGCCGCCTGCTCGATGGCCCGGCGCTGCATGGCGACGAAGTCGACGGGCAGCATTCCCGGCCCCCCGGCGTCGTTCTCGGGCTCGTGGTGCAGCGTGAAGATCACGGCACCCCCCGCCTCGCCCAGGGGGCGGAACATGCCGCTCAGCCAGTCGTCGGCCTCACCGTCGGCAACCCTCCGCCAGGTGGTGGGGGCCTTCGTCGAGACGTGGGGCAGACGGCCGCGGGACAGGTCGTCGCGACAGCGGCGCACCAGGTTGGCGGAGTCGTTGCGTTCGGGATGGAAGTACGACCGGTTGAGCGCGAGGGGCGTGCCGAGGTCCCGCTCCCAGGCGTCGAGCGACCGGTGGTACGGCAAGGCGGCCCCGAAGTAGAGGCTGCCCGGCGGGAGGTGGGCCGGCCCGGTCGCCACCGGAGTCGGGACCGCGGGAGTCGCCGGGGTGGGCCGGGGCGTGCGCGTTGGCACCGCGGCGCTGTCCGGCCGTTCGCCCGAGCAGGAGGAGAGGGCGACGGAGGCCGCAGCGGCCGCGCCGAGGCGCAGAAGGTCGCGACGGGCGATCACCATGGGCCGAACCTAGGCGCCGCGGCCCCGCCGTACCGGAGGATCCGAGTCAGGTCCCCCAAACTGGGGACGGCGGCTCGGAGGGGCCGCAGAGCGGCGTTCCGGCCGCTGCCCCCAAAATCGAGGAATCCGGACTCGTACGTCGTCGCGGCGGTCGCTCGTCAGCAAGATGACACGACCATGAAGACAGTGATCGAGTGCCAGGTCGGAGGGCGCGTCTGCGCCCCGGTGAGACGAGCGGTGCGATGAGCGGCCCCGTGCTCCTGGTGAGCACCCAGGGTGGCCACCTCGCACACCTGCTCGCGCTGCGCTCGTGGTGGGAGGGCCGCGACCGCCTCTGGGTGTGTCCCGACACCCCCGACGTCATGGACCGCCTCGACGGTGAGCGCGTGGTGCACTCCCACTCGCCCACGACCCGCAACGTGCCCAACCTGGCCCGCAACGCCGGCCTCGCGATGCGGCTGCTGCGCCGCGAGCGTCCCTCGCTCGTCGTCAGCGCCGGCGCCGGGGTGGCCGTGCCGTTCTTCGTCGCGGCCTGGGCGCTCGACATCCCCACCGTGTTCATCGAGGTCTACGACCGGTTCGACAGCCCGACGATGACGGGGCGCCTCTGCGGCCCGTTCACCACGCGTCGCATCGTCCAGTGGCAGAGCCAGCTCGAGTTCTACCCGGACGCGCACCTCGTGGGGCCGTTCCTATGACCTCCCTCGTGATCGCCCTCACCGGCACCGACCACCACCCGTTCGAGCGGATGGTGCAGTGGGTCGACGCCGCGGCCGAGCGCCGCAGCGACGTGCGGTTCGTCGTCCAGCACGGGTCCACCCGCCCGCCGCGCGTCGCCGAGGGCCACGACTTCTTCTCCCACGACCGCCTCGTAGCGCTCCTCGAGGAGGCGGCGCTGGTCATCTGCCACGGCGGTCCGGGCACCATCATGGACGCCCGCGAGGCGGGCCACGTGCCCCTGTGCATCCCCCGTGACCCGCTCCTGGGTGAGCACGTGGACGGGCACCAGCAGCGCTTCGCCTCCCTCGCCGGAGGGTCGGGCGTCGTCCGCGTCGTCTCCTCGGTCGAGACGTTCCACGCCGAGCTGGAGAGCGGCCTGGTGCCCGAGCCCCTGCTGCGTTCGGTGCGGTCGGCCACCGGGGACCGGGACATCGCCCGGGCCCGCGCCGCGGCCGAGCTCGACAGCCTCGTCGACACGCACCGGTGGCGCCACGGGCGTCTGTTCCGGGCTGCCGGCTGACGACCACGCTGGACCGGCCGGCGCGGGCGTACCCCGAATGGGGGACTTCCGCTGGGGGGTACCGCACCGGCGTCCAGGAACCACCAGTCTGAGCGCATCAGCGCGGCCGCCGGGGGGCAGTGCAGGGCCGAGAGGGAGAGATCGTGCGCGTCACCACCGTGTACCTGGGGGGCTTCGGCCGCTCCGGATCGACGCTCGTCGAGCGGATGCTGGGGGCTGCCACCGGCTGGGTCAACATCGGCGAGCTGGTCGACCTGGCTCGCTCGGTCGCCCCCGCGGACGAACGGTGCGGGTGCGGTCAGGTGTTCTCGACCTGCCCCTTCTGGACGTCCGTCGGGGAGGTCGCCTTCGGCGGGTGGACCGCCGAGGTGCTCGACCGGCTGAGCGCGGGGCAGCGCGCGGCCGCCCGCCAGCGGCACCTGCCCGGGCTCCTGGCCGGGCGGACCCCGTCGGGACCCCTGACCGGCCTGCGTGCCGACTACGCACGCATCTACCGCGCCGTCGCGGAGGTCTCGGGCGCCTCCGTGGTCGTCGACGCCTCCAAGGGGCCGGCCCTGGGCCTGGCCCTCGTGGGGGCGCCCGGTGTGGACCTGCGGGTGCTCAACGTGGTGCGCGACCCCCGCGCCGTCGCCTGGTCGTGGCAGCGCCACGTCGAGCGACCGCACGCCACCGCGGGTGCTGAGGAGATGTGGCGCATCCCCGCCCACCGCTCCGCCGCCCAGTGGAGCGCGCTGCAGCTGGAGATGACGGCCATCGCGACGCTGGGTCGCGTCCCGTCCGTTCGGTTGCGATACGAGGAGTTCGTGGCCGACCCGGTCGCGGCCCTGGTCACCGCCACCGCCGACCTCGGGGTCCCGCTCACCGCCGCCGACCTCCCGCTCGTCGAGGCGGGACGCACCGTCCTCGGCCCGAGCCACGGGCTGTCGGGCAACCCCGGGAGGTTCAGCTCGGGGCCGGTGGAGCTCCGGCGCGACGATCGGTGGACCACCCAGATGCCGACGAGGGACCGGGCCGTCGTCACTGCCCTCACGCTGCCCCTGCTGGCGGCCTACGGATATTCCACGACCACGCGCGCCACTGCGGCGACCACGACCAGCGACCCACACGAAGCGAGGAGCACACGGTGAACGAGCTGACATCGACGAGCGGTGACCCGGTGGCGGAGCACGCCCCGCTGGTCACCGTGGTGATCCCGACCCGGGGCCGTCCGGCCCTGCTCCTGGAGACCCTGGCCGCCATCGTCGCCCAGGACTACGCAGGACCCCTCGAGGTCTTCGTCGTCCACGACCGCGAGGAGGCCGACCAGAGCCTGGCCGACCTGTCGCGCCCCGGTCGGCGGATCGTCCCCATGGTCAACACCCGCACCGGCGGCCTGTGCGGGGCCCGCAACACCGGCGTCCTGCTGTCGGAGGCCGACTTCGTCGCCAGCTGCGACGACGACGACCTCTGGTACCCCGCCAAGGTGCGCCTCCAGGTCGAGCGGCTCCTCGCCGATCCCACCCTCCTGGCCGTGGGCTCGGGGATCCGGCTGCTCATGGGGGAGCGCGGTGACGTCGAGTGGCCGGCCCGCGAACCCCTCGTCACGCACGAGCGGCTGCTCGAGAACCGCGTCAAGGAGCTCCACAGCTCGACGCTGATGATGCGTCGCACGGCCTTCGATGCCGCCGGCCTGTACGACGAGGAGCTGCCGTTCGGGCACGGCGAGGACTACGACTGGCTGCTGCGCGCGAGCCGGGTGGGCCGTGTGGGTGCGGTCCAGGAGATCCTGGCCGACATCCGCAAGGACGTCCCCTCCTGGTTCCGCGACAAGTGGCTCAACACCGCCACCGCGCTGGAGTACCTCCTCGACAAGCACCCGGACTTCGCGGACCGCCGGCGTGGCCACGCCCGGATGCTCGGCCAGATCGCCTACGCACGGGCCGCCGCCGGTGAGCGGCGAAGCGGTGCGCGCATCGCCGGTCGTGCCCTGTGCCGATACCCGGCGGCACCCCATGCCTGGCTGGCGCTGGCGGTGGCCGGACCGGGCATCGAGCCCCGTCGCATGCTGTCCATGTCGCGTCGCCTCGGACGGGGGCTGTCATGACCCGCCTGCCCAACTTCCTGTACGTCGGGCCCGACAAGGCCGGCTCGTCCTGGCTCCACGAGATCCTGCTCGGCCACCCGGACGTCTACCTGACTCCCGCCAAGGACCTCTACTACTTCGACCGGTACTACGACCGTGGGCTGGCCTGGTACGCCTCGCAGTTCCGCGACGCGCGGGACGAGGCGGTCGTCGGCGAGGTCTGCCAGGACTACCTGTTCCACCCGGATGCGGCGGACCGCATCAACGAGACCCTCGGCCCGGTGCGGATCATGGTCTCGTTGCGCGACCCCGTCGAGCGTGCCTGGTCGTCGTACCTCTACATGCGCAAGCACGGGATCGGTCCGGACACGTTCGGCGAGGCCCTGCGCAGTCGCCCCGAGCTCCTCGAGCACGGGCGCTACGCCACCGGTCTCGACCGCTTCCTGCGGCACCTGCCCCGCGAGATGGTGCACGTCGCCCTCTTCGACGACCTGGCGGCCGACCCGCAGGCCTTCCTCGACTCCGTCACGGGCTTCCTGGAGATCGAGCGGATGCCGTTGTCGAGCAAGGACCTCGAGGCTCGCCTGCCCGCCGCGAAGGCCCGGTCGGTCCACCTCGCCTCGTTGGCTCGGCGCAGCGCCGACTGGGTGCGCGAGCACGACGGCGCCAAGCTCGTGGGAGCGGTCAAGCGCTCCCCGCTCGTCCACCGGACGCTCTACCGTCCCATCGACCGCGCCGCGGTGCGGCCGGACCCGGCCGACGTCACGACGGTGCGCAACGCCCTGGCGCCGGAGATCGCCTCGCTGGAGCGCACGCTCGGGCTGCGGCTCGGCGAGGCCTGGGGTTGGTAGCCGGGGGCTGGTAGCACTGCTCGCTCGACCACGGCAGGCCCGCCGATCGCGTCACCACGCGATCGGCGGGCCTGTTGCCGTGCCCGTCGTACCGCAGGGCCCTGCCGACGGACGAGGACCCCCGCTCGAGCGACGGCTCGAGCGGGGGTCCAGGTCCGGGGGGTGAGGGGACGGATCAGTAGGCCCCGCGGTGGCCCATCACGGCGCGGACGGTCCGGCACAGGATCGCCACGTCGAGGGCGAGCGACCAGTTGTCGACGTAGCGCAGGTCGAGCCGGACCGACTCCGCCCAGCTCAGGTCGGAGCGGCCGGACACCTGCCACAGGCCGGTGATGCCCGGCTTGACGGCGAGTCGACGCCGCGGGTCGAGGTCGTAGCGCTCGACCTCCTGTGGCAGGGCCGGACGCGGCCCCACGAGGGACATCTGGCCCCGCACGACGTTCCACAGCTGCGGGAGCTCGTCGATCGAGTAGCGCCGCAGTATCGCCCCGAGCGGGGTGATGCGCGGGTCGCTCCGGATCTTGAAGAGGACGCCGCCCTCGACCTGGTTGAGCTCGGTCAGCTCGGCCAGGTCGTCGGTCGCTGTCGTCGACATCGTGCGGAACTTGACCATGGTGAACTCCGCGCCGCCCCGTCCCACGCGCTGCTGGCGGAAGAGCCCGGGACCGGTCGTCTCGGCGCGGACGAGGGCCCAGACCAGGAGCAGGACGGGGGAGAGGACGACCAGCGCGAAGAGGGCGAGCACTCGCTCGACGACGCCCTTGAGGAGGCGCCGGGGACCACGGGCGGGAGCGGCGCGCACCTGCATGACGTCGAGCCCCGCGCCCTGCACGACCGAGACGCGCGTGGGTGAGACGTCGAGCAGCCCGGTGCCGACGTAGAGCGGGACCCCGGAGCTGTGGGCTCCCCACTCGAGCCGGCGCAGCGTCGCGGGGGTCAGCTCGGGTCCGGGGAGGAGCAGGAGGGCATCACTGCCCGACCTCGCCGCGACGTCGGCGGCCGCGGCCACCCCCACCTGGACCGGCAACGCCCCTAGGGGTTGCACCGGGCTGGCCGACACGCAGGCGGCCGCGACGACGAAGCGTCGCGACGAGGCGAGCTCGGACATCGCCGAGCGGACGTCCTCCGGGTGTCCGGCGAGCACGATCCGGGTCGTCGTCTCACCGGGCAGAGGCACCAGTCCGCTCACCAGCGCGGCGATCGTGAGGGTCGCCACGACCGGGACCATGACGTCGGGGCCGACCGCCGACCCGACGACGAGGCCGGCCAGCCAGCATGCGATGCCGAGGGTGGCGCCGGCGCGCAGGACGCGTCCGAGGCGGGTGCCCCAGGGCTCCCCGAGCGGGCGCCGGACGTAGAAGCCGTTGCCGGCGAGCAGCAGCGGCCAGGCGAGCGCCACCGCGGCCAGGACCGCGGGCTGGACGGTGGGTCCGACGCGGCTCACCACGGCGAGGGCGAGCAGGCCCGACGCGACGTCGACGGCCGGTCGCAACCACCGCGCTGCGGAGGTGACGCCAGCGATGTCCGCCTCGACGAGCGAGTCGTGGTGGGCCACCCGGGGCGCGGGCAACGGTATCCCGCTGACCAGCTCACCCACTGGGGGCACAGAGACTTCAGCCATCCGTCCAACCTTCCCCGACCGTGCACGATGCTGTGGCTCGAGCCTATGGAAGCCCGGCCGGGGTGGCATGCCGCAAATGCGGCAAAGCCTTGCTGGAACGGGGGATTCAGAGCGGGTGGTTCCAGCCGACGTGGTGCGCGAGGCCGACCGCCGCGAGCTGCGACGAGACCTCGAGCTTGCCCAGGATCGACTTGACCTGGGTCCGCACGGTCGCCTCCGACACCACGCTCTTGCGCGCGATGTCTCGGACGTTGTGCCCCTCGATGAGGGCCCCCAGGACCTGCCTCTCGCGTGGCGTGAGCAGCTCGAGGCGACGGCGCATGACATCGGTGGCCATGCGCTCGTTGCGCCACGCGTCGAGGAGACGCTCGAGCTCGTCGGAGGTCATCACCGGGAGGCCCTGGTGGAGCCGGCGGACCGTGGCCAGGGTCTCCTGCAGCGGGCCGCTCTTGGAGAGCACCTTGCGGGCGCCGCTGCGCACGCAGCCTCCCCACCGGGCCTGGTCGGTCGACGAGGTCACCACGACCACGTTGGCACCGGCGCGGGAGAGGGGAGCGACCAGCGCGGACCCGTCCCCGAAGCGGCCCAGGTCGAGGTCGAGGAGCACGATGCGCGGGTTGATGCGCAGGGCCGTCGACCGCAGGGTCGCCAGGGAGCCCCCCTCCTCGGGCAGCGGCAGCCGCCGCACGTCGTACCCCTCCAGCGACAGGGCCACCTCGAGCGACTCCGCGAAGAGGGTGTGGTCCTCGATGATGAGGACCCTGCTGCGGGACTTGGCCGAGGCCGTCGGGTCGGCCATGTCAGTCACCCTTCCGTGCGGCGGGCAGTCGGATGACGAACGTCGCCCCGGTGGGCGAGCGCACGGTGGCGCCGGGCTCGAGGGGATCGGCGAGGGTGAGGGACCCGCCCTGCTCGGACAGCAGACGACGGCCCACGTTGAGACCGATGCCCTGCCCCGCCGAGCTGTCGCCGCGGACGCCCCACTCGAAGATGCCCTCGCGGACCTCGGGCGGGATGCCGGGGCCGCCGTCGGCGACCCGGATCGCCACGTTGTCCTCGTCGCGGGTGACGTCGATGCGGCTCTCGGTGTCGGCCGCGTGCGTGGCGGCGTTCTCGAGGAGGATGTTGATGACCTCGGCGATGTCGTCGCGGCGGCCGCGGACGGTGAGCCCCGTGGGCTGCCAGATGATGCGGCGGCCCCGGGCCCGGTGCAGCTCGAGGAGCGGGTCGATGGTCGCGTCGAGGTCGACCGGCTCGGGCAGCGTGGGCTGCCGGTTGTCGAGCAGGCGCTCGAGGCGCGACATCTCCGTGCGCATGTTGTCGTCGAGCCGCCGACGGGTCGCCGGCGCCACCTTGCCCTCGTGGAGCAGGCGGGAGGCGTTGCTGATGCCGGCCACGGTGCTGCGGATCTCGTGCAGGCGCTCCTTGCCGTCACGCCCCACGGCCTCCGCCTCCTCGAGGCGGTGGTGGAGGTCGGAGGTCGCCAGCTCCTGCTGCAGGAGGAAGTCCCGGAGCAGGGCGAAGGAGACGCTGAGGAACAGGCAGGCGCCGACCAGCTGGGCGACGGCGACGGCACCCTCGACCCAGGGGCCGTGGACCACGGGCGCCTGCGCCAGGTTGGCCGAGCCCAGCAGGAGGAAGAGGGTGAGGACCCGTGGCGTCGTCCAGCCGCGGGCCACTGGGTGGCGCAGCAGGACGACGACCACCAGCACGTGGATCGAGGTGACCGCCGCGGTCATCACGTCCAGCACCCACGGGGAGACGTCGAGCGCCGGCAGGTCGGTGACCGCGATGCGCCCGACAGCCATGGCGACGCCCAGCGAGAGGCCGAGGACCAGCGGGTCCGGGGTCCGGGTGGCCCGGGTCCCGGCGATCACGAGCCCGAGGACCACCAGCGCCGACACCAGGTTGGCCAGGATCAGCCAGCCGGGTCGCGACGCCAGCTCGGCGGGGTCGACGACCCCGGCCCGGGGCACGGCGAGGGCCTGGGTGCACCCGAAGAGTGCGGCGCAGGCCCACCACCCGTGGGTCACCGTCGGCGCGACCCGCCACGTGACGTAGAAGAGGATCGAGGCCGCGAGGGCCAGGACCGTGGCCGCCGTCCCCACGAGAAGCGTCGGCGGGACGACCCAGTCGTCCCGGGTCATGCTCACCACTACTGCCGCCGTCGCTGCTGCTGTTGCTGCCGCGATGTACAGCGGGCCGCCCAGCGTCTGACGGCTCAACCAAGGCATCGTCACCTGATTCGAACCTTCCCCCGAGATCAGTGCTTACCGGGGAGACGCGCAGATGGACCCCCCAAGGCCACCACTGTGCGGGCGTTCGTGGATGCGATGTCCGACTCGATCGATCAGCCCCCCGGCCCCCGGATCACGTTCGGACTTCGCATGGTGTTGCGAGACACAACTTAGGGCTGCGACGCGCTGACGTACAGGAAAATTTTCTAACCCCTACCCCAATTGTGGTATGGGCTAGACAGATAGGGCGTCCCCAATTCGAGCCAGATCCATGATGACGAGGTGCTGGACCGCTCCAGGACCACCACAGTGTGAAGCACACCACGCCGGTGTGCAGCCATGAGACACCGGCGCAACCGATGCCGGGAGGACGACACGTGTCGCACACCCACCCCCCGTCCCGGGGCACCGCCCACCGCGGTCGCCCCACCATCCACGTGGCTGCCCGGCTCGCCCTGCTGGGGCAGACCGTGCAGGCCGCGCTGCACGGGCGGGACCTGCCGGCGCTGTGCCTGCGGCTGCCCGACGAGGGGGTCCCGTGGGCCCGCTCGCTGGTCCGACCCGACGACCTCGTGCTCCTGCTCGACGACGTCGACGGGCCAGGTGACCTGCGTCGTGCCCGTGAGCGGGTGGCGACCTGCCCGGCACGCTGCATCGTGCTCACCTCCGCGCCCACCGGCATGGTCTGGGTGGCGCTGATGTCCAGCGGTGCGGAGGCCGTGCTGTCCGCCCAGATCTCCCTCGACGACCTCGTCGAGACGATCGAGCACGTCCTGGCCGGCGACGAGGTCGTCGATCCGCAGCGGCGGGCGTCGATGGTCCAGGAGTGGGAGGACATCACCAGTCAGTTCGAGGAGATGGCCGGACGGTTGTCCCGGTTGTCCCCGCGGGAGCTCGACGTCCTCGAGCGCGTGTCCCACGGGGAGTCGGCGGCGGAGATCGCCGACAGCCTGGGCGTCGCGCTCACGACGGTCCGCAGCCACATCAAGGCCGGGCGCAACAAGCTGGGGGTCAGCTCCCAGCTCGCGGCGGCGGCGATCCTGCGGCGCCGTCCCGACATCGAGGGTGTCGCTCCGGTCGCCACCGGCGGCAAGGCGTGATCGCAGGTCGGCGCCGCGTGGGCACCGGATCAGCACCGATAGGCTTCCCGCGTGACTGAGACCTTCCAGGGCACCGACCCGAGCCAGCTCGATGACCACGCCTTCGCCGTCTGGGCGGCCGAACAGGCCGGCGCCGTCCTCCTCGAGGTGCGTGCCGCGGCCGACGAGCGTGGCCTCGAGGGCAAGGCCCTCAAGGACGCCGGCGACGCCGCCGCGCAGGAGGTGCTGGCCCGGGTGCTGGGCGAGCACCGGCCCGACGACGCGGTGCTGAGCGAGGAGGCGGCCGACGACAAGGTCCGTCTCGAGGCCTCCCGCGTCTGGATCATCGACCCGCTCGACGGCACCCGCGAGTTCTCCGAGCCGCCCCGCGACGACTGGGCCGTGCACGTCGCGCTCTGGCAGGACGGCGACCTCGTCGCCGGCGCCGTGGCCCAGCCCGCGCTCGGCGAGACGTTCAACACCGGTACGCCGCGCCAGGTGCCGGCCCGCACGGCCGACCGGCCGCGGATCGCGGTCAGCCGCACCCGCCCGCCGGCCTTCGTGGAGGCCCTGGCCGCCGAGATCGACGCCGAGCTGGTGCCCATGGGCTCGGCGGGGGTCAAGGTCATGAGCGTGGTGCGCGACCTCGCCGACGCCTACGTCCACGCCGGTGGGCAGTACCAGTGGGACAACGCCGCCCCGGTCGCGGTCGCCCGCGCCGCCGGCCTCCACTGCTCGCGGGTCGACGGCTCGCCGCTGGTCTACAACGAGGACGACACCTCGCTGCCCGACCTGATTGTCTGCCGCCCCGAGCTGGCCGAGGAGATCATCGCGTTCGTCCGCGCCCACGGCACGGACTGACCCGCGACAACCCGGTTGGCGTCGGTGCTCCCTGCCACCGTGGGGGCATGACCTCCTTCGTCTCGCACACCACCGTCGACTGCGCCCACGCCTACGAGCTCTTCGAGTGGTGGAAGCAGCTGCTCGGCTACGTGGACGTCGACGGGGACCCCAACCTCCCCGGCCACGAGGAGTGCATGGTCCTCGACCCCGAGTCGGGCCACCGGATCCTCTTCATCGAGGTGCCGGAGCCCAAGTCGGTCAAGAACCGTCTCCACCTCGACCTCCGGCCCCGCTCGGGCTCGCGCGACGACGAGGTCGAGCGGGTGCGCTCGCTCGGGGGGACCGAGGTGGCTGACCACCGCGGTCAGCACGGCCCGGGCACCGGCTGGGTCGTGATGGCCGATCCCGAGGGCAACGAGTTCTGCATCCTCCGCTCGCAGGCCGAGGTCGACGCGGGGGCTCCGGTCGAGCAGTGACCGGCCCGGACGCGACTCGGCCCCGGAGCGCTGCTCCGGGGCCGAGTGCTGGTGCTGGGTGGTGCGGTGGTCGAGCCGGGGCTCAGTAGACCTGGTAGTAGTCGGTGAAGCCCGAGTACTTCTTGTCGGCCGGGATGGTCACCGAGAACTTGAAGCCGCGCTTGTTGGGGGCCTTCACGCGGAAGACGCCCAACTTGTTGGTGCGGACCTTCTTCCACGCGACGTACTTCTTGCCCTTCTTGCGCTTGAGGACGACCTTCTTGCGCTTGAAGTCGGGCTTGATCTTGCCGACCAGGAAGAGGCCGGGGGTCTTGAAGACCGCCTTGCGCTTCACGCCGATGTTGAGCGGCGCCGACTCGCTGGCCGTGTAGTTGTCCTCGTAGGTGCTGGTCGCGGTGTAGCCGGTGTAGACCGCCTTGTAGGCCGCGTTCACCTTCGGCCTGACGTCGGGGAAGCCGACGTAGCCGCTGGCGTCGAGCGTCGAGACGGGCACCCACGTCGGGTTGCTCACGGTGTACTCGTAGAGCGTCACGGTGCCGTCGTACGCCGAGCCGCCGTCCGAGCCGGTCACGGCGCCGCGGAGGGTGGCCGTGTCGCCGTACGTGATCGGGTTGTCGCCGAAGGCGAGCTCCAGCGTGGTCGTGGTGGTGAGGTTCTCGGTGGCCTGGGCCGGCGAGCTGATCGCCACCGGTGCCAGTCCGAGCAGGCCGGCCGTGGTCAGGCCGGCGATGAGTCGAGTGAAGCGCATGTTTCCCCGTATCCCCTTCTCGAGAGGCGCCCGTGGACGCCCGCGATGACAGTCGCGGGCCCCGTGGCCCGCTGGCCGCGACGCTACCCCGGCGGGAGGGCGCCCAAACCCACCGGACCGGTCCGCCCCCCGGTGCTTTCGTAGACTGGACGGCAGCACCCCCGTCCAGCGCTGGACGGGGGCCCGACGGCGTGCCCCCACGGGTCGTGCCGACCCGATGAGAGGACCCGATGACCACGCTCACCCGTGTGGCCGACGACCTGCTGGCCGGACCCGTGCTGGCCGAGGCGATGGCCGACGCCCGCGACGTCGCCACCCTCGACCTGACCGGCCCTGCCGCCGTGCGTCCCTTCGTCATCCGCGGGCTCGTGGAGGCGGGTCGCACCGTGCTGGCCGTCACCGCGACCGCCCGCGAGGCCGAGGACCTCGTCGAGGAGCTGGTCGACCTCGTCGACCCGGCGCGGGTCGCCCACTACCCGAGCTGGGAGACGCTGCCCCACGAGCGGCTGAGCCCCCGCAGCGACACCGTCGGTCGACGGCTGGCCGTGCTGAGACGGCTGCGGCACCCCGGCACCGACGCGACCAACGGACCGCTCTCGGTGGTCGTCGCGCCGATCCGGTCGATCCTCCAGCCGCAGGTCAAGGGACTGGCGGACCTCGAGCCCGTCGAGCTCGTGCCCGGCCAGACCACCGCACTCGAGGACGTCGTCCGCGGTCTCGCCGACGCGGCGTACACGCGGGTCGACATGGTCGAGAAGCGCGGCGAGTTCGCCGTCCGCGGTGGCATCGTCGACGTCTTCCCGCCCACCGAGGAGCACCCGCTGCGGGTGGAGTTCTGGGGGGACGACGTCGAGGAGATCCGCGCCTTCGCGGTCGCCGACCAGCGCACCATGGGCGCCGTCGAGCGCCTGTGGGCGCCGCCGTGCCGCGAGCTGCTGCTCACCGAGGACGTACGCCGCCGCGCGGCCGAGCTGGGCCGGGCGCACCCGCAGCTGCTGGAGCTGACCGACAAGATCTCGGCCGGCATCGCCGTGGAGGGCATGGAGTCGCTGGCGCCCGCGCTCGTCGACGAGATGGAGCTGCTCGTCGACCTGATGCCCGACGACACCACGGTCCTGGTGCTCGACCCCGAGCGCGCCCGCAGCCGGGCCCACGACCTGGTCGCGACCAGCGAGGAGTTCCTCGGCGCGAGCTGGGCGGCCGCGGCGAGCGGCGGCCAGTCGCCGATCGACCTGTCCACCGCGTCGTACCGCGAGGTCGCCGACGTCCGCGAGCACGTCATCGACCGCCGGCTCGCGTGGTGGAGCGTGAGCCCCTTCGGGATCGAGACGCCCGAGGACGCCGGTGTCGACCTCGACGTCATGGTCGGCGCCGTCCGGTCCCGGGCGCTCGAGGCCCAACCCGCCGAGGCCTACCGCGGTGACCTCGAGCGGGCCGTCGCCGACATCCGCGGCTGGCTCGCCGGCGGCTACCGCGTCACGGTCGTCCACCCCGGACACGGCCCGGCCGAGCGGATGGTCGAGGTGCTCGGGGAGCACGACGTCCCGGCGGGCCTGGACGCGGTCGGCGACGGCGTCGTGACCGTCACCACCGGTTGCATCACCCAGGGCCTCGTCGACCCGTCCGTGCGGGTCGCCCTGGTCACCGGCGAGGACCTGAGCGGGCAGAAGGCCTCCACGCGCGACATGCGCAAGATGCCGGCCCGCCGCAAGAAGCAGATCGACCCGCTCGAGCTCAAGGCCGGCGACTACGTCGTCCACGAGCAGCACGGCGTCGGCCGCTTCGTCGAGATGATGCAGCGCGAGATGGCCGGTGCGACCCGCGAGTACCTCGTCCTGGAGTACGGCGCGTCCAAGCGGGGCGCGCCGCCGGACCGGCTCTTCGTGCCGGCCGACACCCTCGACCAGGTCACCCGCTACGTCGGCGGTGAGCAGCCCAGCCTCGACCGGCTCGGCGGCGGCGACTGGACCAAGCGCAAGAACCGCGCCCGCAAGGCGGTCCGCGAGATCGCGGCCGAGCTGATCAAGCTGTACGCCGCGCGGCAGGCGACCCAGGGCCACGCCTTCGGCCCGGACACCCCGTGGCAGCGCGAGCTCGAGGACGCCTTCCCGTTCAACGAGACCCCCGACCAGCTGAGCACCGTCGACGAGGTCAAGGCCGACATGCAGCGCACCGTGCCGATGGACCGGCTGGTGTGTGGCGACGTGGGCTACGGCAAGACCGAGATCGCGGTGCGGGCGGCGTTCAAGGCGGTGCAGGACGGCAAGCAGGTGGCCGTGCTGGTGCCGACGACGCTGCTCGTGACCCAGCACCTGAGCACCTTCGCCGAGCGGATGAGCGGCTTCCCGGTCGTGCTCAAGGGACTCTCGCGCTTCCAGACCGACAAGGAGGCCAAGGAGGTCATCGAGCAGCTCGCCACCGGTGAGGTCGACGTCGTCGTGGGCACCCATCGCCTGCTCAACCCCGACATCCGGATGAAGGACCTCGGCCTGATCATCGTCGACGAGGAGCAGCGCTTCGGTGTCGAGCACAAGGAGCAGATGAAGCGGCTCCGCACCTCGGTCGACGTGCTCTCCATGAGCGCGACCCCGATCCCGCGCACGCTCGAGATGGCGGTCACCGGCATCCGCGAGATGTCCACGATCACCACCCCGCCGGAGGAGCGCCACCCGGTGCTCACCTACGTCGGTGCCTACGAGGACCGCCAGGTGGTCGCCGCCGTGCGCCGCGAGCTGCTGCGCGAGGGACAGGTCTTCTTCATCCACAACCGGGTCAACTCCATCGAGAAGGCCGCGGCGCACATCCGCGAGCTCGTGCCCGAGGCGCGGGTGGCGACGGCGCACGGCCAGATGGGGGAGCACCAGCTCGAGCGGGTGATGCTCGACTTCTGGGAGAAGCGCTTCGACGTGCTCGTCTGCACGACGATCGTGGAGTCCGGCCTCGACGTGTCCAACGCCAACACGATGATCATCGAGCGCTCCGACACCCTGGGCCTGTCCCAGCTGCACCAGCTGCGCGGTCGGGTCGGCCGCTCACGCGAGCGCGCCTACGCCTACTTCCTCTACCCGGCGGAGAAGCCGCTCACCGAGACCGCCCACGAGCGGCTCGCGACGCTGGCCCAGCACTCCGACCTCGGAGGCGGCATGGCGATCGCGATGAAGGACCTCGAGATCCGCGGGGCCGGCAACCTGCTCGGTGGCGAGCAGTCCGGCCACATCGCCGACGTCGGCTTCGACCTCTACGTGCGCCTGGTGGGGGAGGCGGTGCAGGACTTCAAGGGCGATGCCGAGCCCGAGGTCAACGAGGTCCGCATCGAGCTCCCGGTCGACGCGCACCTGCCGCACGACTACATCCCCTCCGAGCGGCTGCGCCTCGAGATCTACAAGCGCCTCGCCGAGGTGCGCTCCGACGAGGACGTCGACGGGCTGCGCGAGGAGCTCGTCGACCGGTACGGCGAGCCGCCGGCCGTCGTGGAGTCGCTCATGGTGGTCGCGCGGTTCCGCGCCCGGGCCAGGACGGCCGGCGTCGCGGAGATCACGCTCGCGGGCAAGAACGTGCGGTTCGCACCCGTCGACCTGCCCGAGTCGCGCGTCGTACGCCTCAACCGGATCTACCCGCGGTCGATCGTCAAGGCGCCGGTGAGCACGATCCTGGTGCCGCGCCCGCAGACCGCCGTGGTCGGGGGCAAGCCGATCACGGGCATCGCCCTGCTTGAATGGGCCCGTGGTGTGATCGACACCATCATCGACCCGCCCGAGGCGCGCCAGTCCGGGCAGCCGCACCAGTCGTCGAGGAGTGACGCGTGAGCAAGACCCGTCTGACAACCGTCCTGCGGACGGCGGGGGCCGTCGCCCTCTCCGGCCTGGTGCTCACCGGCTGCGGCAGCGCCCAGCCCGGCGTGGCGATCGAGGTCGGCGACGAGACGATCTCCACGCGCACCGTCGACCGCGCCTCGGGCCACGTGTGCACCGCGCTCGGCGACGAGTTCAGCGCCAACGGCACCGTGGTGCCGATGGGCTTCATCCGTCAGGGCGTCGTGCAGCTGATGACGCTGTCGTCGACGGCCGAGCAGATCGCCGACGAGTACGGCGTGGAGCCGGGCGCGACGTACGAGCGCGACCTCGCCTCCCGTCGTCGCGCCGCCGAGGCCTTCCCCGAGGAGGTCCGCGAGGACTACGTGGAGGTGATGACCGCCAACGCGCTGGCCACCGACATCCTCGAGCAGGTGGGCCGCGCCCAGCTCGTCGAGGAGGGCTTCGAGGAGCCGACCGTCGACCAGGTCACCCAGGCGGGCACCGACATCTTCACCTCGTGGCCGGACGCCAACGGGGTGACCATCGACCCGCGCTACGGCGTGGAGATGGTCGACGGCACGCTCACCCCGGTCGACACCAACCTGTCGGTCGCGGTCGGCGAGGCGGCACTGGCGGGCCTGGCGACCGAGCCGGACGCCACCTACGCCAACACGTTGCCCGAGAACCACCGCTGCGGCTGACCCCGTGGGACCGGAGCCCGCGTCGGGGGAGTCCCTGGTCGAGTTCGTCGCGGTGATGCGCCGGCTGCGGGCGGAGTGCCCGTGGAAGGCCGCGCAGACGCACGGCTCGCTGGCGCGCTACCTCCTCGAGGAGGCGCACGAGACCCTCGAGGCGATCGACGCCGGCGAGCTGTCCGGGGACTGGGACCACCTGCGCGAGGAGCTGGGCGACCTGCTGCTGCAGGTCTACTTCCACGCCGCGATCGCCGAGGAGCGCGGGGAGTGGACCATCGACGACGTCGCCGCGGACATCGTGGCCAAGCTGCGCCGCCGCAACCCCCACGTCTTCGGCGAGCCCACCGGCGAGACCCTCACCGCCGAGGAGGTCAACGCCGAGTGGGAGCGCCGCAAGGCGCAGGAGAAGTCCCACCGGACATCGGTCACCGAGGGGCTCCCGCCCGGTCTGCCCGCGCTGCTCGCGGCCGACAAGGTGCTGGACCGCCTCGAGCGGGCGGGACGTCATGAGGACCGGTCGCCGGCGCGACCGACCCCCATGACGCCCGAGGAGGTCGGCGACCGGCTGCTGGCCCTGGTCGCCGAGTCGCGCGCCGCCGGCGTCGACCCCGAGCAGGCGCTGCGCCACGCCGTACGCCGCACGGTCGCCGCCGCCGAGGAGTGACGGCCCCCGAACGGCCCCGGCAGCGCGGGTGCCGGCGGGTCTAGGCTGAGGTCGCACGTGACCCCACCCACGACTTCCCAGGAGCAACCTGTGGCATCCATCGCAGCTGTCGGCGCCCGCGAGATCCTCGACTCCCGAGGCAACCCCACCGTCGAGGTGGAGGTCCTCCTCGACGACGGCGCGTTCGGTCGCGCCGCCGTGCCCAGCGGTGCCTCCACCGGCGCCTTCGAGGCCGTCGAGCTGCGTGACGGCGGCAAGCGTTACCTCGGCAAGGGCGTGCAGAAGGCCGTCAAGGGCGTCACCGAGGACATCGCGGGCGTGATCGTGGGCCTCGAGGCCGACGACCAGCGCCTCGTCGACCAGGCGATGCTCGACCTCGACGCGACGCCCAACAAGGCCAAGCTCGGCGCCAACGCCATCCTCGGCGCCTCGCTCGCGACCGCCCGGGCGGCGTCGGAGTCGGCCGGCCTGCCGCTGTTCCGCTACGTCGGCGGCCCCAACGCGCACCTGCTGCCGGTGCCGATGATGAACATCCTCAACGGCGGGTCCCACGCGGACTCCAACGTGGACATCCAGGAGTTCATGATCGCCCCGATCGGCGCCGCGACCTTCGCCGAGGCACTGCAGCAGGGTGCCGAGGTCTACCACGCGCTCAAGGCCGTGCTGAAGAAGAAGGGCCTCGCCACCGGCCTCGGTGACGAGGGCGGCTTCGCCCCCGACCTCTCCTCCAACCGCGCCGCCCTCGACCTGATCGCGGAGGCGATCAAGTCGGCCGGCTTCAAGCTCGGCAAGGACTTCGGGCTCGCGCTCGACGTCGCGGCCAGCGAGTTCCACGACAAGAAGAAGTACGCCTTCGAGGGCGCGAAGAAGTCCTCGGACGAGATGATCGCCTACTACGCCGAGCTCGTCGCGGCGTACCCGATCGTCTCCATCGAGGACCCGCTGGACGAGGACGACTGGACCGGGTGGCAGACCCTCACCGCCCAGCTCGGCGACAAGACCCAGATCGTCGGCGACGACCTGTTCGTCACCAACGTGGAGCGCCTCGGTCGCGGCATCGCGGAGCAGTCCGCCAACGCCCTGCTGGTCAAGGTCAACCAGATCGGCTCGCTCACCGAGACCCTCGACTCCGTGGACCTCGCGCACCGCAACGGTTTCCGCTGCATGATGAGCCACCGCTCGGGCGAGACCGAGGACACGACCATCGCCGACCTCGCCGTCGCCACCAACTGCGGCCAGATCAAGACCGGTGCGCCGGCCCGCTCCGAGCGGGTGGCCAAGTACAACCAGCTGCTGCGCATCGAGGACGAGCTGGGTGACGCGGCTCGCTACGCCGGCGCGGGCGCGTTCCCCCGATTCACGGGCTGATCGGGGCAGACTGCTCCCCATGGCTCCACAGCGTCGTACTCCCCGGGGTGGACCCGGTGGGACCACGGGGCCCGGCTCGCGCACGCAGCGCGGCCGGTCCGCCGTGTCCCGACCGACCACCCCGGCGGAGGCGCGCCCCGGCGCCGACGGCAGGCCGCGTCGCCCCCGGCTCACCGGGCGCGCCGCGGTGCTGGTGCTCGTCCTGGCGGTGCTGACGGTGTCGTACGCCTCGTCGCTTCGGGCCTACATCCAGCAGCGCTCGCACATCTCCGACCTCAAGACGGCGATCGCCGAGCGCGAGGCGAGCATCAACGACCTCGAGCGCGAGAAGCAGCGCTGGGAGGACCCGGCCTACGTCAAGGCCCAGGCCCGCGCCCGCTTCGGCTACCTGATGCCCGGTGAGACCGGCTTCCAGGTGCTCGACGAGAACGGTCAGCCGCTCGAGCAGCAGGCAACCCTCAACGATCCCGACGACGTGCTCAGGATCGAGCCGACCGCCTGGTGGTCCCCGGCCTGGGACTCCGTGGAGCTCGCCGGCAACCCGCCCGCACCCCAGCCCGAGACGCCGTCGGTCATCGACGGCGTCAAGCTCGACAAGTCCGGACAGCAGTGACCCCTCCAGCAGAGCCCGCCGACGTCGCCGCGGTCGCGGCCCAGCTCGGCCGGGAGCCCCGCGCGATCCACGAGATCGGGCACCGGTGCCCGTGCGGCAACCCCGACGTCGTGACCACGCTGCCGCGGCTGCCCAGCGGCACGCCGTTCCCCACGACCTACTACCTCACCTGCCCGCGCGCGGCCTCGCGCATCGGCACCCTCGAGGGCTCCGGCCTGATGAAGGAGATGCAGGACCGCCTCGGCGAGGACCCCGAGCTCGCGGCGGCCTACCGTGCCGCCCACGAGGCCTACCTCGCGGCGCGCGACGAGCTCGGCGCCGGTGCCGGGCAGGACGTCCCCGAGATCGAGGGGATCAGCGCCGGCGGCATGCCCGACCGGGTCAAGTGCCTGCACGTCCTGGCCGGCCAGTCGCTGGCCCAGGGGCGTGGCGTCAACCCGCTCGGCGACGAGGTCCTCGACCTGCTGGGCGAGTGGTGGGCCAGCGGCCCCTGCGTCGAGCGGCCCGGCCCGGATGACTGAGCTCGTCGGCGCGATCGACTGCGGCACCAACTCCATCAAGCTGCTCATCGGCACCCCGCCCGACATCGTGCTGCGCGACTCCCGCGTGGTGCGGCTCGGCCAGGGCGTCGACACCACCGGCGAGCTGGCCGCCGAGGCGCTGGCCCGGACCTTCTCCGCCATCGACGAGTTCGCCGGGGTGCTGCGTGAGCACGGTGTGCCGCCGGAGCGCACCCGGTTCTGCGCCACCTCGGCCACCCGCGACGCCCGCAACGCCGCCGTCTTCGTCGAGGGGGTGCGCACCCGCCTCGGCGTCACCCCGCAGGTGCTGTCCGGGCCCGAGGAGGCCGCCCTGGTGTATGCCGGCGCGATCGGTGCGCTGTCGCCGATGCCGCCCGAGCCGGTGCTGGTCGTCGACATCGGCGGTGGGTCGACCGAGCTGGTGCTGGGCGAGGACGGCCCGCAGGAGTCGACCTCGATGGACATCGGGTCGGTGCGCCTGCACGAGCGCCACCTGCACTCCGACCCGCCGACCGTCGAGCAGGTCACCGAGTGCGTCGCCGACATCGTGCGCCACCTCGACGGGTCCGGCCTCGAGGTCGAGCTCGCCCGGACGGTCATCGGCACCTCGGGGACGATCAAGACGATCGCCTGCGGTGTCCTGGACCTGCCGGCCTACGACCGCGACGCCTTCGACGGTGCCGAGCTGTCGATCGCGGACACCCTCGACTACTGCGACCGGCTGGTGGCGATGACCGTCGCCGAGCGCCGCGCGCTGCCCTACATGCACCCGGGTCGCGCCGACGTGGTCGCCGCCGGGGCGCTCATCTGGACCGGCATCCTGGCGCGTGCGTCGGTGCCGACCTACCGCGTCTCCGAGGCCGACATCCTGCACGGCATCGCAGCCTCCATCTCCTCGTCGACCGGGTCCTGAGCGAGGCCGGTCGTGGGTGTCGTCGACCTCCCACACCCCCTCACCGGGCAGGCGTTCGCCTCCCCGGTGCCACCGGGCACCGGCTGGCCGGAGGACCCCGCGGCGCACGGCACCCGGGTGGCGCGCTCCGCCGGCGGCGTACGACGCCTCGCGGCGACCGACGACCTCGCGGAGCTCGAGGCGCGCGTCAGCGTCTGCTCGGCCTGCCCGCGGCTGGTGCGCTGGCGCGAGGACGTGGCGCGCGACAAGCGGGCGTCGTTCGCCGACCAGCCCTACTGGGGCCGACCCATCCCCGGGTGGGGGGACCCTCGGGCCCGGATCCTGGTCGTCGGGCTCGCGCCCGCGGCCAACGGCGGCAACCGCACCGGCCGGGTCTTCACCGGTGACTCCAGCGGCGACTGGCTCTTCGCCAGCCTGCACCGGGTCGGGCTCGCGACCCTGCCGACCAGTACCCACGCGGGTGACGGGCAGCGCCTCCTCGACACCCGGATGGTCGCCACGGTGCGGTGCGCGCCCCCGGACAACAAGCCGACGCCGGAGGAGCGCGACACCTGTGCCCCCTGGCTGCACACCGAGCTGCGGCTGCTCGCTCCGCACGTCCGCGTCGTGGTCGCCCTCGGCGCCTACGGGTGGGCGGGGGCCCTCACCGGGCTGGCCGGGCTGGGCCTCGACGTGCCGCGGCCACGACCGCGCTTCGGGCACGCCGCCGAGGTGGGCATCGGCGGCGTGACCCTGCTCGGGAGCTACCACCCGTCGCAGCACAACACCTTCACCGGCCGGCTGACGCCGGACATGCTCGACGACGTGTTCCGCCGGGCGCAGGCGCTGGCAGCAGGGCCCGCGGGCGCTGACACAATGCCTCGGTGACCCTCCTCGCCATCACCGTCCTCGGCCACGACCGTCCGGGGATCATCGCCGGGACGACCGACCGGATCGCCGGGCTCGGCCTCAACCTCGAGGACTCGACGATGACGCTGCTGCGGGGTCACTTCGCCATGACGCTGGTGTGTGCGGGCGGTGCCAGCGCCACCGAGGTCGAGGAGGCGCTGGCGCCGCTGGCCGCCGACGGCAGCCTGACCGTCACGGTCCGCGAGCTGCCCGACCAGCAGCCCCAGGGACCGGTCGGCACCCAGTGGGTGCTCACCGTGCACGGCGGCGACCGGCCCGGCATCGTGTCGGCCGTCATCGGCGAGGTCGCCGAGGTGGGCGGCAACGTCACCGACCTGACCACCCGTCTGGCCGGCGAGCTCTACCTGCTCATCGCCGAGCTGGACCTCCCGGCATCGGTCGACACCGACGCGCTCGCGGTGGCGCTCCGGTCGGTGGCCGACCAGCTCGGCGTCGGCGTCACGCTGCGGCCCGCGGAGTCCGACGAGCTGTGACCACCCACCCCCGAGTGGCGGCCTGGTCCGAGGCCGACCTCGACGTCGTCGGGCGCGTCCGCGACGTCGTACGCGCTCCGGCCCGGGTGCTGTCGACCGACGGCGGCCGGGTCGACCCGACCGCTCCCGAGGTCGTGCAGCTCGCCGCCGACCTCGTCGCCACCATGCGGGTCTCGCCGGGATGCGTCGGCCTCGCCGCCCCGCAGGTGGGGGAGGGCGTCAAGGTCTTCTGCGTCGACGTCTCCGAGCACCCGAAGACCCGCGACCACCACGGCACCTTCGTGCTGTGCAACGCCGAGGTCGTGGAGTCGAGCCGCAACGAGAGGGCCCGTGAGGGCTGCATGAGCGTCCCCGACCTCACCGGCGACGTGAAGCGCCCGACCCGGGTGGTCGTCCGCGGCCAGCTCCCGGGATCGGGTGAGGAGGTCGTGGTCGAAGCCAACGCCTTCGAGGCCCGTGCCCTCCAGCACGAGATCGACCACTGTGACGGCCTGTTGTTCCTCGACCGCGCGGCCGGAGCCCACGCGATCTACGCTCGCCAGACCTACCTGTAGCGCCCCGGTATCCCAATCGGCAGAGGAAGCGGTCTTAAAAACCGCGCAGTCTGGGTTCGAGTCCCAGTCGGGGCACCACCACGTACGACGCCGCCCGCGGCGCAGCCTGGAAGATCCGACGGCTGTGGTCCGTCGGATCCTCCGGGCTGCGCGAAGACCTAGGGTGGGACCTCGACGCATGGAGGGGGAACCATGGGACACCGGGCGACGCTGGCGGCACTCGTCCTCGCACCACTCGTCCTGGCCGGCGGGGTGCCGGCGGTCGGCCGGTCCGTCGCCGCGGTCGGGCCGACGTGCGACGGGCGGACGCCGACCATCGTGGGCACGGAGGGCAGCGACAGGCTGACGGGCACGCCCGGTGACGACGTCATCGCCGGTCTCGGAGGGCGCGACCTGATCGCCGGTGGCGCCGGCGACGACGTCGTCTGCGGCGACGCCGGACCCGACGAGATCACCGGTGGCGAGGGTGACGACCGCCTGTACGGCGGCACCAACGGCCGACTCAACGTGTTCGAGAGCCAGGCCGAGCCCGCCGGGGACGTGGTCGTGCCCGGACCGGGTGACGACCTCGTCGACCTCGGCGTCAACACGGTCCTGCGCCGGGACGGGTGGAACGCCGCCGACACCCTCGACCTGAGCGGCTCGACCACTGGCGTCACCGTCGACCTGATCGCGGGCACCGCGGTGGGCGAGGGGGCCGACACGCTGGTGGTGGCCCAGCCGCAGCCCGCGCTCGGGTACGTCGTGGAGCTGCTCGGGTCGTCGTACTCCGACCACCTGCTCGGCACGGAGGGCCCGGACCAGCTCATCGGCAACGGTGGTGGGGACCGGATCGACGCGCGCGGCGGCGACGACCTCGTGATGAACGCCTGGGACGAGTACTCACCACCCCCGGGGGAGAACGCCGACGACGTCTTCGACGGCGGCGCCGGGGACGACTCGCTCGACTCCACCGGAGGCAGGGACACGATGACCGGCGGACCCGGTCGCGACCACCTCCGCAAGGAGCGGGGTGCGACGACCATGGACGGCGGCCCCGACACCGACGTCCTCGAGCTCTACCTCTCGCGCGGGGGCCACACGGTCACCGGAGGCGACGGGGTCGACGCGATCTCGGTGTCCGTGCTGCGGCGGGGGACGCCCCGCAGGCCCGCGTGGGGGACCTTCGACCACCGCCGCGGCGTCTTCCGGGCCGGGACCCCCGACGGCGGCCGCGTCCGCCTGGGCGTCGACGCTCTGGAACGCGTCACCATGCCCGGCGCGCCCGGTCGCTGGACCTACCTCGGCACGCCGGGGGACGACCGGGTGGGCGGCGGGGCGGCGTACACGGCCAGGGGCCGCGGCGGCGACGACCGGCTCGAGGGCTCGTACGCCGACGACGTGCTGCTGGGCGGGCCGGGTCGCGACCGGGTCCGCGGGCGCGGTGGGACGGACCGGTGCCGGGGCGAGACCACCCGCGGATGCGAGTGACCCGTGGGAACACCGGGGTGCGCTCGCGCGTTTGGAATGACGTGCACCTGAGTAAGGTGGGTGCATCCACACCGGCCTCCAAGGAGAGACCACATGAAGAGCAACAACCCAGTCTTCGCCCGATCCGAGCAGTTCAGCGGCGCGGGCTCCAACGCCTACGGCAACCAGACCTACGCCGGCGGCGCCCAGCCCCAGCAGGGCTACGGCCAGGCGCCCCAGTCCGGTTACGGCCAGACCGACCCGTCCCAGTGGGGCACCGGCACCGCCGGCCCCGAGGTCGACGGCGGCCGGATGACCGTCGACAGCGTCGTGCAGAAGACCGCCGTCACGCTGTTCGTGGTGGTTCTCGCCGCGGCCGCGACCTGGTTCTGGACCGGTGACTCGATCACCGAGTCCGGGACGAGTAACCCCGACACGATCAACAAGCTCTACCTCGCGCTGATGGTCGGCTCGTTCGGCGCGTTCGCGCTGTCGCTGGTCAACTCGTTCAAGCGGGTCATCAGCCCCGCGCTGGTGATCGCGTTCGCCGCGCTCGAGGGCGTCTTCCTCGGTGCGTTCTCCAAGTTCCTCCCGTTGGTGGCCGGTGTCAGCTACGACATCGTGGTGCAGGCCGTGATCGGCACCTTTGCCGCCTTCGCGGGCACCCTGGCGACCTACAAGTTCTTCAACATCCAGGTCGGCAACAAGTTCCGCACCTTCGTGGTCGCGGCCATGTTCGGCATGGTGGCCCTCGGCCTGCTCGAGATGGTGCTCGGGTTCTTCGGCAACCAGATCGGGTTCTTCGGCTTCGGCGGCATGGGCCTGCTCTTCGCCGTCGGCGGCCTGGTGCTCGGTGTGTTCATGCTGATCCTCGACTTCGACTTCGTCGAGAAGGGCGTGGCCGCCGGCCTCCCCGAGAGCGAGTCGTGGCGTGCGGCGTTCGCGCTGACCGTCAGCCTCGTCTGGATCTACACCAACCTGCTCCGCATCCTCGCGATCTTCTCGCAGGACTGATCGACCGACCCGGACCGGGTCACCGCATCTCCGCCGGCCTCTCGTCCTCGGACGAGGGGCCGGCGTCATGCTGTCCGGGGTCGTGTACGCCGTCCGCGCGGGCGTCCTGGGTGGCCTCCTGCTGGGCGTCGCCCTCCGAGGTCTCCGGGGACTCGGTCTCCCCGCCGGGACGGCGACGGCGACGGCGCAGCTCGACCCACCGGCCGCGCAGGCCGCGCTGCGAGCCGGACACCTCGGTGCCGTCGAGCTCGGTGCCGGGGTTCTCGACGGCACGGGCGGCCGCGGCGGCCACGGGCATGACGCCCTCCCCGCGGAAGGCCTCGGGCAGCGCCTCGTCGTCGGGGCCGAGCCCGAGCGCGGCCAGCGTGGAGGGGATGAGCACGGCCGCCAGCTGGCGGTAGCCGTCGGCGCTGGGGTGGAACTGGTCGGGGCCGAAGAGCAGGGCCGGTGCGGCGGCGAACTCGGGGCCCAGCACCGAGCCGATGGAGACGGTGCGCCCGCCGGCCTCCACGACCGCGATCGTCTGCGCGGCGGCGAGCCGGCGCGACCACGAGCGGGCGACCTGCTTGAGCGGGGGCGCGATCGGCTTGATGGTGCCGAGGTCGGGGCACGTGCCGACCAGGACCGCGACGTCGGCCTCGCGCAGGCGGCGTACGCCCTCGGAGAGGTGCCGCACGGACTGCGACGGGGTGACCGTGTGGGTCACGTCGTTGGCGCCGATGAGGATGACGGCCACGTCGGGGTGGGTCGCCAGCGCGGCGTCGACCTGGCTGGCCAGGTGGCTGGACTGGGCGCCGACGACCGCGTGCTCGCGCAGGTGCACACGCCGGTGGGCCTGCGTCGCGACGCCGCTGGCCAGGTGGGCGCCGGGCGTGTCCTCGACGCGCTCCACGCCGTAGCCGGCGGCGCTCGAGTCGCCGAGCAGGGCGATCCGGATCGCCGGCCCGGGCCGACCGCGGCCGTACCAGCCGGTCGCGTCCGGCGGGGGCTCCTCGGTGAGGCGCCCGATGGTCTTGCGGGCGAGCTTGGCCTCGGCGACCAGCACGCCGTACAGCCCGGCACCCAGCACGGAGAGGCCCCCGCCACCGAAGGCGGCGGCGGAGGCGAGCTTGCGAGCGGCGGCTGCGGTTCCCACGACTTCATGTTACGGGCCGGTATCTGGCTAGATTGGCAGGGTGAAGTACGCGAATTCCCTGCTCGACCTCATCGGCGACACCCCGCTGGTGCGGCTCGACCGCTCCCTGGACCTGCCCGCCCCCGCAGACGGCCCCCGATCGGGACCCCTGCTGCTCGCCAAGGTGGAGTACCTCAACCCCGGCGGGTCCGTGAAGGACCGCATCGCGACGCGCATGATCGAGGCCGCCGAGGCCTCCGGCGCCCTGCAGCCCGGCGGCACGATCGTGGAGCCGACGTCCGGCAACACCGGTGTCGGGCTGGCGATGGTGGCCCAGCAGAAGGGCTACAAGTGCATCTTCGTGTGCCCCGACAAGGTCAGCGAGGACAAGCGCAACGTGCTCAAGGCGTACGGCGCCGAGGTCGTCGTCTGCCCGACGGCGGTTGCCCCCGAGCACCCGGACTCCTACTACAACGTCTCCGACCGCCTCGCCTCGCAGCCCGGCGCCTGGAAGCCCGACCAGTACTCCAACCCGCACAACCCGCGCTCCCACTACGAGACCACCGGTCCGGAGATCTGGGAGCAGACCGACGGGAAGATCACGCACTTCGTGGCGGGCGTCGGCACCGGCGGCACGATCAGCGGCATCGGTCGCTTCCTCAAGGAGCAGAACCCCGACATCCAGGTGATCGGCGCCGACCCGGCCGGGTCCGTCTACTCCGGTGGCACCGGGCGCCCCTACCTCGTCGAGGGCGTGGGTGAGGACTTCTGGCCGGAGACCTACGACCGGTCGATCGCCGACCGGATCATCGAGGTCTCCGACGCCGACTCCTTCGCCTTCACCCGCCGCCTCGCCCGCGAGGAGGCGATGCTGGTCGGCGGCTCGTCCGGGATGGCGGCGTACGCCGCGCGCCAGCTCGCCCACGAGCTCGCGGCCGAGGGCCGCGACGACGCGGTGATCGTCGTCCTGCTGCCCGACTCGGGCCGCGGCTACCTCACCAAGGTCTTCAACGACGCGTGGCTGGGCCAGTACGGCTTCGCCACCGAGGGCGACTCCGACTCCCGCACGGTCGGGGAGGTGCTGCGCGGCAAGTCCGGTCGGCTGCCCGACCTGGTGCACACGCACCCCTCGGAGACGATCGCCGAGGCGGTCCACATCCTCCAGGAGTACGGCGTCTCGCAGATGCCCGTGGTCCGCGCCGAGCCGCCGATCGTGGCGGCGGAGGTCGCCGGCTCGGTCTCCGAGCGGGCGCTGCTCGACGCGCTCTTCGCCGGGACGGCCAAGCTGACGGACCCGGTCGAGGACCACATGTCGGCGCCGCTGCCGTCGATCGGATCCACGTCCCCGGCCCGCGAGGCCGTGCACCTGCTGGAGAAGGCCGACGCGGCCCTCGTCCACGAGGACGGCAAGCCCGTCGGGGTCATCACCCGCCAGGACCTGCTGGCCCAGCTGGCGAAGGGCTGAGGCGGATGCGTTCCCACGTGACCCGCCGCGCCCGCACGCGCGTCGCCGCCCTGCTCCTCGCCCCGGTGCTGGCGCTGTCCGCCGTCGCCTGCAGCGAGGACGAGCCGGTCGACCCCGAGGCTCCCGTCGACGTGGAGGTGGGCGAGGAGTTCTCCTGGAACGGCTTCACCGTCCCCGCGGGCTGGGAGTACGACACGATCACCGAGACCGTCGCGCTCGAGGAGCAGACGCACCCGCTGGTGCGGGCCCGCGTCGTCAACGACGGCGACGAGGCGCGCTCGGCGCTCTTCGAGTTCGTCTTCGTCGCCGAGGGTGAGGCGCTGGCCACGGTCCGGTGCAACTCGACCGAGGAGCTGGCCCCCGAGCAGGAGGGCGACCTCTTCTGCCCGGGCTACGGCGAGCCGGTGCCGGAGGGCTACGACACCGTCGTGGTGCAGCCGGTCACGCGGTCCTGACGACCGACGACAGCACCTCGGCGAGCTCCTCGATCCCGTCGACGAGGCGGGTGCCGGGGCGCGCCCACGAGGCGTTGGCGTCGACGGCGTGCACGGGCACCCCCTCGGGGAGCACCCCCGACGCCACCAGCTCGTCGGCGAGCGCCTGCGACCCCTCGCGGTCGTAGCCGCAGGGCGCCACCACGACGACGTCGGGGCGAGCGGCGTGGACGTCCTCCCACGTGACCCGCACGCTCTTCTCGCCGGCGGTGCCGAGCACCGGGTCACCGCCGGCGAGGTCGACCATCTCGGGGATCCAGTGGCCGGGCGCGAACGGCGGGTCGGTCCACTCCAGAAGCACGACGCGGGGGCGCGGGCGGGTGCCCACGCGGCGTACGACGTCTGCGAGACGCCGGTGCGTGTCCTGCACGAGGGCGTCGGCCTCGACGTCGTGGCCGGTGGCCCGGCCGAGCGCCCGGACCGATTCGAACACCTCGGTCAGCGTGTGCGGGTCGATGGTCAGCACCTCAGCGGTGCAGCCGAGGTGGGCCAGCGCGTCGTCGACCACGGACACGTCGACCGCGCACACCGCGCACAGGTCCTGGGTGACCACCAGCTCGGCGTCCAGGCCGGCGAGGGCACCCTCGTCGAGGTGGTAGAGGTCGTCGCCGCGCTGCATCGCGGCGGCCACGAAGTCGTCGATCTCGCGCGGGGTCAGCCCCTCCGGCATCGCGCTCGTGGACACGATCGTGCGCCCGCGGGCCTCGGCGGGGTGGTCGCACTCGAAGGTCACGCCGACGACGTCGTCACCCGCCCCGATCGCGAAGAGGATCTCGGTGGTCGAGGGGAGCAGGGAGACGATGCGCACGCGCTCCAGCCTAGGGTGACGGTGTGGAGCCGACGACCGAGACCGTGCTCCTGCTGATGCTCGCGGCCCTGGCCGCCGGCTTCGTGGACGCGGTGGTCGGTGGCGGCGGACTCATCCAGCTCCCGGCCCTGCTGATCGGCCTCCCCGGTGCCTCGGTGGTCCAGATCGCGGCGACCAACAAGCTCGCGTCCTTCTGCGGCACCTCGATCAGCGCGGCGACGTACTACCGGCGGGTGGGCCCAGACCCGCGGACCTTCCTGCCGCTCATGCTCGCGGCCTTCACCGGGTCGCTGGGCGGGGCCTTCGTGGCCTCGATGCTGCCCCGCAGCGCCTTCGACCCGATCATCCTGGTCGTGCTCGTCCTCGTCGGCGCCTACGTCTGGTTCAAGCCGTCGGTGGGCACGCTCACCAACCTGCGCTTCAGCGGCGGCACCCACGTCTCGGCGGTCGCCGTCACCGGCCTCGCGATCGGCTTCTACGACGGGGCGATCGGGCCCGGCACCGGGTCGTTCTTCGTCTTCGCGCTGGTGGGACTGCTCGGCTACAACTTCCTCGAGGCCTCGGCCAAGGCCAAGCTCGCCAACTGGGCCACCAACCTGGCCGCGCTCGTCGTCTTCATCCCGATGGGGGCGGTGATGTGGAAGCTCGGCCTGGCCATGGCCGCGGCCAACATCGTGGGCGGGTACGTCGGTGCCCGCGTGGCCGTCGCCCGGGGCGCGAGGTTCGTGCGGATCTTCTTCCTCGTGGTCGTCGTGGGCTTCGTCGTCCGCCTCGGAGGGGACCTGCTCGGCGTCTGGTGACCCGGATGCTGCGCCCGCCCCGGTAGCGTGCTGCCGTGAGCGTGGTGGACAAGGTCGACGGCTTCCAGCGGAGGCACCCGGTGGTCGGGTTCCCGCTCGCGGTCGTCTACAAGTTCTTCGACGACCAGGGCAACTACCTGGCCGCGATGCTGACCTACTACGCGTTCGTCGCGATCTTCCCCCTGATGCTGCTGGGCACCTCGATCCTCGGCTTCGTGCTCGGGGCCAAGCCGGAGTGGCAGGAGGAGATCCTCGACTCCGCGCTGGCGCAGTTCCCGATCATCGGTGACCAGCTCGGCCGTCCCGAGGGGTTGCGCGGGTCGGCGGCCGGTGTCGCCTTCGGAACCCTCGCCGCCCTTTACGGCGCGTTGGGCCTGGCCCAGTCGCTGCAGAACGCCATGCACGTGGCCTGGTCCGTGCCGCGCAACTCCCGGCCCAATCCGTTCTACTCTCGGCTCAAGAGCCTCCTCCTGCTCCTCACCGCGGGCTTCGCGCTGCTCGGGGTCTCGGTCCTGTCGACGGTCGCGAGCACCACGACGACCTTCTTCGAGCAGGGGGAGCGGTGGCTGCTGCAGCTGGTGACGGTGCTCGTCGTCGGCGTCGGGCTGACGGTGCTCTTCCGCTTCGCCGCGACCGGGCAGCACAGCTTCCGCCGGGCCGCGCCTGGCGGCTTCTCCCTTGCGGTGATGTTCCAGCTGCTCCAGCTCGGTGGTGCCCTGTACGTCTCCGAGGTCCTGGTCGGCACGACGGCGATGACCAAGACCTTCGGGCTGGTGCTCGGTCTCGTCGGCTTCCTCTTCATCGGCGCGGTGATGGCGGTGCTGGCCATGGAGATCAACGTCGTCATCGCCCGTGAGCTCTACCCCCGGGCCCTGCTCACCCCGTTCACCGACGCGGTCGACCTCACGCCGGCCGACCGCCGCGCCTACGCGTCGTACGCCCGGATGCAGCGCCACAAGGGCTTCGAGAAGGTGTCGGTCTCGTGGGAGGAGCCGGAGCCCGCGGTCGCGCCGGAGCCCGAGCGCGGGCCCGAGCCCGAGCGCGCCGCTGTACCCGAGCAGGAGCGCCTCGCGGACCCCGCACCGTGACGTCCTACCTCACCCTGGCGCGCGACGCGACGGCCGAGGTCGAGGTCAGGCGCTCCCGCTTCCTGTGCACCCTGCGCCGGGTGGACGACGAGGAGTCGGCGCGCGCCGTGGTCGCCGAGCTCCGCGCGCTGCACGGGGACGCCCGGCACCACTGCTCGGCGTTCGTCATCGGCCCGCGCTCGGAGCTCCAGCGCTCCAGCGACGACGGGGAGCCCGGCGGCACGGCCGGGGCCCCGATGCTCGAGGTGCTCCTCGGGGCCGGGGTCTCCGACGTGGCGGCGGTGGTCACGCGATGGTTCGGCGGCACCCTGCTCGGCGCCGGCGGCCTCGTCCGGGCGTACGGCGACGCGGTCCGGGCCGCGCTCGTCGAGGCCGGCACCCGGCGCCGGGTCCTGCTCACCGAGCTCGCCCTGGTGGTCGGTCACGCCGATGCGGGGCGGATCGAGAGCGAGCTGCGGGTGCGGGGCGTGGATGTGCTGGACGTGGAGTACGCCGCCACGGTGCGGCTCCTGCTCGGGTCGACCGAGCCGGCCGGGGTGGCCGCCCACGTGGCCGCACTGACCGGCGGCACTGGCACGGTCGAGCGCGTCGGGGAGCGCTGGGTCTGACATCCCCCGACCTGGCCGGGAATGTTTCGCGTGGTGATACGTTGTTACGGTGTAATCATGTAATGACTGCAGGGAGATCATGATGAACACCACCGATGAGAACACCGGACGAGGCCGCGGACGCCGTGGCGAGGGCCGCGGACGCGGCGAGGGCCGCGGGCGCCGTGGAGGCTGGCAGGTCGCCGACCTGCCGGGCGCCGACGACGCGCAGGACTGGTTCGCCGGGCGGCTGCCCGACGGCTGGTTCGACGGGGTCGAGGTGAGCGTGGACCGCGAGGAGATCGTGGTCATCGGCACGCTGACCGCCGAGGGGGACCTCTCGCCCGCCGAGGCCGAGGGGCGGATCGGTCGCTTCCGGTCCGAGACCCGCGAGCAGCGGATCGAGATCGCGATCGAGGCCGAGTCCCGCTACCAGCGCAAGGTCTCGTGGGGCGCCAGCCTCGGCGGCACCACGGCGCTCTTCACCCACGTGGCCGCACCGGTCATGACGCGGCTGCGCCAGCCGGAGAGGCAGGTGCTCGACACCCTCGTCGACGCCGGCGTCGCCCGGTCGCGCTCCGACGCGCTGGCCTGGTCGGTCCGCCTGGTCGGCGAGCACGCCGACGAGTGGCTCGGCCAGCTGCGCGACGCGATGTCCGAGGTCGACAAGCTGCGGGGCCAGGGACCCACCCTGTGACCAGTGACGTGCCGGCCCCGGGTGTCTAGGGTCGGCACGTGTTCTGGTTGAGCGCCTTCGTCGACGTACCCGCGGACCGCTTCGAGGAGACGGTGGCCTTCTGGTCGGCCGTCACCGGGTGGTCGACGTCCCCGCGCCGCGGCGCGGACGACGAGTTCCTCACGCTCGACCCGGGCGAGGACGCCGACGACCACCTGCGCATGCAGCGGGTCGCGACCGGGGAGGCCCGGATCCACCTCGACGTGCACGTGACCGATCCGCGCGCGGAGGCCGACCGGGCGGTCGCGCTGGGCGCCACCGAGGTCACGGACCAGGGGTACGTCGTCCTCGAGTCGCCCGGCGGGCTGACCTTCTGCCTCGTCACCCACCCGGCCTCCCGGCCGGCGCCGCCCGCACGCTGGCCGGACCTCTCCAGGAGCCTGGTCGACCAGGTCTGCCTCGACGTGCCCGCATCGTCGTACGACGCGGAGACCGGCTTCTGGCAGGAGCTGCTGGGCTGGCAGCGGACGGGCTCGTCGTTCCGTGAGTTCGAGCGCCTCGTCCGTCCCGAGCGCCAGGCCCTGCTGATCCTGCTCCAGCGCCTCGACGACGAGGCCGGACCGACGCGGGCCCACCTCGACGTGGCGTGCAGCTCGCGGGACCGCGAGGTCGTCCGGCACGCATCGCTCGGTGCGCGGCTGGTCGCCGAGCACGAGGCGTGGACCGTGATGGCCGACCCGGCGGGGCTCTCCTACTGCATCACCGACCGGTCGCCGTAGTGACGGGAGCCGCCGCACCCGGCCTGCCGTGGACCTGGGGAGACCTCGCCGGCACCACGGACCACTTCGTCGACCACGGACCCGGGCTGCGGGCCGCGCGCGGACTGCGGGTCGCCGCGCCACCGGAGGTCGTCTGGCGCTGGGTCTGTCAGCTGCAGGTCGCGCCCTACAGCTATGACCTCGTCGACAACCTCGGCCGCCGCAGCCCGCGCACGCTGACGCCCGGAGTGGGGGAGTTCGAGGAGGGCGCGCGGTTCAGCATCTTCACCGTGCGCGCCGTGGATCCCGGGCGATCCGTGGAGCTGGAGATCACCCGGGCGGGCGCGGTGCGGATGTTCGGTCGTGTCCTCATGGCCTACCAGGTGGTGGACCTCCCCGGCGGTGCTGCGCTGCGCTGCGACCTGCTCGTGCCGGGGGCCTCGCCCGGCATCGGACAGTCCGCCCTGATGTGGGGCGACCTGGTGATGATGCGCAAGCAGCTGCACACCTGGAAGTCGCTCGCCGAGCGCCACGCATCCGCCGCGGGCTGACGCTGCACCGCGTTGCGCCGATCAGCGCGGTTACCTGCGCACGTGCGCAGGCATGTCGGGTGGCCCGGGCGGGTTGCCTGCGCGGGTGCGCAGGGAAGAGCCGTCGATGGCACGCCAGAGTTGCGCAGGTGCGCAGGGAAGGCCTGTCGACCACGCCAGAGTTGCGCAGGTGCGTAGGGAAGGCTTGTCGAGCACGACCTAGAGCTGCGCACCTGCGCAGAGAAGACAGGTGGGTCTCGCCCCAGAGCTGCGCGGGTGCGCCGACCCGCGTCAGCCGACCGCGGCGACGTACACCCAGCGCCCGCCACGCAGCTCGAAGACGCTGCGCTCGTGCAGCACCCCCGGGCCGTCCGGCGTGATGTGGTGCGCGCGGAACTCCACCTCGTCGCCGGTCGCGTCGAGCACCTCGAGCCGGGTCCACGTGAGCCCGGGCGCCGGCGTCACGTCGTCGGGTCGGGTGCGGGGGTGCCAGGTGCGGAAGACGTGGTCGAGCTCGTTGAGCGCGTAGGCCGAGTAGCGCGACCGCATCAGCTGCTCGGGGGTCGAGGCGAGGGCGGTGCCGCGGTGCAGCGGGCCGCAGCACGCGTCGTACGCCGCGCCCGAGCCGCACGGGCAGGGACGGGTGAGGTTCACCCGGTCGACCCTACGACCGCGCGACCGAAATCGCCGGACCGAAACTGCCGGACCGAAACCGGGGTGCCGTGGTCGCTCCGCGCCGCTAGCGTGCCCGCCATGTCGAGCTATCCGCACAACCCGCCGTTCGCCGCCGACGAGGTCACCATGCTCCGGAGCTGGATCGACTACTACCGGGACACGATCCGCACCCAGACCGCGGGACTCGACGCCGCCCAGCTGGCCGCGACGATCCCCGGCCACCCGGCCGTGATGACGCTGGGCGGGATGGTCAAGCACCTCGCCTTCGTGGAGCAGTGGTGGTTCACCATCGCGCTGCACGGCCGACCGCCGGTCGGCTTCTGGGCCGACGTCGACTGGGACGCCGACGAGGACTGGGACTGGAGCTCGGCGCGGCACGACAGCCCCGAGGAGCTGCGGGCGATGTACGACGCGGAGGTGGCCAGGTCCGACGCGGCCCTCGACGAGGCGCTGGCCGCCGGCGGCCTCGACCAGCCGGGCAAGCGGGCTCGCAGCGACGGCTCGGTGGCGACGCTGGATCTTGGTGCACATGGTCGAGGAGTACGCCCGGCACGCCGGGCACGCGGACCTGATCCGCGAGTCCGTGGACGGCGCGGTCGACCTCTGAGGCACCCCCGGGTCAGGGCGGGTCAGGTCAGGTCCTGGTGCAGGCACAGGACGTTGCCGTCCGGGTCCTTGAACCACGCGGCCTTCTCGTCGCCGAACTCGCAGACGTGGTCCACGGTCTTCAGCTCGGGCAGGTCGTAGTCCTCGAAGACGACCCCGCGACCCTCCAGGGTCCGGATCTCCGCGGTGACGTCATCGACCTCGAAGCTCATCGCCGTGCTCTCCGACGGCTTGCTCTCGGGCCGGGGCAGGAGCACCAGCTGTGCGTCGCTCCCCACGGCGAACATCGCGCTGCCCTCGTCGTTGGTCCCGGTGAGCTCGAGCCCGAGGGACTGCTGGTAGAACCGGGTGGCGCGGTCCACGTCGGTGACCGGGAGCATCAACGCGACCCCGCTGTGGGTGAGTGCCATGCTGTGCCTCCTTCGTCCCCACCATCGTCCGCCCCGGCGGTGCGGGACGCCATGACCCAACGGGGCCAGTGCGACCGCACCGGGCCTGCGGGGGTCGTGGCGCCACGCGGCGTACGCCGACCACCGCACGCCGGACCCGCGGATCTGCTGGAATGGGCCCGTGACCCAGCCGATCCGCGTGTACCTGCTCGACGACCACGACGTCGTACGTGAGGGACTGCGGTTCCTCCTCGAGCGCCAGGACGACATCGAGGTGGTGGGGGACTCGGCCTCCGCGGTCGAGGCGACGGCCCGGATCCCGGCGCTGCGTCCAGACGTCGCCGTGCTCGACGGCCGCCTCCCGGACGGCTCGGGGATCGAGGTGTGCCGGGCGGTGCGTGCGGTCGACCCGACGATCCGGGCCCTGATCCTCACGTCGTACGACGACGACGAGGCGCTCTTCGCGGCGATCATGGCCGGCGCCTCCGGCTACGTCCTCAAGGAGATCCGCAGCAGTGACCTCGTCACGGCGGTGCGCCAGGTCGCGGCCGGCAACTCGCTCATCGACCCCGCGCTGACGGCCCGCGTCCTCGAGCGGGTGCGCAACGGCCCGGCGACGGCCCCCGAGCTCGCGGAGCTCACCGAGCAGGAGCTCAAGCTGCTCGGCCTCATCGCGGAGGGTCTCACCAACCGCCAGATCGGCGAGCGGATGTTCCTCGCCGAGAAGACGGTCAAGAACTACGTGTCGAGCATCCTCGCCAAGCTCGGCCTCGAGCGGCGCACGCAGGCGGCCGTCCTGGCCTCCAAGCTGCTGGGTCCCGGGACCTAGGGGTCCCCCGGCCGGGGGGACCTTCGGCGTCGCGGTGGGGACCTCGTCCCCTGCCCCCGACCCGGGTTCCGGCACGAGAGTGGAGGTGCAAGGACAACCGGCACCACCTACCTGTGAAGGGGCTCGTCATGGCCGTCATCCATCGTCACCACCACCTCACCACCGAGGGCGTCACCACGTCGGAGACCGCGGAGACGGCCACCGGCCTGGACCGCGCGATCGCCGCACTGCGGATCGCCTTCGGCTTCACGTTCCTCTGGGCGTTCCTCGACAAGACCTTCGCCCTCGGCTTCGCCACCGGCAAGGACGAGACCGGAGCCGTCGACTACTTCGGCGACGCGGCCTGGATCAACGGCGGCAGCCCGACCGAGGGGTTCCTCTCCTTCGGTGTCCCGGCGGACAACCCGTTCAAGGAGATGTTCAACTCGATGGCCGGACAGGCCTGGGTCGACTGGCTCTTCATGCTCGGCCTCCTCGGCATCGGTGTGACCCTCCTCCTCGGGGTGGGCATGCGGATCGGCACGGCAGCGGGCGCCCTGATGTACGCGTTCATGTACCTCGCGGTACTGCCGCTGGAGAACAACCCGATCGTCGACGACCACCTCATCGGTGTCATCTCGATGGCCGTGCTCTTCTTCGCCGCAGCGGGTGCCACCTGGGGCCTCGGTCGCCAGTGGCGCAAGACCAGCCTGGTGCAGAAGTACCCCGTCCTGAAGTGACCTGACAGGACCCCCCTACAGACCCGCCCGGGAGACCGGGCGGGTCTTGTCATGTCCGATCAGTCGAGCGGGACGCGCCAGACGAGCGTCGTACCGCGGGGGGAGCCCGGGGAGAGCTCCAGCGAGCCGCCCAGGTCGGCGGCCCGGCGCCGCGCGTTGCGCAGGCCGCTCTCGGACGGTGCGTCGGGGAGCCCGGACCCGTCGTCGGAGACCGTCAGCACGAGCTCCTGGGGAGTCACGTGGACCTCGACCTCCGCCCGCTCCGCGAGTGCGTGCCGGGCGACGTTGGAGATGGCCTCACGCAGGACGGGCAGGAGCTGGTCGGCCACGGCAGTGGGGACCGCCGTGTCGATCGGACCGGAGGTGCGCACCGAAGGGCTGTAGCCGAGCACGGGGACGTACTCGCGCACGAGGTTGCGGATCTCCGCCCGCAGCGAGGACTGCTGCTTGTTCTCGAGCTCGAAGATCGTGCCCCGGATCGCCTTGATGGTGTCGTCGAGCGTGGACACCGTCTCGTCCAGCCGTCGCGCGACCTCGGGTGACGACGCCATGGAGGCCACGCCCTGGAGCTGGAGGCCGGTGGCGAAGAGCCGCTGGATGACCACGTCGTGCAGGTCGCGGGCGATCCGCTCCCGGTCGGAGAGGAGGGCGAGCTCCTGGCGGTCGGTGACGGCCTGTCCGCGGTCGAGGGCCAGTGCGGCCTGGTCGGCGAAGGTCGCCAGCATCTCCCGCTCGTTGGCCTCGTGCAGCGGGGACGTGCGGTCGAAGACGGCGGCCAGCGCGGTCACCGGCGCCAGGTGGGCGCGGACCGGGATCACCACCGCGTCCAGGCAGTCGACCTTGAGCAGCAGCGGGGGCGCGGTCACGTCGAGGGGCGGCCCCTGGCGGACCTGCTCGGTCAGGTCGTGCACGAGGGCGTGGTCCCCGGCGTCGGCCGACACCGTGTCGTCATCGGGGGAGTCGGCGGCGAGCAGCACCGTCGCGCGGGCGCCCGACACGATGCGGGCGGTGCGCACGATCCTGCCCAGCGCGCTCTCCAGCTGGACGGGCGGCTGGAGGTCGACCGCGATCTCGGCGGTCGCCTCGAGCCAGCGCCGGCGCCGCTCGCTCAGGCCGTAGGCGCGCGCGTTGTCGATGACGAGGCCCGCGGTGCGGGCGAGGGCCTCCACCAGCTGCTCGTCCTCCGCGGTGAACTGCCGGCCGCCGCGCTTCTCGGTCAGGTAGAGGTTGCCGAAGACGGTGCCCCGGATGCGCACCGGCATGCCGAGGAACGTCGTCATCGGCGGGTGGTTGGGCGGGAAGCCGACCGACCGCGGGTGGGCCGCCAGGTCGACCAGGCGCAGGCCCTCGGGCTCGGAGATGATGACGCCGAGGATGCCGTCGCCCTGGGGGAGGTCGCCGATGAGCGCGCGGGTCTCGTCGTCCAGCCCGGTGGTGAGGAACTCGACCAGCCGGCCGTCGGAGCCGAGGACGCCGAGCGCGCCGTACTGCGCATCGGTCAGCTGGGTCGCCGCCGTCACGATCCGGGTGAGCACGCTGGTGAGGTCGAGGTCGCTGGAGATCGCGGTCACCGCGTCGAGCAGTGCCTGCGCGGGTCCGGTCAGGGCGGGGTGTCCGCTGGGGTCTGCGGGCGTCGTCATCCGGCCAGTGTGGCGTGGTCGGCGCGTGGCGTCATCCCGGAAGGCGGGGAACCCGGCGTGGTCGGGACCTGCATCAGAGGACCCGGCGCACCGGCAGGGTCTCCTCGAGGTCCCAGCCGTCGCCCAGGCGACGCCCCGTCACCTCGGTGAGGGGGATGCGGAGGTAGAGCGAGCGCCGGCCCGCGGCCCACGGTCGTGGCAGCACGCGGACGAGGGTGCGCAGCTCGTCCTGGTCCTCGACGGCCTCGGCGCGGCCGCGGACGACGACGCTCCAGCCGCGTTGCCGGGGGTGCTCGAAGTGGTCGATCTCGAAGGCCAGCATGCTGTCGCGTCCGTAGGTGCCGAGCATGCTGTAGGGCGTGGTGCAGACGACCACGGAGCTGCCGCTGACCGAGTAGTTCAGCGGCATGACGTGCGGCCCGGTCGGGGTCGCGATGGCGACCCGTCCGATCACGCCCCGTCGGAGCAGGGTCTCGCACTCGCTGCGGCTCAGCTCCATCAGCTCGCCCATGGCACATCTCCGAGTCGTCGTCTCCGTTGCCCTGCCGGCGACGTCCGCGCAGGGCCTGACATCCATGGTCGGTCGTCCGGCGCGTCCCCAGCAGGGCCGTTGGTCCCGACCGGTGGGACCGTTGCTCCCGGATCCGGCCTTGTGCGCCGGACTAGCGTTGAGGGGGTGACCGAGACTTCACTGCCCACCCAGCTGCCGACCACCGTCGGCGAGCTCCGTGCCTCCGGGCACGAGCACAAGACCCTCCGGCACGAGCTCCGCGACAACCTGCTCGCCCGGCTGCGCGACGGGGCCGACCCGTGGCCCGGCCTGCACGGCTTCGAGGACACCGTCATCCCGCAGCTCGAGCGGGCCCTCATCGCCGGCCACGACGTCGTGCTCCTCGGCGAGCGCGGCCAGGGCAAGACCCGCCTGCTGCGGACCCTGGTCGGGCTCCTCGACGAGTGGTCGCCGGTGATCTCCGGCTCCGAGCTCGGCGAGCACCCCTACGAGCCGATCACGGTCCAGTCGCGGCAGGCCGCGGCGACGTACGGCGACGACTTGCGGGTCTCGTGGCGGCACCGCGACGAGCGGTACGCCGAGAAGCTGGCGACCCCGGACACGTCCGTCGCCGACCTGATCGGCGACGTCGACCCGATGAAGGTCGCCGAGGGGCGCTCGCTGGGCGACCCGGAGACGATCCACTTCGGACTCATCCCGCGTAGCCACCGCGGCATCGTGGCCATCAACGAGCTTCCCGACCTCGCCGAGCGCATCCAGGTGGCGATGCTCAACGTGATGGAGGAGCGCGACATCCAGATCCGCGGCTACGTCCTGCGGCTGCCGCTCGACGTCCTCGTGGTGGCCAGCGCCAACCCGGAGGACTACACCAACCGCGGGCGCATCATCACCCCGCTCAAGGACCGCTTCGGCGCCGAGATCCGCACCCACTACCCGACCGAGCTCGACGCGGAGATCCGGGTGATCCGGCAGGAGGCCGTCCTGCAGGCCCACGTGCCGGACCACATCGTGGAGATCCTGGCCCGCTTCACCCGCAACCTGCGCGAGTCCGGCAGCGTGGACCAGCGCTCGGGCGTCAGCGCCCGCTTCGCCATCGCCGGTGCCGAGACCATCGCGGCCGCCGCCCTGCACCGCGCGACCGTCCAGGGCGAGGACCGTCCCGTGGCCCGGATCGTCGACCTCGAGACGGCCGTCGACGTGCTGGGGGGCAAGGTCGAGTTCGAGTCCGGGGAGGAGGGTCGCGAGGGCGAGATCCTCACCCACCTGCTGCGCACTGCGGTCGCCGAGACCGTCCGCCAGCACCTGCGCGGCATCGACCTGGCGCTGCTCGTCGACGCCATCGAGGCCGGGTCGATGGTCACCACGGGTGAGCAGGTCAGCGCCCGCGACTTCCTGGCCGGGCTGCCGGTGCTCGGCGAGTCCGACCTCTACGACCAGGTCACCGACCGGCTCGGCGCCACCGACGACGGCGAGCGCGCCTCGGCGATCGAGCTCGCCCTCGAGGGGCTCTACCTCGCCCGCAAGGTGGGCAAGGAGACGGGCGGCCGGGAGACCGTCTATGGCTGAGGTCGTCTCCGTCACCCTGCGTCCCGCGGAGCTCGCCGACATCCCGGCGCTGCGGGCCCTCGGTGAGGCGGTCGTGCCACCGACCTACGGCCCCATCGACGCGGCGTACGCACAGCGCATGCTCGACGAGTGGTGGACCCCGGAAGTGTTCGCCGCGTCGCTCGCGCGCAACGCCCACGTGCTCGCCGAGCTCGACGGGCAGGTAGTGGCGATGGCCAACTTCGGCCGGCTCCAGGACTCCTACCGGGACTTCCCCCACGTCACCGGGGACCGTGAGGTGATGTGGAAGCTCTACGTCCACCCCGAGCACCAGGGGGTGGGCATCGGCCGGCGCCTGCTGGGCGAGATCGAGGCCCTCGTGGAGGGTGACGAGCTGTGGCTGGAGGTCGTCGACGGCAACGAGCAGGCCTTCGGCTTCTACCGGGCGCACGGTTTCGCGGTCGTCGAGCGGGTCGAGGGCGACCCGTGGCCCGACGACGTGTGGATGCGCAAGGTGCTGCGATGAGCCGCTACCGCCGCTACGACGGCGGCGACCCGCTGGCCGCCCCCGTCGACCTCGCCGAGGCGCTCGACCACATCGGCCAGGACGTGATGGCCGGCTACTCGCCCGAGCGGGCGATGCGGGAGTTCCTGCGTCGTGGCGGGCAGGACCAGCGCGGCCTGGACGACCTCGCCCGCCAGGTCGCCGAGCGGCGGCGCGACATCCTCGAGCGCAACAACCTCGACGGCACGATGCAGCAGGTGCGCGAGCTGCTCGACAAGGCCGTGCTCGCCGAGCGCGGCCAGCTGGCCCGCGACGTGGTGATGGACGACGACGACCGGACCTTCCGCGAGATGCAGCTCGACCAGCTGCCCTCCTCGACGGCGGCCGCGGTGAGCGAGCTGTCGTCGTACGACTGGCAGAGCAGCGAGGCGCGCGAGGCCTACGAGGAGATCAAGGACCTCCTCGGCCGCGAGCTGCTCGACCAGCGCTTCGCCGGCATGAAGCAGGCGCTCGAGGGAGCCACCGACGAGGACCGGGCCGCCGTCAACGAGATGCTGGGCGACCTCAACGAGCTGCTGGAGAAGCACGCGAGGGGCGAGGACACCGAGCAGGACTTCCGCGACTTCATGGACAAGCACGGGGACTTCTTCCCCGAGCAGCCCGACGACATCGACGAGCTGCTCGACTCGCTGGCCCAGCGTGCGGCCGCCGCGCAGCGGATGATGGCCTCGATGACGCCCGAGCAGCGGGCCGAGCTGATGGAGCTCTCCCAGCAGGCCTTCGGCTCGCCCGAGCTCGGCGAGCAGCTGGCCCGGATGGACGCCAACCTCCAGGCGCTGCGTCCCGGTGAGGACTGGGGCGGGTCCGAGCGGTTCGAGGGCGAGCAGGGCCTCGGCCTCGGCGACGGCACCGGCGCGCTCCAGGACCTCGCCGAGCTCGACCAGCTCGCCGATCAGCTCTCCCAGTCGTACGGCGGCGCGCGGATGGACGACGTCGACCTCGACGCCCTGGCCCGCCAGCTCGGCGACCAGGCGGCCGTGGACGCCCGGACGCTGAGCGAGCTCGAGCGCGCGCTGCGCGACACCGGCTACCTCCAGCGCGGGTCCGACGGCGAGCTGCGGCTCTCGCCCAAGGCGATGCGCCAGCTCGGCAAGGCGCTGCTGCGCGACGTCGCCACCCGGATGAGCGGGCGGCAGGGCCAGCGCGAGACCCGGCACGCCGGGGCGGCGGGGGACCTGTCCGGCGCGACCCGGGCCTGGGAGTTCGGCGACACCGAGCCGTGGGACGTCACCCGGTCCATCACCAACGCGATCGTGCGGTCCTCGGGCGAGGGCGGGCCGACCCTGCCCGTGCGCCTGCAGGTCCAGGACGTCGAGGTGCAGGAGACCGAGGCGCGCACCCAGGCGGCGGTCGCGCTGCTGGTGGACACGTCGTTCTCGATGGCCATGGACGGTCGCTGGGTGCCGATGAAGCGCACCGCGCTGGCCCTGCACCAGCTGGTGAGCTCGCGGTTCCGGGGCGACGCGCTCCAGCTGATCGCCTTCGGCCGGCACGCCCGGGTGATGGAGATCGAGCAGCTGACCGCGCTCGACGCGCAGTGGGAGAAGGGCACCAACCTCCACCACGGCCTGCTGCTCGCCAACCGCCACTTCCGCAAGCACCCCAACGCCCAGCCGGTGCTCCTCGTCGTCACCGACGGCGAGCCCACCGCGCACCTCGAGGCCGACGGCGAGGTGTTCTTCGACTACCCGCCGCACCCGGTGACCATCGCCCACGCGGTCCGCGAGCTCGACAACGCGCAGCGCCTCGGCGCCCAGGCGACCTTCTTCCGGCTGGGCGAGGACCCGGGGCTCGCGCGCTTCATCGAGTCGATGGCCAAGCGGGTGGACGGGCAGATGGTCAGCCCCGAGCTCGACGACCTCGGGGCGGCGGTGGTGGGGTCCTACCTCGGCTCGCGCTCGTCCTACCGCGACCACTTCGGCGACTGGATGGGCGGCGGTCGCGGCTTCTGGGTGGGGGACTGACGCGGGTCAGTCGGCGGACGCCTCGAGCATCCGCATCAGCTCGGCGCCCATGTGCTCGACGACGACCTGGAGGGCCTTCGCCGGACGGACCATGACGGTGAAGTCGGTGATCAGCCCCTGGGCGTCCCAGGTGATCATGTCGATGCCGTGCACCTGGAGCCCGCCGACCTCCGTGCGGAACTCCAGCACGGCGCTGTCCTCGCCCAGCCACTCGCGGTCGTAGGCGAGCTGCGGGCCCAGCACCGTGAATGCGGCGGTCAGGTAGCCGACGACCGTGTCGCGGCCCTGCTGCGGCGTGTGCACCGCGGGGCTGCGGAAGACCGCGTCCTCGGCCATCAGGGCGGGCAGCCCGGCCGCGTCACGGCTCTCCACGACGGCGTGCCAGCGGGCCAGGGCGGCGACGGGGTCCATGGGGGCATCGTGGCACGACGCGCCGGTGCGCGTCGTCTGACGGCCCGGCGACGGCAGCGGGCTCAGTCGGTGTCGAAGCCAGGCAGGTGGTCGACCAGGATCTGCCGGAACGGCGCCTCGGCCTCGAGCTGGCTGAGCAGGCCGAGGCCGCCCAGCCACGCGCGGTGGATGAGGAGGTAGGACGTCGGCAGGTTGAGCTTGGTCGCCAGCGTGAAGGCCGGGTCGCGGGGGTTGTTGATCCGCTCGAACTGGGCGCGCATCCACTCGCGGCTGAAACGGAACGTCTCCACCCGCGCGGGCTCGATGAAGGGGGAGAGGTAGTCCAGGACCAGCTGCGGGTCGACCTGCACCTTGTCCTTGATGAAGCCCTCCTCGCGCAGGCCGGCGACCAGGGAGTCGGGGTCGGCGTCCACGGCCACCCGGATCAGCCGGCCCATCGCCTCCGGCAGCTGCCCCTGCGGGAGCCGGGCGACCGCCCCGAAGTCGAGGATGCCCAGCCGGCCGGGCTCGCCGTCGGGGCCGGGGATCGGCCGGAAGTTGCCCGGGTGCGGGTCGGCGTGGAGCATCCCGGCACGCGCCGGACCGACGAAGAGGAAGCGGGCGAGCAGCTCGCCGTAGTGGTCGCGCTCCTCCTGGGTGCCCTCGCGGATGACGTGCGCGAGCGAGTACGGCGACTCGAGCCACTCCGTCACCAAGGCCTCGCCACCCACGGCGACGACGTCGGGAATGACGTAGTCGGCGTCGTCGCGGAAGGCCGCGGCGAAGGTCCGCTGGGCCTCCGCCTCCAGGGTGTAGTCGAGCTCCTCGGCCGCCCGGGCCTGGAGCTCGGCGACCAGGGGCTTGATGTCGATGCCGGGGAAGACCGGGGCGATGCTGCGGGCGACCCGGGCGATCTGGCGCAGGTCTCCCATCAGCGCCTCGCCGGCGCCGGGGTACTGCACCTTGACGGCGACGTCGCGACCGTCCTTCCACCGCCCCTTGTGGACCTGGCCGATGCTGGCCGCGGCGGTCGGGCCGCCGTCGAGCCAGACCAGGTCGTCGGCCCAGTCGGGCCCGAGGTGGGTGGTGAGCTGGTCGCGCACCGTCTGGGTCGGCATCGGGGGCGCGTCGTCCTGGAGGCGGGTGAGGTTCTCCCGGTAGGGCGCCACCAGCTCGTCGGGCAGGGCGGCCTCGAAGACGCTCAGGGCCTGACCGAACTTCATCGCCCCGCCCTTGAGCTCGCCGAGCGTCTTGAAGAGCTGCTCGGCCGTGCGCTGCTGCACGTCGGTGAGCACCGTGTCCGCCTGCGCGCCGCCCAACCGACGCCCGAAGCCCACCGCCGTACGCCCTGCGTAGCCCAGCGGCAGGGCGGCGAGGCGGGCGCTGCGGGAGAAGGCCTTGCGCGGGAGCTCGGTCATGGGCCCCAGTGTCGCCGATCGGTGGTGACGAAGGCCTCAGGAACCGCGGGTGTAGACGCTCACGTGCCGCTCGCTGCGGGCCGTGAACGGCTCCCGGCCGAAGCCGCCCCACCGCTCGGCGAGCTGCAGCCCGGCGACGCGGGCCATCAGGTCGAGCTCAGGCGGGAAGGTCAGCCGCTGCGCGATCGGGCCCATCCGGATGCCCCGGGCGGAGATGCTCACGTGGTTCTCCTCGAGCAGCTGGGTCACCGGGTCGTAGCGGTTGACGTCGAGCACTACCTCGTCGGCGGTCACCCGCTCGGCGTCGACGAACTGCCCCCGGCTGGTGAGGTGGGCGGTGGGGACGAGGTTCTCCACGACGAACGCGCCGTCGTCGGTGAGGTGGCGGGCGGCGTTCTCGAAGCAGCGCACCTGGTCGTCCTGGGTGAGCAGGTTGCCGATGGTGTTGAAGACGAGGAGCACCAGCCGGTAGCCGCGACGCGGTGCGTCGGCGCTCGCCATGTCGCCGATCGTGACCCGGGTGTCCGGCCGCTTGGCCAGCAGCCGGTCGGTCATCGCCTGCGACTGCTCGATGCCGTCGACCTCGACGCCCCGGTCCATGAGCGGTACGGCGATCCGTCCGGTGCCGATCGCCAGCTCCAGGGCCCGGCCGTCCCCGGCGAGGGCGGCGAGGAAGTCGGCGGCCGCGTCCTCGTCGCCGCGCGGGTGGTCGTCGTACTCCGCCGCGACCTCGGGGCCGAAGCTGTTCATGGGGTCGAATCCGTCCATGCGTCCACCCTCGGGCCCGGCGGTGCCGGCCACAACGCATTTAGGGTGCGGGGATGGAGCTGGAGTTCACCGGTGAGGTCGTCGAGTGGCGCGGCCCCGCGCCGTACCACTTCGTGCCGTTGCCGCCGGACGAGGCCGAGATGGTCGACGAGGTCAAGGCCGAGGTGGCCTACTGGGGCGTCGTGCCGGTCAGTGCGTCCCTGGGGGAGACGTCCTTCACGACGTCGATGTTTCCCCGCGAGGGGACGTGGTTCCTGCCGCTCAAGGACGCCGTACGCCGCGCCGAGGGCGTCGCGCTCGGGGACGTGGTCGACGTCCGGCTGTCCGTCGGACGCTGAGGGCGCGCCGCTGCCCGGGACGGGTCCGGTGGGGGTCAGGCGGTCGCGCGCGAGCGTTGGGCCGTCAGGTAGAGGCTGAGGGCCACGTAGTAGACGACGTAGGCGAGCGAGATCGCCAGCCAGACCGGCGAGGGGTCCGGGAGCTGCACCAGGAGCACGGCATAGCTGGCGAGCCAGATGGTGGTCAGGACGAGGGTGAGCCGGCGCAGCAGGTCGGTGCGCGAGGGGTAGACGTAGCCGATCGGGACGAACACGAGGACCGCGCAGACGAGCAGCACGATCGCGACGCTGACCGGCTGGAGGTCGAGGACGACGACGTAGAAGGCGGCGATGTTCCAGTAGCTGGGGAAGCCGAGGAAGAGGTGGTCGTCGGTCTTCGCGTCGACCCGGCAGAACTGGTAGGCGGATGCGAGCAGCGGGATCACTGCCAGCACCGTCGCGGACGTGCCCTCGCCGAGGTAGCCGGCGCTCCAGAGCAGGACCATCGGGGTGAAGGCGTAGGTGAGGTAGTCGACGATGTTGTCCAGCAGGGCCCCGTCGAACCACGGGACCCGCTTCTTGACCTGCAGGTGGCGGGCCAGCATGCCGTCGGTGCCGTCGACCACCATGGCCACCAGGCCCAGCCACAGCGCCTCGACCGTGTCGCCCTCGATCACCGCGACCACCGTCAGGAAGGCGACGGCCACGCCGGTGGCGGTGTAGAGGTGGACCATCCACGCCGCGAACGTCGCGGCGCCCGAGGTCCGTGGACCGGCCTCGGCCTCGGACGGGACCTGCTGCTGGGGCACTGTTTCCTCTGCTCACCGTGCTGTGCGCGGGGACCCGATGCGTCCCGGATCGTGGGGAGATCATGCCACCCGGAACCGGGGATGCCGGGCTCCGGTCCCGCGACCCTCCTGCGGACGGTTCGACCGCTCGGTGGTGGTAGAACGACCGGATGCCCCGCAGGCTCATCAGCGACGACTCCCTGGGCGCCTGGCTCCTCAAGTGCCAGCCCCGGGTCAACCACGACGTACCGGCCGCGATCCTGGCTGGAGGGGGTGGACCCGTCACCACGTGGTGCGTCGCCGACAACTACCGGACCCGGATGATGAAGACCGGTGATCGGGTCGTCCTGTGGGTGTCCGGTGACGGTCGTCGGGTCGCCCGCGGCATCTGGGGCCTCGGGTGGGTCACCGGTGCGGTGCGCGACGTGGTCGACCGCGAGGGCACTGGGCCGCCGACCAAGGAGGTGCCGTGCACCTGCCACTGCTGCGCCGGGGCGTACTGGAGGAGGAGATTCGGTCGGCCGGCGTCGACGACCTCGAGGTCCTGCGGCAACCGCAGGGGTCCAACCCGTCCTGGGTGTCGAAGGACCAGCTGTCGGCGATCGCCGACCTCTGCGGGTCCTGGCCGCCCGGACCGTGAGTCCCGGTCCTACGCTCTCGTGGGCCGCGGGAGCCTGTGCAGGGTGACGTCCCGCAGCTGCCCACCTCCCGCGGTGGCCGTCATGTACGTGCAATGGGGCTGGCGCCGGCGGTCGGTGGGGGATCCGGGGTTGAGGAGTCGCAGACCGGTGTCGGTCGTCGTGTCCCACGGGATGTGGCTGTGCCCGAAGACGAGCACGTCCAGGTCCGGGTAGAGCCCACCGCACCGTTGCTCACGTCCCTTCGCCGGCCCGGTCTCGTGCACCACGCCCAGACGCACCCCCTGGATCTCCACGCGGGCCACCTCGGGCAGCCGGTCGCGCAGGTTCCCGTGGTCGTTGTTGCCGTGGACCCCGACCAGTCGTCGGGCGCGGGACTCGAGCTCGTCGAGCAGACGCTCGTCGACCCAGTCGCCGGCGTGCACGACGACGTCCGCCCGTGCCACCTCGTCCCACACCTGCTCCGGGAGGTCGCGTGCGCGTCGAGGCACGTGGGTGTCCGCCAGGACCAGCAGTCGCGTCTCCATGCGGTCAGTGAACCGTCACGGGCGGCCCTGGACCAAGACCCAGCCCACGGGTGCCTGCCGGTCGACGATCCGGTCGGGCCGTGCCACAGTGGCCCATGTCCAAGGTTGCGATCGTCGGGGCGGGTGCCGTGGGCACCGCCATCGCCTATGCCGCGCAGATCCGCGGGGTCTGCCGCGAGCTGGCGCTCTTCGACCTCAACGCCGACAAGGTGCGGGCCGAGGTGCTCGACCTCAACCACGGCATGCAGTTCACGCCGATGGCCCGGATCACCGGGAGCGACGACCTCGCGGTGTGCGCGGGTGCCGACGTCGTCGTGATCACCGCCGGCGCCAAGCAGAAGCCGGGCCAGACGCGCCTCGACCTCGCGGCCGCCAACGTCGAGATGTGCCGCCAGCTGGTGCCCGCGCTGGTCGCGCTCGCGCCCGACGCGCTGCTGCTGGTCGTCACCAACCCCGTGGACGTCGTGACGTACGCCGCCCTGGAGCTCTCCGGCCTCCCCGCCGGCCGGGTCTTCGGGTCGGGCACGGTCCTGGACTCGTCCCGCCTGCGCTTCTTGATCGCCGAGCACACCGGCGTGGCGGTGCAGAACGTGCACGCCTACATCGCCGGCGAGCACGGCGACTCCGAGGTGCCGCTCTGGTCCACGGCCACCATCGGCGGCGTGCCGGTCCAGGACTGGGAGTCGGGCGGCTCCCGTCTCGACGCCGAGGGTCGGGCGCGGATCCACGAGCGGGTCGTCACCGCGGCGTACGAGATCATCGCGGGCAAGGGGGCTACCAGCCTCGCTGTCGGGCTCGCCGTCTCGCGGATCCTGGAGGCGATCCTCAACGACGAGCACCGCGTCCTGCCGGTGACCTCCCGTCTCGAAGGGGTCCACGGGCTCTCGGACGTCTGCCTGTCGATGCCGTCGGTCGTCGGGCGGGCCGGCGTCGAGAGCGTGCTGGCGACGCCGCTCAGCGCCGAGGAGGAGCAGCAGCTCACCGCCTCCGCGGAGACCGTGCGCGCCGCGGCGCGCAGCCTGGGGATGTAGGCGCGCCACGACCGTCAGTCGTCAGCCGTCCCGCCGCATCGAGCCGGCAGCCTGAGGGTGGCTGACGTGCTCCGCCGGCGTTCAGGGCCGTGGAAGGACGCGCACGGCTCGGAAGTCGTAGCCGTCCTGCCCAGGTGACTCCCAGACGAGGTCGACCCGTTGACCCGGCGCGAGGGACCGGTATCCCTCCATCTCGACGTGGCTGAAGTGCGTCCAGCAGCCACCGGGAGTCTCCGGAGCATCGAGGACGCCCCACCCCTCCTCGTCGTCCCACTGACGTACAACTGCCGCGACCATGTCGGGAGCGTAGCCACGCGGCGCGAGCCCACGTCTGGGACGGTACGCCGCCGCGGCCATCACTCATCCGGTGGGGATGGGTCGCACGCCCGCGGTCACGACGTCCACGTCTACGCCATGTCAACGGGGAACATCTTTCGGCTGTGGGCGGTCGGAGTTTCCCCGCTGTGCTGGGAGTACGACGCCGGCAGCGCTTGCACGTCCTCACCTAGTGCGCCGGGGTTTGACGAACTCTTGACAAGTTCCTGCTGCTATTCGAACACATGTTCGAGTAGGATGGGTCCACGACGGCGGTTCCACTCGTGGGGACGCTCAGGAGCTGATCAGCGGGGGGCTGGGATGACGACCGGACACCTGGTCCAGGAGTGTGGCGAGGCGATCGCTGCGGCCCTGGACAAGGCGGACGCGGTCGAGCTCCTCTACCTCTCGCCGGGCGACAAGGCTGCGGCGTTGCGGGAGTTCGCCCGGTGGCTGCTCGTGTCGATGCGACCCGGTTGCGGTTGATGGCGGTCGCGGACGAGGTGACCGAGGAGAAGGGCGACCGCGATGTCGCGGCGTGGTGCCAACGTGAGCTCCTCGTCGACCGGGGTGCCGCCCGCCGCGACATGACCCTTGCGGGGGCGCTCGAGCGCCGGTGGACGGTGCTGGCCCAGGCGCACCGGGTGGGGGATGTGTCGACCGCGCAGGCCGACGTGGTCGCCCGGGCGTTGGACGACCTGCCCGACGACACCCCCTCGGACATCCGGGCGGAGGCGGAGCGGGTGTTGGTGGGCTACGCGGCGACGTTCGCGCCGAAGGAGCTCCGCCGGCTCGGCAGCCGGATCCTCGACATCGTCGCCCCGGGCGTGGGGGAGGAGCAGGAACGCAAGAAGCTCGAGGGCGAGGAGCGGAAGGCCCCTAAGACGACGTCGCTGACCACGCGTTCGCATGGGGATGGGTCGACGACGATCCGGATCCGGGTCCCGGACGCGACGGCGGACCGGTTGTTGACGTACCTGCACGCGTGGACCAACCCCCGCAAGCACGACGCCGGCCAAGACCCGGCTGGGACGGCCGGCGCGGATGCCGGGACGAAGGTGTCGTACCCGACCCGGCTGGGCCATGCGTTCTGCACGCTCCTCGAGCACCTCGACCCCAACAAGCTCCCCCGCCACGGCGGGACCGCGACGTCCGTGGTCGTGACGATGGACTACGACACGATGATGAGCGGCCTCGGGGTCGCGACCACCAACACCGGCGGCCGCATCAGTGCGTCGGAGGCACGCCGGTTGATGTGCACCTCCCACGTCATCCCCGCCGTCCTGGGCGGGAAGTCCGAGGTCCTCGACCTCGGCCGGGGCCAGCGGCTCTACAAGAAGGGGCCACGGCGGGCGATGGACCTCCGCGACAAGCACTGCCGGGCCGAGGGGTGTGACATCCCCGCCGCGTGGTGCGAGGCCCACCACCTGATCCCGTGGCTCAAGGGCGGCAAGACCGACCTCGCCGACGGCATCCTCCTCTGCTCGCACCACCACCACCGGGCCCACGACGACCGGTACCTCCACGACCGCCTCCCCAACGGCGACCTCAGGTTCCACCACCGCAGATAGGCCGACGGTCGACGCAGGATCACGCCGGATAGGCGAAGACCACCCTGGAGACACCCGTCGACTGCTGGCACGCCGAGATGGCCTCGCCGGTCTCGGCACCCAGCCATGCCGTGAAGTCGGTCCCCGCCGGGTAGTGCCCGCCCCCTCCGGTGAAGGAGGTGCCCACCACCGCAGGTGGGCCGTCCGCGAACACCACCGAGCCGGCTGACTCGTCGAAGGTCGTGCCGTGCGGCCAGAAGACCAGCTCGTCGCCGAGCAGGAGGCATCCCTCGCGCAGGGCGAGGTCGCCACCCACCTCGGCCAGCGGGTACGACTCCCACGGCTCGGCCGGTGTGATGACCGGCCCGCCGGAGGAGTCCACGGGCTCCTCGGTCGGCCGCTGGGCGCCGCAGCCGCTCGCCGACAGCAGGAGCACGGCGAGGGCGGCCAGGCCGGTGCGGGACGCGGCGGGGGTCGAGGTCACACGTGCTCACCGCTCGCGACGTGGACGTGCAGGTGCTTGGAGTCCTGGTAGCGACCCAGGTTGGTGAGGACCCGGGCCTCGCCGTGCTCGACCTCGAGGCCCCGCGCGACCAGCTGGACGACCTCCAGCAGCTCGCGCAGCACGTCCTCGTCGGCTCCCGTCAGGTCGGTGAACGAGGGCACGTGGACCTTCGGCACGACGACGACGTGCACGGGCCAGTAGGGCCGGGTGTGGTGGTAGGCGAGCACGGCCACCCCGTCGTGGACGACGTCGAGCGACGAGGGGTCGGCCAGCGCGACGTCGCAGTAGAAGTCGTCACCGGTGTAGTCGCCCGAGGCCATGCTCGATCCTGACACCCACCGACGGTCGGCGGGCGCGAACGGCTACTGGATGTCGGGTATCGGCGCGAAGCGGCGTACCTCCTGGGGCCACCCGCAACCCACCGCGAGCTTCCCCGCCCACATCCGGGCGGCCTCCTCGTCCTCGACGTCGACGATGGTGAGGCCACCCAGGAACTCCGTGGTCTCGACGTACGGGCCGTCGGTGATCACCACCGTGCCGCTGGTCGCGTCGGCGCTGAAGGGCGTCGCGCCCTCCTCGAGCCCGCCGGCGTAGATCAGCACACCGGCGGCCTTCATCTCGTCGATGACGGCCATGGACGTGGGGCCGCGGCTCTCGAACCACTCCGCGGTGTGGTCGCCCACCCACTGCTGGTTGAAGTAGATGAGGTACTCGGTCATGTCCACTCCCTTGCCCGGGCGGCCCCTACGGCCCCCTCCACCGGTGTGACGGGCGAGCGCGACCGGAATCGACACCCCGTCAAGAGCTTTCGAGCCTACTGAGGAGCTCCGGCCCCGGCGACGCCTTGGTCGACCGTGCCATCACGTCGAGGTGGTGGTCCCGGAGGCGACGGGTGCGGGCGCACGCAACGCCAGGCCGATCAGGGTCAGGACGATTCCCAGCACGAACGCCATGCCTGCAACGCCGAAGGCGACGACCGAGGTGAAGAGCGAGGCCTGAAGGAACGCGGAGTCCATCGCGGTCGCACGCGTCGGGTCGTCCTGCGCCAGCTCGGCGTACGTCTTCCCGCCTGTGATCTCCTGGGTGTGGTGATCGATGATGTCCGCCTGGCAGAACGCCGAGATGGGACCGTTCACGCCGTCACCTGCTGCACAGTTCGCGTCGTCGGCGACCGTGATCCTCTGGTCCTCCAGGGTGGTGGAGACGACCACCCAGGCGACGATCCCGGCGATGCTCATGACGATGCCGACCGCGATGGACGTGATTGCCGCTACCTTGCGCATCCCGTGTGCCTCTCATCCGGCCCTGCTCGATCGGCGCTGACGTGCACCGAGGGCACGCAGCCGAGGCATCGATGTTGTCGAGGCCGCGGAGGGTCCGCCTCCCCCGGCGCGGGTGAAAGCGCACGCCATCACGTCGCCGTGTGCGGCCAGTACGGCGCCGATCGGTCGCCCAGCATTCCCATGGCCGCGAACCACCAGGACGGCGCACAATGTGCTGGGGTGGTGACGTCGATGTCAGTGCATTCGCGCCGGAGGCGGATAACGACAACGGTCGCCGTGATCGCGCCCCCGGAGCGTCCTGTCCGTCACTTCGCCGGCTGGGTCGCCGATTCGACCCCACGTGGTGCCGCGGTCCTCAATGTTGGGGGTGGCTGCAACGCGTCGGGTGACTTCCCACGCATCAGACGTCGCGCGGCGCTACTCGTCGCAGTGGACCCGAGTGCCCGGGTGGAGGCCAACAGCGAGGCGGACGAGCGCTTCCAGCTGCCGTTGGAGGACTTCGCCCACGAGCACGCGGGTCGTTTCGACGTCGCCTTCGCGGTCTTCGTCATGGAGCACGTCGCCGACCCGGTCGGGTTCACCGAAGCCGCGGCTCGTGTGCTCAAGCCGGGCGGCGCGTTCATGGCGCTCACTATCAACCAGTGGCACTACTTCGGGCTCACGACGTGGGCGACGTCCCGTCTCGGGCTCGACGAGTGGCTGCTCCGACGGGTGCGCAACCCCGAGGAGGTCGGCGAGTACCACGTCCACACCGAGTACCGGATCAACAGCATCCGCTCCGTCAGTCGCCATCTCGAGCACGCCGGATTCTCCGAGGTGGAGTTCCGGATGTGGGATCTCCCGCGCTCCTACGAGCCCTACCTCCCGAACAGGTTGACGGGGCTGGCGACGGTGTGGAGCCGAGGCGCCTACTGGCTCGGGCGGCCCAACCTCATGGGGCATCTCACCTTCAAGGCGGTGCTGGGCGACTGACGGCCAGGTCGGTGGGGGTCGGTCAGCTGCCCGGGAACCTGACCCCGGTGTTGGCGTGGCAGCGGTAGCCGAACGGGTTCTTCGCGAGGTACTGCTGGTGCTGGTCCTCGGCGTAGTAGTAGCCCGCCTCGGACGCCGGCCGGATCTCGGTGGTGATCGACCCGAGGCGGCGGCGGGCGAGCTCGTCGCCGTACACCTTGGTCAGCTCGCGCGCGGTCTCCTCCTGCTCGGGCGTCGTGACGTAGAGGGCCGAGCGGTACTGCGTGCCCACGTCGTTGCCCTGGCGCATGCCCTGCGTCGGGTCGTGGATCTCGAAGAACCTCTTGACGAGATCGGCGTACGACACCACCGACGGGTCGAAGACGATGCGCACGGCCTCGGTGTGGCCCGTGCGGCCCGAGCAGACCTCGTCGTACGACGGGTGCGCGGTGTGGCCGCCCGCGTAGCCGACCGACGTCGACCAGACGCCGGGGACCTGCCAGTAGATCTCCTCGGCGCCCCAGAAGCAGCCGAGACCGAAGATGGCGACCTCGTGGCCGTCCGGCACGTCGTCGGTGACGACCGGGGTCTTGAGGACGACGTGCTCGCCGAGCGTCCACGGGGAGGAGTCGCGGCCCGGGAGGGCCTCGTCGGGGGAGGGGAGGGTGGAGGGCTTGCCGAATCCGAACATGTCCCCATTCTCCCCGGGCGGACAAGGGCGGGCCGGGAGCGCCTCGGGGCGGTCACCCCTGGGCGGCTCACTGCAGGCGGTAGAACCGCCAGAACCCGAAGTCCTCGATCGGCAGCGTCTCGCACGTGGAGAAGCCCGCGTCGCGCCCGTACGCCGCGAGGGTCGAGGGCCGCATCACGGTCCCGGTGCCGACGCTCGGCGGCGAGGAGAGGCCGTCGGGCAGGCAGACGAAGAGGCTGAAGCCGTACATCAGCCGCTCCACCTCGTCGCCGTGCGGCGCGAACTCGTCGGCGACCGCCTCGTCCATCACCACCAGCGGTGCGCCCGGGGCCAGCGCGCGGTGGACGGCCGCGAGCACCTCGACCGGGCGGGGCATGTCGTGGACGCACTCGAAGGCGAACGCCGCGTCGTACCCCTCGCCCTCCAGGCTGCCCGCGTCGCCGAGCGTGAACGTGATCCGGTCGGCGAGCCCGGCGGCGGCCGCGTGGGTGCGTGCCATCGCGACGGACGGCTCGTCGATGTCGACCCCGGTGAGCGTCGCCGACGGGTAGGCCCGGGCCAGCGCGATCGTCGACCAACCGCCGCCGAAGCCCACGTCGAGGATCCGGGCGCCGGGAGCGGAGAGCCGCTCGTGGAGGTCGGGGACGGACGCCAGCGCCCCGGCGAGCCGGTGCTCGTACCAGGGGCGGTTGGCGTCCGCCTGGCCCATCCGCGCGTCGTCGCCGAGGTCGTCCCAGCTCACGCCGCTGCCGTCGCGATAGGCACGGAGCAGGTGGGGGAGGACCGGCCCGACGGACGCTATGAGGCGCGCGACGGGGGCGAGGTAGTCCAGGCTGGACGCGTCGGTCAGCACCTCACGCATCCCGTCCGGCAGCGCGAAGACGGGATCGAGGGACTGCTCGACGGTGAGGAGCGACGTGACGGCCTGCTGCTCCAGCCACTCCCGCGTGTAGCGCGGGTCCGTGCCGGTGCGGGCCGCCAGCTCGGTGGCGGTCGCGGGGCCCTCGTCGGCCAGGCTCCGGTAGTAGCCGAGGCGGTCCCCGAGGTACATCGAGAGCAGGTCGACGGCGCCGAGGATCGCGCCGAGGACCCGCTCTGCGGCGGCCTCGGCAGGAGCGGTGGCAGGGCCCTCGGCGGAGCTGTCGGGCGGGGTGTCGGTGGAGGTGGTCATCCTCGATGGTCCCGCTGCCGTGGACGGGTGGAAAGGCATTTGCCCGACGAGGTTCGGGGCCGACGAACGCCGGGTCTACCCTCGATCCCGTGACCTCCCACGAACACGCGAGCAAGGCCGGTTTCGAGACGCGGGCGATCCACGCGGGCTACGAACCGGACGAGATGACCGGAGCGGTGATCCCGCCCATCTACGCCACCAGCACCTACAAGCAGGACGGTGTCGGCGGGCTGCGCGGCGGCTACGAGTACAGCCGCTCGGCCAACCCGACGCGCACCGCGCTGGAGGGTGCCCTGGCGGCCGTCGAGATGGGGGAGCGCGGCTTCGCCTTCGCCAGCGGGCTGGCCGCCGAGGACACCCTGGTCCGCGCCCTCACCCGGCCCGGCGACCACGCCGTCATCCCCGACGACGCCTATGGCGGCACGTTCCGGCTCTTCGACAAGGTCGAGAAGGTCTGGGGCCTCGACCACAGCCCGGCCCCGGTGAGCGACGTCGACGCCGTCCGCGCCGCCGTCCAGCCGGGTCGCACCAAGCTGGTCTGGGTCGAGACGCCCACCAACCCGATGCTCACCATCGGCGACATCGAGGCCCTCGCCTCGGTCGCCCACGACGCCGGCGCGCTGCTGGTCGTCGACAACACCTTCGCCTCGCCCTACCTCCAGCAGCCGCTCACCCTCGGCGCCGACGTGGTCGTCCACTCCACGACCAAGTACGTCGGGGGGCACAGTGACGTCGTCGGCGGCGCGCTCGTCGTCCGCGACCACGAGCTGGCCGAGGCGATCACGTTCCACCAGAACGCCATGGGCGCCGTCGCCGGTCCCTTCGACTGCTTCCTGACCCACCGCGGGCTCAAGACCCTCGGCGTGCGGATGGACCGGCACTGCGACAACGCGGAGAAGGTCGTCGACTTCCTCGCCTCCCACCCAGCCGTCAGCGAGGTCATCTACCCCGGCCTGGAGTCCCACCCGGGCCACGCGGTGGCCGCGAAGCAGATGAAGCGCTTCGGCGGGATGGTGTCCTTCCGCGTCACCGGCGGCGTCGAGCAGGCCCTGCGGGTCTGCGAGTCGACCGAGGTCTTCACCCTCGGGGAGTCGCTCGGCGGCGTCGAGTCGCTCATCGAGCACCCCGGCCGGATGACCCACGCGAGCGTCGCAGGCACCGACCTCGAGGTGCCCGACGACCTCGTCCGCCTCAGTGTCGGGATCGAGACCGTCGAGGACCTGCTGGCCGACCTCGACCGTGCCCTGGGCACCAGCGCGAGCTGACGGGAGCACTGCGATGGCCGAGCCCGACATCCGCTTCACGCTCGCCAACGAGCGCACCTTCCTCGCGTGGGTGCGGACCGCCATCGGGCTGGTCGCGGCCGGGGTGGCGGTGTTCCACCTCTTCGACGAGTCGGTGGCGACCACGACGCTGTCCTTGATCCTCCTCGCGTCGGCGGCGCTCTCGGGCATCGCCGGCTTCTCGCACTTCCGCGCGGCCGACCAGGCGATCCGTCGCGGCGAGACGCTGCCGACCCGCACCCTGACCCTCGCCGTGATGACCGCGGGCGTCCTCCTCGCCGTCGTGGCGGGCACCGCCAGCGTGTTCGTCGGATGAGCGGCCCCGGCGCAGCCGCCCCGGCAAGCACCGTCGTCTGCGTCGACTTCGGCTCCACCTTCACCAAGGCGGCGCTGGTCGACGTCGAGGAGGGCGCGATCGTGGCCGCCGCGAGCCACCCGACCACGCTGCCGGACGCCCACGGCGCCGGTGACGTGCTCGACGGGTACGACGCGTGCCTGGCGTCGCTGGCCCTCCGGGACGCCCGCGCCGCGGACGCCGTGGTGCTCGCGTGCTCCAGCGCCGGCGGCGGGCTGCGGATCGCCGTCGTCGGCAACGAGGAGCTCGTCACCGCCGAGGCCGGCCGTCGGGTGGCACTGTCGAGCGGCGGCAAGGTCGTCGCCGTCCGCGCGATCAGCCGCCACGACGACCTCGCCGACCTCGCGGAGCCCGACGTCGTGCTGCTCACCGGTGGCACCGACGGCGGCAACGCCGAGCCGCTGCTGGCCGCCGCGCGCGGGATCGTCGAGGGTGGCTGGCGGGGACCCGTCGTGGTCGCCGGCAACGCGGAGGCCCAGACCGAGGTGGCCGCCGTGCTCGCCGGGCTGCCCGTGGTGCTGGCCGACAACGTCGTGCCCCGCATCGGGGTCCTCGCCCCCGACAGCGCCCGGGCCGCGATCCGGGAGATGTTCCTGTCGCACGTCATCGGCGGCAAGCACCTGAGCTCGCGGGGGGATGACTTCACCGCGATGGTCCGGGGCGCCACCCCCGACGTCGTGCTCACCGGCGTCGAGCTGCTCTCCCGCGGTCTCGGGCCGGAGCAGCCGGGAGCGGGTGACGTCGTCGTCGTCGACATCGGCGGCGCCACCACCGACGTGCACAGCGTCGTCGAGCTCGACCCGGAAGACGCCGGCCTCGCTCGCGACGTCGTCGCCCTGACCCCGGTCACCCGCACCGTCGAGGGCGACCTCGGCATGCGCTGGTCGGCGGTCAGCACGGTCGAGGAGGCCGGCCTCGACCACCTGGCCGCGGCGGCCGCGCGGCGTCGTACGGATCCCGGCTTCCTGCCCGCCGACGACCCGCGGCACGAGGACACCGAGCGCGAGGTGGACGAGGCCATCGCGCGGGCCGCGGTCGACCTCGCCCTCAAGCGCCACGCCGGTCGCAGCAAGGTCGTCGTCAGCCCCGAGGGGCGGGTGGTGGAGCGCACCGGCAAGGACCTGCGCGAGGTCGACCTGCTGGTCGGGTCGGGCGGCGTGCTGCGGCACGGCGCCGACGGCGTCGTACGACGCGTGCTCGCGCCCAGCACGGGCGAGCACGTCGAGGGCGGGTGGCAGCTGCCGCGCGCACCCCGGGTCGTCGTGGACCACGACTACGTGCTCGCCGCCGCCGGCCTGCTCGTCGCCGAGCACCCCGCCGCCGCGCACCGGCTGGTGCAGCGACTGGCCAGCGGAGACGGTGAGTAGCCTGCATCCGTGAGGGAGACGAACCGGTGAGCCCGGAGGACGTGGGCCGCGCAGGACCGGCCGGCAGTGCCACCAGCAGTACCACCGACAGTGGCGCGACCGTGGGCGGCGCACCCGGTGGGGGAGTCGACGACGGGGACGAGGACTCCCGGCGCGAGCGGCTGACCTCCCAGCTCCTCCAGCAGTGGGCGCTGCTCCGCGCCGAGCGTCGCCCCGAGCCGGTCCCCATCACCACCGGGACCAGCAACTTCAGCCGCGCCCAGGTCCCGTGGGGGCTCGACCTCGCCGCGGCCTGGTCGTGGCGCCTCATCATCATCGCCGCGGCGGCGCTCGGAGCCGCCTGGGTGCTCGCCTACTTCGCCGTGATCACGCTGCCCCTGGCCATCGCGCTGCTGATCGCCGCGCTCGTCGGTCCGGCCGTCGACCGCCTGCAGGCCGTCCGGGTGCCCCGGTCCCTGGCGACGGGACTGGTGATGATCGTGGGCATCGCGGTCGTGGGGCTGCTGCTGACCTACGTGGGCCAGCAGGTCGCCCGGGGTGCGCAGGACCTCGCCGCCTCGGTCGTCGAGGGACTGGGCCAGGTCCGCGAGTGGCTCCTGTCGGGGCCGCTCAACCTGAGCGACAGCCAGCTCGACGGCTGGATCGAGTCGACCCAGCGCGCGATCACGGAGTCGACCGGTGAGGGTGGGGCCGTCACCCGGGTCACCGAGGTCGGGACCGTCGTCGGGCACGTCGTGGCCGGCTTCTTCATCATCCTCTTCGCGACCTACTTCTTCCTCGCCGATGGCGGCCGCATCTGGGCGTGGCTGGTGCACCTGGCGCCGCGGGCCGCTCGTGAGCACGTCGACGGCTCGGGGCGCGTCGCCTGGATCTCGCTCACCCAGTTCGTGCGGGCCACCGTGCTGGTGGCCATGGCCGACGCCATCGGCATCACCATCGTCGCCGCGATCCTGGGCGTGCCCTTCGTGCTCGCGATCGGCGTGCTGGTCTTCCTCGGGGCCTTCGTCCCGATGGTGGGCGCCACCGTCGCCGGCACCGTCGCGGTCCTCGTCGCGCTCGTCGACCAGGGACCCATCACCGCCCTGCTGATGCTCGGCGGGGTGATCCTGGTGCAGCAGATCGAGGGACACATCCTCCAGCCGTTCCTCATGGGCCGCTTCGTCTCCCTGCACCCGCTCGGGGTCATCGTGGCCATCGGCTGCGGCGTGCTCGTGGCGGGCATCGCGGGAGCGCTGATCGCCGTACCCCTGGCCGCCGCCGGCAACGCGGTGGTCAACCACCTGGCCCGCGAGCAGGACCCGGAGGACTTCGAGTCGCCGGTGACCACCGACGACGAGGAACAGGAGGTCGAGGATGGCCTCGACCGTGATCCGCAGGACGACTCCGTCATCACGACGCAGCAGGACGACCCATCAGGACGACGAGGAACGCAGCAGTGACTGACCAGCCCACCGGACCCGTGACGCTCGCCGACATCGAGGAGGCACGCGAGGTGCTCGCCGACATCGCGGTGCGGACCCCGATGGAGGAGTCGCGCTGGCTCTCCGCGCTGGCCGGGGGACCGGTCAGCCTCAAGTGCGAGAACCTCCAGCGCACCGGGTCCTTCAAGATCCGCGGCGCCTACGTGCGCATCTCCCGGCTCTCGGCCGAGGAGCGCAGGCACGGCGTCGTCGCTGCCAGCGCGGGCAACCACGCCCAGGGCGTCGCGCTCGCCGCGAGCACGCTGGGGATCAGGTCGACCGTCTTCATGCCCGAGGGAGCGCCGATCCCCAAGGAGAAGGCGACCCGCGGGTACGGCGCGGACGTGCGCTTCCACGGCCGCTACCTGGAGGACGCGCTCGTCGAGGCGCGTCGCTTCGCCGACGAGACCGGGGCGGTCCTGATCCACCCCTTCGACCACCGCGACATCGTCGCGGGGCAGGGCACCGCCGGCCTCGAGGTGCTCGAGCAGGAGCCGGGGGTCCGCACGGTGCTGGTGCCGACCGGCGGCGGGGGACTGCTGGCCGGCATGGCCATCGCCATCAAGGCCGCGCGACCCGACGTACGCGTCGTCGGTGTGCAGGCCGAGGGTGCCGCCGCCTTCCCGGAGTCGCTGCGGGTCGGCAGTCCGGTGCCGCTGCAGTCGATGACCACGATGGCCGACGGCATCGCGGTCGGCCGGCCCGGCGACATCACGTTCGCGGCGGTCCAGGAGCACTGCGACGACATCATCACCGTCTCGGAGGAGTCGCTCTCGCGCGCCCTGCTGGCCCTGGTCGAGCGGGCCAAGATGGTCGTGGAGCCGGCCGGGGCGGCTGCCGTCGCCGCGGTGCTGGACGACCCGACCGCCTTCGAGACGCCGGCCGTGGCCGTCCTGTCGGGCGGCAACATCGACCCGCTGCTGCTGAGCAAGGTGATCCGCCACGGGCTGGTCGCCGCGGGCCGCTACCTCTACCTCCGGGTCGTGATCCCCGACCTGCCCGGCGGCCTGGCCGGCCTGCTGCACGAGGTCGGCGACGCGGGTGCCAACGTGCTCGAGGTCGCCCACGAGCGGATCTCACCGACCCTGGCCCTCACCGAGGTCGAGGTGCTGATCCAGCTCGAGACCCGGGGGTCGGAGCACGCCCAGACCGTGATGAACCGGCTGCGCGAGCGCGGCTACCGCGTCTACACCTGAGCCCGCTCACCCACGTCGCTCACTGTGCGTGGAAGCACCGTCCCGGCCGTCGGGGCCGTGCTTCCACGCACACTCGACACCGTCCGCGCCACCGGTGCGCCCGCCCGAGCACGCACGAGGCCGGTCGGGCCTGGGCCCGACCGGCCTCGTGGCGGTCACTGCGTCGTACGACGGGCGCGTGCTGCGGCCCGTCGCGGTAGATCAGGAGTGGTAGGGCTCCGCGTCGAGGATCTCGACGGTCACGGCCTTGCCGTTGGGGGCCTCGTAGGTGACGGTCTCGCCCTTGGACTTGCCGTTGATCGCGGCACCCATCGCCGACTGCGGGGAGTAGACGTCGAGCTTGTCGCCCTCGGCGAGGTTCTCGCGGGCACCGAGGAGGAACTTCTCCTCCTCCTCGAAGTCGGTGAGGCGGACGGTGACGACCATGCCGGGCTCGACGATGCCGTCGTTGGCCGGCGTCTCGCCGACCTCGGCGCGGCGGAGCATGTCCTCGAGCTGACGGATGCGGGCCTCCTGCTTGCCCTGCTCGTCCTTGGCGGCGTGGTAGCCGCTGTTCTCCTTGAGGTCGCCCTCGTCGCGCGCGGCGGAGATCTTCTCGATGATCTCCTGGCGGCGGGGACCCTTGAGGTCCTCGAGCTCGGCCTGGAGCTTGTCGAAGGCGTCCTGGGTGAGCCAGATGGTGCCGGCGTCCTGGGTCATGGGTGTACTCCTACGTGGATCGAAGAGCTGTGTGGATGCGACGATCCGCACCCAGCGTGGGTGGTGGTGGTGCTGGTCTGCGTACGTGCGGTGCGCTCGCGGCCGACGACGGGCCGGCGCTGCCGGTCGGGCAGGTCTGCCACATTAGCAACTGAAGCCTGCCCGCGCAGGTCCACCGCCGTCCCGGGGGGGTGGGCGGGGGGTGGGCAGGGGGTGTGGCTCCGGGTGGCGGGGGGTCAGCGGGGGCGCTGCTGGTCGGGGGTCGTGCACCCGACGAGCTCGACGCTGGTGGCCCGGCGCTCGGTGCGGACCTCGACCTCGTTGCGCCCGTCGGTGGGCGCGAACGCGAGCTCCCCGACGGTGCTGTGGTCCTCCGCCAGCGCGCGCACCCGGCAGCTCGCGTCGGCGCCCTCGTCGAGGTCCACCTCCACCACGGCGGTGGCGGCGTGCTCGCCCGCGACGTCGTAGGCGGTGAGCTCGGACTCGACCGCCGGGGTGCCGTGGAACCACGCTGCCCAGGCCACCCAGCCGACGAAGACCAGGGCGAGGACCGCGACCCCCGCGACGAGCGCCGTACGCCGCCACGGCGCGGGCGCGCCGTACCGCTCGGCCAGGTCGGTGGCCGACGGCGGGGCCGGCGGGGTGGCGGGCGGTGGTGCGTTCACGCCCCCAGCCTAGGAACTAGGCTCCAACCATGCCGCAGGAGACCCCCACCAGCACCGCCCGGTCCACGTTCGACGGCAGCCCCGTCCTCCCCAGGGCGGAGGACGCGAGCGGGTCCCCGAGCGGTCGCGGGCCGCGCGCCGGCCTGCGCCTGATGCACGTGCACGCCCACCCGGACGACGAGTCGAGCAAGGGGGCCGCGTCGACCGCCAAGTACGTCGCGGAGGGTGTGGACGTCCACGTCGCGACGTGCACCGGAGGGGAGCGCGGGTCGATCCTCAACCCCAAGATGGAGCGGCCCGACATCCTCGAGAACATCACCGAGATCCGGCGCCAGGAGATGGAGCGGGCCCGCGACATCCTCGGGGTGCGCCAGGACTGGCTGGGCTTCGTCGACTCGGGCTGGCCCGAGGGCGACCCCAAGCCCCCGCTGCCCGAGGGCTGCTTCGGGCTGGTGCCGGTCGAGGAGGCCGCCGAGCGGCTGGTCGCGTTGATCCGCTCCTTCCGCCCGCACGTCGTCACGACGTACGACGAGAACGGCGGCTACCCGCACCCCGACCACATCCAGTGCCACCTCGTGAGCGTGGCGGCCTTCGAGGCCGCCGGCGACCCCGAGCGCTACCCCGACGCGGGGGAGCCCTGGCAGCCGCTCAAGCTCTACTACCACCACGGCTGGAGCTGGGCGAAGATCAACGCCCTCCACGAGGCGATGCTCGCCCACGACCTCGAGTCGCCCTACACCGAGCGCCTGGAGAACTGGGAGCGCGACCACGACTGGGACAACCGGATCACCACCCGGGTGCCCTGCGGTGACTACTTCGGGGTGCGTGACCAGGCCCTGCTCGCGCACGCCACCCAGATCGACCCGGACGGCTTCTGGTTCGCGATCCCGCGCGAGATCCAGCAGTCGACGTGGCCCACCGAGGACTACGAGCTCGTGGTCAGCCACGTCGACTCGCCCACCCCCGAGGACGACCTCTTCGCCGGCATCACCCCGGACGCGGTGCCCTGATCGCTGTCGGATCGCGGCCCTGATGACGCTGCGTGTGGGGGCCTGACGGATACTGGAGCCATGCTGGACCTGCTGCTGATCACGCTCACCGACAAGACTCCCGAGCCGGAGGACGTCAAGGCCGGTTGGACGGCGCTGATCATCTTCCTGCTGCTCGCCCTGGCGGTCGCCGGGCTCGGCTGGAGCCTGGTCCGCCAGCTGCGCAAGGCGCAGTCGGCCAAGGACCTGGGCCTGTACGGCGACGAGCCGGTCGACCGGGAGGCCGAGGCGCGGGCCAGGGCCGAGATGGACGCGGCCGAGCGGGACGAGCCCACCCGCTGATCAGCAGGCGGGCAGCAGTGCTCGTCCGCGCGCCTGTACGTCGGGCGACGCCGCAGGACCTCAGGCCCGACGGAGCCGGAGGAAGCAGTCCCACGCCGTCCGCTCGGCCTCGGCGCCGTGCCCGTCCGCGGTGGTGACGACGCGCGCCACCCGCTCCGCCCGCTGGACGTCCACCGCGATGCCCTCGAGGTCGGCGAGCAGGTCCTCGGCGGTCATCAGCACGCGTGGGTCCTGGGGGCCGCCGGTGCCCTCGGCGAGGTTGGTGCTGTCGTGGCCCACCCACACCAGCGTGCCGCCGGGCCGCAGCGACTCCACGACGTGTCGCACCGCCGTCCGACGATCGGTCGCCGGCACCTGGAAGTAGGCGACGACTGCGAGGTCGTAGCCCTCGCCCCGCCACGCGGTCGCGTCGGCACACACCCAGTCGACGGAACCGCCGGCAGAGCGGTCACCCGCGAGCTGCCGGCCCTTGTCCAGCGCGACCTGCGAGAAGTCGACCGCGGTCACGTCCCAGCCGCGCGAGGCCAGCCAGATGGCGTTGCGTCCCTCGCCGCAGGCCAGGTCGACGGCGCGCCCCGGAGGCAGGGCCGAGCACTCGGCCTCGACGAAGGCGTTGGGCCCTCGCGACCACACGAGGTCCGTGTCGGCATACCTGGCGTCCCACTCCGCTGCGTCCATGGAGCCACGCTAGCCCCGTGGCCGTGGGGCGGCTTGCCATGATGGCGAGGTGATCCGCACCCTCCTGACCGCCCTGGCCCTGCTCGCCGTCCTCACGGGCTGCGCGGGCGACAGCGACCCCGAGCCGGAGCCGACGACGTCGGAGTCGTCGACAGCCGGTGCCGAGGTCATGACCCCCGACGAGGCCCGCGCCCTCGTCGACTCCGGCGCGAGCCTGGTCGACGTGCGCAACCCCGACGAGTACGCCGCCGGCCACGTCGAGGGTGCGGAGTCGATCCCGTGGGAGTCCGGCGACTTCGACGCCGCGGTCGAGCCGCTGGACCGCGACGCGGCGTACGTCCTCTACTGCGCCTCCGGCCGCCGGGCCGGCGAGGCCCTCGCGCGGATGACCGAGCTGGGCTTCACCGACGTCCACAACGCGGGTGGCCTCGAGGACGTGGCCGACGTCGTGGGCCCGGTCGTGACCGGCGGCTGATCCGTCAGTCCAGGTCGGGGTGGTCGCCGACCGTGTGCGCGTGCGGGCGCCCGGGATCGGCGAGCGCCGGGTCGACCTGACCGGCGCGCAGCGCCTCGAGCTGGGCGCACACGGCGGTGCCGAAGAAGAAGGCGATCGAGGACAGCAGGGCCCACAGCAGCAGGGCGAAGACGCCGGCGAGCGGGCCGTAAACACTGCCGAACGAGCCGCTCAACGACACGTAGAGGGCCAGCCCGACGGTGGCCAGGGCGCTGAGCACGACGGCGATGCCCGACCCCAGCGCCAGCCACGACAGTGCCGGCTGCCGCCGGCGTGGGGCGTGGTCGAGCAGCACCGCGATGGTGAAGACCAGGAGGGTGAGCCCGATCGGCCAGCGCAGCACGTTCCACCACTGCAGCGTGGTCTCCGACCAGCCGTAGTTGTCCGCCATCGCGTCCCCGAAGGCGCCACCGCCGACGATCATCAGGAAGCCGATGCCGACGGGGCCGGCGAGCACCCCGGTGAGCACCGCCGCCCGGCCGTACTTGGCCCGCGCCGCACGGTCGCGGCGGATGCCGTAGATGCGGTTGGCACCCCGCTCCACCTGCGCCATCGCGGTGGTCATCGAGATCAGCGCGAAGCCGAGGCCGAAGACGAGGGCCACCTCGCCGGCGCGCTCGGACTCGTCGGACTTCTCCACCGCCGACGTCAGGGCGTCGCTGCTGCCCGCCCCGGGCGACAGCGAGTCGACGACGTGGGCGACGACCTGGGCGGGTCGCTCCTCGTCGAGGTCGGCGGCGAGCCCGGTCAGCGCCAGCAGGAACGGCACGACCGCGAGGCACGCCTGGAGGGCGAGGGCGCGGGAGTTGGTGAAGCCGTCGCCGTACCGGAACCGGACGAAGGACTCGACCGCGATCTTCCTCAGCCCGTGCTGGCGGGCGAGGTGCCACGCGTCCATCGCGTCGAGCTCGTCACCGTCCATCTCGGTGGTGACGGGGACGGTGCGGGCGGTCGTCATGGACGCACCCTATGGATCGGCCCCGGGCGGGCCGGCGGCGGACCCACAGCCTCCTCACAGGTCCACCCCATGGGGGTGCCAGCAACGCGCACCAGCCTGAGCCCATGACCCCGAGCCGTGCCACCCTCGACCTGGCCGTACGCCGCGCGGCAGCGACCGTGCTCGGGGGTTCGCTGGCCCTGGTGACCTGGTGGTGGATCGACGGGGGTGGGCTCGGCGACCTCGCGGGCTGGACGACGGCCCTGACGTCGCTCGGGCGCTGGACCGGGTTGGTCGCGTCGGTGCTCCTGCTCGCCCAGGTGCTGCTGATGGCCCGGGTGCCGGTGCTCGAGCGGGCGTTCGGCCAGGACCGCCTCGCCCACGTGCACCGGACCGTCGGCTTCACGTCGTTCAACCTGATGCTCGCGCACGTCGTCCTCATCACCTGGGGGTACGCCGCGGGGTCGCTGCTGCGGTGGCCCGCCGAGCTGTGGGACCTCACCCGCACCTACCCGGCGCTGCTCCTCGCGGACGCCGGCTTCGTGGCCCTCGTGCTCGTCGTCGTCACCAGCGTCCGGGCGGCCCGGCGGCGGCTGCGCTACGAGTCGTGGCACCTCATGCACCTCTACGCCTACCTCGGCGCCGGCCTCGCGCTGCCCCACCAGCTCTGGACCGGACAGGAGCTCGTCTCCTCGACCGGGCGCGCGATCTTCTGGTGGACCGCGTGGGGCGCGGCGGCGGGCGCCGTGCTCGTCTGGCGGGTTGCGCTGCCGGTGAGCCGCAACCTGCGCCACCGGCTGCGCGTCGAGGAGGTCGTCGAGGAGACGCCCGGCGTGGTGTCGGTCGTCGTGACCGGTCGCCGGCTGGACCGGCTCCCGGTGCAGGGCGGCCAGTGGATGAGCTGGCGCTTCCTGGGACGCGACGGCTGGACCCGGGCCAACCCCTACTCGCTCTCCGCCGCCCCCGACGGGCGTCGGCTGCGGATCACCGTCCAGTCGGTCGGTGACGGCAGTGGCTCGACCGCCACGCTGTCCCGCGGCACCCGGGTGCTCGTCGAAGGTCCCTACGGCCGGCTCAGCCCCCGCAGCAGGCACGGCGACAAGGTCGCGCTGATCGGTGCCGGCGTCGGCTCGGCGCCGCTGGTGGCCCTGGCCGAGGAGCTCGCCCCGGACGGTGACGTCGTGGTGCTGCACCGCTCGAGCGGGCCCGGCGCCTTCACCGCCGAACTCGAGCGCCTGGCCGCGCGGGGCGTGCGCGTCCTGCACCTGCCCGGTCGTCGGCGCGGCCCCCGGTCGTGGCTGGGCGACGCCCACGCCGGCCGCTACAGCGACCTGGTCGCCCTGCGGCACTGGGTGCCCGACATCGCCGGACGCGACGTCTACGTCTGCGGCCCGACGCCGTGGGCGGACCTGGTCGTGGCCGACCTGCGCCGGGCCGGGGTGCGCGAGACCCACATCCATGTCGAAGCGTTCGGCTGGTGACGAGATGAGGACGTGTGACGAGATGGGGACGTGTGACGAGATGGGACTGGTGACGAGATGAGACGGATCGCCCTGTGGTTCGCCAGCACGGTCGCCGTGCTGATGCTGCTCGCCGGCTACCACACCTCCTTCGCCGGCCCGCTGGCCGTGACCAGCACGACGTCGGTCTACAGCACCGGTGTCCTGGCCGATCCCGCCACCTCCGGGTCGTCCACCGCACCGGCGGCGGGGAACGGCACGGGCTCCGGGAGCGCGGGCTCCACCGGCGGCTCCACCGGCGGCACCGCGGCCAGCACCACGGTGACCGGCGACACCGTGCAGACCCGCTGGGGTCCGGTCCAGGTCGAGGTGGGACTGGCGGGCTCGCAGATCACCGGGGTCTCGGTGCTGCAGTACCCCGACGACAACCCCCAGGACGTCCAGATCAACGACTACGCGCTGCCGATCCTGGTCGACGCCACCATGACGGCCCAGGGCGCCGACATCGACATGGTGAGCGGGGCGACGTACACCAGCGCCGGCTACCAGCAGTCCCTGCAGAGCGCCCTGGACCGGGCGGGGCTGTGAGCGCGGCCCGTACGACGCCCCGGGCGGCCACGTGGCGCGACGTCGTCCACGTGATGGGGCTGCCCGTCAGCGTGGCCCTGCGCGGTCGGCACGCCGGTGACGACGCGGCCCGCGCCGCCTGGGCGCAGGTGCAGGCCGACCTGCGCGAGGTCGACGCGGTGTTCAGCCGCTACCGCGACGACTCCTGGGTGAGTCGCCACAACGCCGGGCGTGCCCGTCTCGCCGACGCGCCGCCCGAGGTGCGCGAGGTGCTGGCCCTCGCCGAGGAGGCACGCACGGCCTCGGAGGGGGCCTTCGACGTCTGGCGACCCGGCCCGGACGGGCGCACACTGCTCGACACGGACGGGGTCGTCAAGGGGTGGGCGGTGCACCGCGCCGCCCGGCACCTCGCGGAGCTCCCGGGGACCGACTCCTGCCTCGGTGGCGGGGGTGACGTCGCGTGCTGGACCGCCGACCCCGGCGGGGAGCCCTGGCTGATCGGCATCGAGCACCCGCACGACCCGGCCTCGCTCGTGGCCCGCGTCCCCTGCCGCCGTGGCGCCGTGGCGACCTCCGGTGCGGCGCACCGGGGCCAGCACGTCGTGGACGCGCGCAGCGGCCGGCCGCCGACCGACGTCGCGTCCGTCACGGTGGTCGCCGCCGACCTGACGACGGCCGACATCGACGCCACCGCGGCGTACGCGCACGGCCCGGGCGCCCTGTCCTGGCTGCGCTCGCGCCCGGACCGTGGCGGCCTGGTCGTCTGGGCCGACGGGCGGGTCGACGTGGTCTGACCCGTCCGGTACGCCGCCGGCGTCAGTCCGACGACGACACGCCCGGCAGGCCCGGGACGCGCAGCGGCAGCCGCCGGCCGCCGATGGGGTTGGCCTCGGCGACCACGTCCATCGCGTCGATGATGTTGCGCAGGTTGATGATCAGGGCGCCGTAGACCGGCCACTCGGCCGAGCGCTCCGTCGTCCGCATGCCCTCGGCGAACTCCTCGAGCCGCTCCCGCACCGCGCGCATCGCGACCGGGTCGGCAGCACTCGCCGCCCGTCCCGTGTCGCCGAGCATGTCGATCCACGGGAGGGCGAAGTCGTCGCCCCACGTCTCCTTGTGCGCCGACTGGCTGCCCAGGGTGCGGGCCAGGCTGCGGGTCTCGGCGACGGACTGCTCCATGCGCCGAAGGAGGCCGTGCCACTGCTGCGGATCCTTCATCGGTCGCGCGGAGCGGCGGGGGTTCATCCGGGCGCTCTCCTGGGCCTGGCGCACCAAGGACCACGCCTGGTCGACATCGCCGTCGAGGTCCCGGCTGCGCTCGATCCAGCCGTCGACGTCCTCGTCCTGGCAGCCGTCGCCGAGTCCGCCGGCCATGTCGACGAGCAGCACGCCGATGTTGTCGTCGATCCGGTCCATCGCCTCGGCCGCCGTACGACGACGCAGCGGAGGCCACACGATCACGTTGACCAGCAGCCCGACCGCGACACCGATCGCGGTGTCGAGCAGCCGGGAGATGAGGAGCACGTCGCTCTCGAACCCGGTCGTGAGCACCACCAGGCCGGTGGTCGCGATCGTGGTGGCCTCGGCGCCCAGCCACGGGACCGCGCCGAGCACGAGGGCCACGACGAGCAGCACCGCCACGGCCGCGGTGCTCAGCCCCATCAGCTCGCCCACGACGGTCGCCAGCAGGACCGCGACCACCGTGGCGGCGACCTGCTGGGTGCCCTTGGAGAACGTCCGGTAGACGGTCGCGTGCACGACCAGCAGCGCGGCCCAGGGGGCCAGGAAGGGCTGCGGCAGGTCCAGCACGCTGGCGGCCAGCACCCACGCGGTGACGGCGGCCAGCACCGTCTTGAGGAGCTGCAGGACGTCGTTCCACCAGATCGGGTCGCCCAGCCGGGCGTCGACCCTCTCCCTCAGGTTCATGCTCATCCGAGCGACCATACGGATCCCACGGGGCATCTCCCGATTCGTCCGACCCGGACGGGTGGGGGACGGGTCAACGGAACGCGCAGCCGGTCGAGAGACCGAGCCGGCGGAAGATCGTCGCGGCCGGGCACACGCCGGTGACGCTGGACTGGAGCAGGTTGAGGCCGACGAACGCGGTGAGCAGCAGCCACCACGTCGAGACGAGCGCGCTCAGCAGCACGCTCACGAGGATGACGGTGCCGGCCAGGGAGAGGACGGCGCGGTCGACGTTCATGGGGGGTCTCCGATCGGGGGTGGGTGGGGGGACGCTCGGGGGAGGGCATCCCCCCACCCGGTCAGGGGGAGGAGGTGGGTGGGGGGACGCTCGGGGGAGGGCATCCCCCCACCCGGTCAGGGGGTCAGCGGCCGAAGATCTTCGAGAGGAAGCCGCCGCCGGAGCCGGCGGCCGCCTTCTCCGCCGGCGTGTGCTGGCCGTTGCACCAGTCCTTGGCGGGGACGCCCGCCTTGACCTGGCCGACGTGCTGGCCGCAGCCGGCCCAGGTGGTCTTGCCGCAGGTCTTGCATCGAGTTGCTCGGCACATGGTGGTGCTCCGTTCCTGTGAGGGGGATCTGTGCGGGGTGTGACGGGTGTGTTGTGACTGGTGCGGGTGACGGGGTCAGCCGTGGGAGAAGGTGATCTTCGGCAGCATCCGGGTGAGCCAGCGCGGGCTCCACCAGGCGGCCTTGCCGGTGAGGCGCAGCATCACGGGCAGCAGCACCAGCCGGACGAGGAAGGCGTCGAGCAGGACGGCGACGCCCAGCACGATGCCCATCTCCTTGGGCGGCAGCGGACCGGACAGGGCGAAGGTGAAGAACACCGCGACCATCACGGCGCCGGCGGCGAAGATCACCCGGCCCGAGTGGGCCAGCGAGCCCACCATCGCCTCGCGGGGGTCACCCGAGCGCTCGTAGTGCTCCTTGGCCGACGCCAGCAGGAAGACCGTGTAGTCCATCGCGATGGCGAAGATCATCGCGAAGAAGAACACCGGGGCCCAGGCGTCGAGGAAGCCCTGGGACTCGAACCCGAGCAGGCCCGCGCCGTACCCCTCCTGGAAGACCAGGCGGGCGACACCGAAGGCCGCGGCCGTGGACAGCAGGCTGGCCAGGGTCCCGAGCAGCGAGATCAGCGGGGCCTGGAGGGCGACCAGCAGGAGCAGGAAGCCGAGCGCCAGGACGACGCCGATGACGAGGGGCGTGGACTCGTCGAGCTGGGTCTTGAGGTCGAGGTTCTCCACCGCCGCGCCGCCGACCAGGGCCGACTCCGGCAGGTCGTCCCGCAGGCGGTCGACGGTCGCGCCGAGCTCGGGGTCCGAGGGGTCGACGGTCGGCACGGCCTGGATGAGCACCAGGTCGCTGTCGTCGGCCGCGGGCTGGGCGGGCATGGCGCCGGCGATGCCGGTGTCGGCGGCGAGCGCCGCGGTGGTGGCCTTCGCCTCGGAGCGGTCCGCGATCACCTGGAGGGTGCCGGGGGCGCCGTCACCGAAGGCGTCCTTGACCTGGTCGTAGCCGACGCGGGCACTGGCCTCCTCGGGCAGCACCTGGATGGAGGGCATGGCCGTCCTGAGGCCGAGGACCGGGGCGGCGAGGGCGAGCAGGACGATCAGCGAGGCGAGGCCGAAGGCCACCGGGCGCTTCCAGAGGCGTTCGCCCCAGGCCGCGAACCGCGCCGAGCGGTGCTCCCCGGTGTGGACCCACTTCAGGGCCAGCTTGTTGATCCGGTGGTCGAGCTTGAAGAGCACGAGCGGGAGCAGCGTCAGCGTGGCGGCCAGCACGAAGGTGACCGCGAGCATGATGCCGCCGGCCATCGACCGGAAGGCGGGTGAGGGCACGAGCATCACGGCCGACAGCGAGACGAGCACGGTGATGCCGGACAGCAGGACGGCCTTGCCGGCGGTGTCCATGGTCTCCGCGATCGCCTGCCGTGGCGTCTCGTGGTGGCCCATCCGGGCCGCCCGGAAGCGCACCACGAGGAAGAGCGCGTAGTCGATGCCGAGCGCGAGGGCGAACATCATCGCGAAGTTCATCGCCCAGATCGACACGGGCACGAGCTCGTTGATGAGCACCAGGGAGCCGGCCGAGGCGACCAGGCCCGCGAGGGTCAGGATGAGGGGCAGGCCGGCGGCGACGAGGGCGCCGAAGGCGAGCACGAGGATCGCCATGGTCACCGGCCAGGAGATCATCTCCGACTTGAGCATCGCGTCGAGGTTGGCCTCGTTGAAGTCCGACCAGAGCAGCGAGGCGCCGGTCGGGTTGACCTCGATGCCGTCACCGGAGAGGGCCTCGAGCTCGCCCTTGATGTCGTCGGCGACGCGCACCATCTCGTTGGGGTCGGCACCCGCGCCGGCCAGGATCACGGCGGTCTCGCCGTCCTGGCTGAGGGAGGCTCCCGGCTGCGGCGCGATGACGTCCGCGATGCGCGGCTCGTCCTCGAGGAGGGCGGTGGCCTCGGCGAGCACGTCCTGGCCGCGACCCTCGGTCACCGGGCCGTCGGTGCTGTGCACGACGACCTGGATGGCCGAGCTGGCGTTGCCGCCGAAGCTCTCCTGGGCCAGCTCGCGCACGGCGACGGACTCCGAGCCGTCGGCCTGCCAGCCGGCGCCGGACAGGTTGGCCTCGACCTTGGGCGCGAAGGCGCCGAGGCCGACGATGAGCAGCAGCCACACGCCGGCGGTGATCCGGCGGTGGTGGGTGACCCACACACCGAGGCGGCCGAGGGGACCGGGGCGGTAGCCGAGGCCGTCGGGATCGGGGTCGGGGGAAGGGCGGGCAGCGTGGCGGCGGGTGGCCGTCGACGTCATGGGAAGGCTCTCTCTGCTCGGGGATCGTGGGTCAGGTCGTGCGGAAGAGGGGCGTGCGGGAAACGGGGGTCAGACGAGGGCGGGCAGGGCCTGGACGGCGGTGTAGGCCGCGACGGCCAGGACGAGCCCGGTGAAGGCGGCCGACAGGCGACGGGTGTCGGCCCGGTCGGCGATCCGGGCGCCGACGACGGCGGCCACGGCCGCGGCCGCGGTGAGCGCGACGACCGGCCACCAGTCGGGGGCCACGCCGCTGCCGGCGCGGGCCAGCAGCGCGACGCCGCTGGTCAGGGTGATGACGACGAGCGACGTGCCGGCGGCGTACTCCATCGGCAGGCTGAGGGCGACCAGCAGCGCCGGGACGACGAGGAACCCGCCGCCCACGCCCAGGAAGCCGGTCAGCAGGCCGACGGCCGTGGCGGTGACGAGCACCTTGAGGGCGCGCGGGCACTGGCAGGCGAAGGTCGGGCTGAAGGTGATGATCGGGTCGTCGAGCCCCGGTCGGCGGGCGGGCCGGTCGGCGGGGTCGTCGTGCCGGCCGCGCCACTGGCGGACGGCGAGCAGGGTGCCCACGGCGAGCATCAGCACCGCGAAGGCGCCGAGCAGCACCGCCTCGGGGACGGCCGCCGAGGCCCGTGCCCCGGCGATCGCGCCGCCGGTCGCGACGAGCCCGAAGGCCACGCCGCGGGCGAGCAGGACGTTGCCCGCGCGGTAGGCCGCGACGGCCCCGACCAGCGAGGTCACCCCGACCACCACCAGCGACCCGGTGGTGGCCTGGGCGGGGCTCTGGTCGAGGGCGTAGACCAGCACCGGGACCGCGAGGATGGAGCCGCCCCCGCCGAGCGCGCCCAGGCTGAGCCCGATGAGCGCGCCGGCGACGACGGCGAGGGCGAGGGTCACGCCGCGGGCCCCACCAGGTGCAGCCCGACCTGCTCGGCGTTGTCGAAGGAGTCGTCGATGGCGACCAGCGACCGACCGGCCGCGTCCAGCATCGAGGCCGCGACGGAGGCGCGGTAGCCCCCGGCGCAGTGGACCCAGACCTCGCCCGCGGGCACCTCGGCGAGGCGGTCCCAGAGCTCGTGGAGCGGGATGTTGACCGCCCCGTCGATGCGCGCGGCGTCGTGCTCGTCGGCCCGGCGCACGTCCAGGACGACCACCTCGCGGTGGTGCCGGACCTGGGCCAGGTCGGCGAAGGTCGCCGTGGCGAACGAGCTCAGCTCGCGGTCGCTCCAGTCCTCGGGGCCGCCGGTCGCGTGGGCGGCCGGCCGGTCGATGCCGATCCGGACCAGCTCGCGCTGGGCCTCGGCCACGTCCTCGGCGGTCTCGCCGAGGAGGGTGATCGGGGTGCCCCAGGCGACCAGCCAGCCGAGGTACGTCGCGAAGCCGCCGTCCAGCCCGAAGTTGAGCGTGCCGGGCGCGTGGCCCGCGGCGAACGCCGTACGGCTGCGCAGGTCCACGACCCACTCGCCGGCCTCGATGCGACGCCGCAGCTCGGCCGCGTCGGCGACCGCCGGGGCGGAGAGGTCGGGCTCGGAGGGGCCGGCGGCGTTGGCCGGGGCCATGTGCGCGTAGTAGGCCGGCCACGGGCCGAGGCCGGCCAGCAGCTCGTCGACGTAGGTCTGCTCGTCCTGGGTCAGGACGGGGTTGGCCTGCTTCTCCCGTCCGATGGTCGAGGAGGTCGCGTCCGACTGGGTGGCCGAGCAGAACGAGCCGAAGCCGTGGGTCGGGAAGACCTCCGCGTCGTCGGGCAGCAGGTCGGCCAGCCGGTGGGCGGACGCGTGCTGGTGGCGCACCAGGTCGTGGGTGTGGTCGGGACCGAGGAGGTCCGGGCGACCGGTCGCGCCGTACAGCAGGGAGCCGCCGGAGAAGACGCCGACCGACTGGTCGAGTCCTGCGCCGGTGTCCGTCAGGGCGTAGGAGAGGTGGGTGAACGTGTGGCCGGGGGTTGCCAGCGCGGTGACGCGCATACGTCCACCCACCTCGACGACCTGTCCGTCCGCCAGGGGGGTGCGCGTGAAGGACACGTCGTCCTCGCCGTTGACGAGGTACTGGGCACCGGTGCGCTCCGCGAGGGCGAAGCCGCCGGTGACGTAGTCGTTGTGGATGTGGGTCTCGAAGACGTGGGTGAGGCGCACGCCGTGCTCGTCGAGCAGGGCGAGGACGCGGTCGATGTCGCGCTGCGGGTCGACCACGAATGCGACCGCGCCGTCGTGCACGAGGTAGCTGCGGTCCCCGAGCGTGGGGGTCTCGATGGGGACGATGGTGAGGTTCGACATCACAGACCCACCCCCACCGAGCGACCGGACTCGATCCAGCCGCGGGTGCCGCCGGCCACCGACACGGCGTCGAAGCCGGAGGCGACGAGGAGGTCGGTCATGGCCTTCGAGCGGTTGCCCGAGGCGCAGATGACGTGGACTCGGGCGGTCCGGTCGATCTCGTCGAGGCGGGAGGCCAGCTGGCCCATGGGCAGGAGGACCGCGCCGGGCACGTGGGCCTGGGCGTACTCCGCACGCTCGCGGACGTCGATGGTCACGCCGGTCTCACGCTCGGCGGCGTACGCCTCGAGCGAGATCTCGGGAGTCTGGTCGGACATGCGGTTCCTCTCTGCGGTGCGGTTCTCGGGCTGTTGGGAAATACCCTAGGGGGTATGTACGATGAATGCAAAACACCCCCGGGGGTATTCCAGCCTCCTAGGGGAATCGACGGATCGAGGAGATGATCGGCGGATGGACTACACGCTGAGCACGACACTGGCCCTGCCGTACGACGACGCGGTCGCCGCGACGCGGGAGGCGCTGGCCGACCAGGGGTTCGGCATCCTCACGGAGATCGACCTGGCGGCCACCATGAAGGCCAAGCTCGACGTGGAGCTGCCGCCCCAGGTGATCCTGGGTGCGTGCCGGCCGCCCCTCGCCTACGAGGCGATCCAGGTCGACCCGTCGATCGCCGCCGTGCTGCCCTGCAACGTGGTGGTCCGGTCGCTCGACGAGGGCACCACGGTCGTGGAGGCCTTCGACCCGGCCGTCATGATGGGGATGTCCGACCAGCCCGCCCTCGGCCGGGTGGCCGCGGACGCCCGCCAACGCATCACCGCGGCCCTCGCCGCGCTCACCCAGGAGGACTGATGGAGCTCGACCCCACCGAGATGACCCCCGTCATCAACCGCATCAAGCGGGCCCAGGGCCAGCTCGCCGGCGTGCTGCGCCTGCTCGAGGAGGGGCGCGACTGCGAGGACGTCGTCACCCAGCTCGCCGCCGTCTCCAAGGCGCTCGACCGGGCCGGCTTCGCCATCGTGGCCAGCGGTCTCCAGCAGTGCCTGACGGCCGGCGACGGCATCGACGGCGTGGACGTCAAGAAGATGGAAAAGCTCTTCCTGTCCCTCGCATGAGGACGCCGACGGCGGTCCTCCTGGCCTGGCCCCTGCGCCGGTGGCTGGTCGCCCTGGCCGCGACCGTGGTCTTCGTCCTCGTCGTCGCCGTGCCGACCGACCTGGTCGACACCCCGGTCTTCGGCCGCGAGGTCCCGCCGACGTGGTGGGCGTGGCCGGCGCTGCTGGTGTCCTCGCTGCTCGGCGGGCTGCTCACCGCGACGTACGTGCGTGCCCCGTCCCAGCCCGACCGTGCCTCGAGTCGCCGTGGTGGGTGGGTCGGTGGCCTCCTCACCTACGTCGCTGTGGGCTGTCCCGTCTGCAACAAGCTCGTCCTCCTCGCCCTCGGCAGTGCCGGGGCGATCGCGTGGTTCGAGCCGTTCCAGCCCGTCCTGCAGGGCGTCGCCGTCGTGGTCCTCCTCTGGGCGCTGCGCAGCCGGCTGCTCGGCGAACTGTCCTGTCGGGCGCCTCGGTCGCTGCTGGGCGAGGGCTCTTCGGCGAGGGTTTGAAAATACCCCCGGGGGTATCTACCCTTGAGGAAACCCCCGGGGTCGGGTGCCACATCCGACATCCACCCCGGCCCACCGAAGGAGGACCCCTTGGCAACCATCGCTCTCGGCGCCGACAACTTCGAGGCCACCATCACCTCGCACGACATGGTCATCGTCGACTTCTGGGCATCGTGGTGCGGCCCGTGCCGCAACTTCGCGCCCGTGTTCGAGGCGGCCTCCGAGGCCCACCCGGACCTGGTGTTCGGCAAGGTCGACACCGAGGCCGAGCAGGCCCTGTCCGCCGCTGCCCAGATCAGCTCCATCCCGACGTTGATGGCCTTCAAGGACGGGAAGCTCGTCTTCTCCCAGCCGGGCGCGCTGCCCGCGACCGCCCTCGAGCAGCTCATCGAGGGCATCCGGGGCCTGGACATGGCCCAGCTGGCTGCTGACGGCGCTCCGCAGAGCGCCTGATGGAGCCCCGCCACCTCGCGCGTCCGTGAGGGCCACGCACGCGCCGCCCACCCTCGGCCTGCGCCAGAACGCCGCCCAGTTCACCCTGCTGGTGGTGGTCAACGCGCTGGTCGGGGGCATGCTCGGGCAGGAACGCACCGTCGTACCTCTGCTCGGCGTGGAGGAGTTCGGGCTCACCGGCTACACCGCCGGGCTCACCTTCATCCTCGTCTTCGGCCTCTCCAAGGCGGTCGCCAACTACCTGGCGGGCACCTGGGGGGACCGTTACGGCCGCAAGCCGGTCCTGGTGGCGGGCTGGCTCATCGCCGTGCCCGTCCCGCTGCTGCTCATCTGGGCCCCGAGCTGGGGCTGGGTGGTCGCGGCCAACGTGCTGCTCGGCGTCTCGCAGGGACTCACGTGGTCGACGACCGTCGTGATGAAGATCGACCTCGTCGGCCCGCAGCGGCGCGGCTTCGCGATGGGGCTCAACGAGGCGGCCGGCTACGGCGCGGTCGCGGTCACCGCGCTGGCCACCGGCTACCTCGCCGAGGCCTACGGCCTGCGGCCGGCGCCGTTCCTCCTCGGTGCGGCCTTCGCTGCCCTGGGCCTGGGGTTGTCGACGTTGGCGGTCCGCGAGACCAGGGAGCACGTCCGCCTCGAGGCGGCCACCCACGTCGCCCGCGGGGACGGCCGGCACGACCACCTGCACGACGAGCTGACCGACCGGCAGGTCTTCGTGCAGACGAGCTTCCGTGAGCCGGCGCTCTCTTCCGCGAGCCAGGCCGGGCTGGTCAACAACCTCAACGACGGGCTCGCCTGGGGCCTCTTCCCGGTGATGTTCGCCGCCGCCGGGCTCACCGTCGAGCGCATCGGCGTGCTCGCCGCCCTCTACCCGGCGGTCTGGGGTCTCGGCCAGCTGGTGACCGGCACGCTGTCGGACCGGGTCGGTCGCAAGTGGATGATCGCGGGCGGGATGTGGGTCCAGGCCCTCGCCCTGGGACTGATGGCGGCCGGCGGTTCCTTCGCCGCCTGGGCGGTCGCCGCCGCCCTCCTCGGGGCCGGCACCGCCATGGTCTACCCAACGCTCCTCGCTGCCATCGGCGACGTGGCACACCCGGCCTGGCGCGGCCGGGCGGTCGGCATCTACCGCCTGTGGCGCGACGGCGGCTTCGCCGTGGGCGCCCTGACCGCCGGCCTCGTCGCCGACGCCTGGGGGATCGACGCGGCCGTCTGGACTGTCGCCGTCCTCACCGCCCTGTCCGGTGGCCTGGTCGCGGTGCGCATGTACGAGACGCACGTGGCCTGAGCGGCGTACCCGCGCCTCGCCGGCCGCGCGCGTAGACACGCGGACACAACCCTGGGGCGACCGCCCGACCCCGTGCGCGTGCGGACCGCCGGGGCAGTTGTGTCCGCGTGTCCACGTCGGTGGTCGGTGCCACAGTGGACCCATGTCCGGGAGCCAGCACGTCACCACGGGGGAGCAGGTGCGCCCGCAGCCCCGCCGCTTCTACGACGGCGGGGTGCTGCCCGTCGGAGACCGGATCGGGCTGCCGCCCGACCCCGCGCACGACCCGCGGATCGTGCTCGAGCGCCACCTCGAGGACGGTCTGGAGGTCTTCAGCCTCGAGCGGCGCATCGCCTACGACGACCGCCACCTCGGCGAGATCCTGGTGCCGGCCACCACCGACTTCCGCACCGACCTGACCTCGACCCCGGCGCTCTTCACCTGGTTGGTGCCCAAGACCGGGGCGCACCTCCCGGCCGCGCTGGTCCACGACGCCCTCGTCGCGGGCGGCGGCGAGCCGTCCTACGACTCGACCGAGGGCCACACCATCGACCGGGTGGAGGCGGACCGGGTCTTCCGCGACGCCATGGCCGACACCGGCACCGGCATCGTCCGGCGGTGGATCGTGTGGACCGCGGTGACCGCCGCGACGATCTTCGCCCCCGGAGGACTGCCCCGGTCGCCGGCGTGGTCACCCGCGGTGCGGTGGGCGCACCGCATCGGCGCCGGGGCGTCGATCGCGGCGATCCTCCTCCTCGGCTACTGGTCCACCGCCGACCTGGTCGACCGGAGCTGGCCGCTCGCGCGGGAGGTGCCGTGGATGGGGGAGGGGGCGTGGTGGCTCGAGCTCCTCGGCGGGGTGTCCGGCGCGGTCGTCCTCCCGCTGGTGCTCGGCCTGCTCTGGGGCCGCTTCCGGATCGCCGGCGCGATCGCCGGGGTGATGCTGGCGGTGCTGCTGCACGTGACGCTGGGGCTGGCCGCGGTGCTGCTGGCCTACCAGCTCCTCGAGCGCCTGGCCTCGCGCGCGCCACGGCTCGCCATCGCCCTCGCGGTGGCGGTAGTCCTCGCGGCGCTCGTGGTCTTCGGGTGGTTCAGCCTCGGGTGAGGCCGACCTCGGCGAGCCAGCGGGCGGCGAAGGTGCCGCGCGGCAGGTCCTGGGTCACCAGCTCGACGCCGGTGTGGAACGCCACGACCAGCAGCCCCAGTGCGCCTGCACCCACCACGAGGCCTCGGACCCGCTGCGGCACCCAGTCGCGGGCGGTGCGGGAGGCCTCGTGCGCCCGGTGCCACCAGCCGCTGACGGACGCGGTGACCACGGCCGAGACGATGCTCGCGAAGACCGCGCCGAGCACGGTCCCGACCAGCCCGAGGCGGGAGCTGAGCACGGTCGCCGCGGCGGCCGCCACGGCGCCGGCGACCACCTGGGGGAGGGAGAGGTCGAGGGAGTGCTTCTGGGTGGGTTCGGTCATCACATCAGCCGGGTCGGGGACGGGTGGTCCCCCGTACGACGCCCTGCCGGCGCGTCGTGTTCCCGGACGTGAGCGGACTCACCCGGGGTCAGGGCGTCGCGGGGGCCCTCAGCGCAGCGAGTAGGTGGCGACAGAGACGCCGACGTAGTGCGTGACGAACGCGAGGATCGTGAAGGTGTGGAAGACCTCGTGGAAGCCGAACCACTGCGGCCACGGGTTGGGCCGCTTGGTGCCGTAGACGACCCCGCCGATCGTGTAGAGGGCTCCACCGACGGCGACCAGCACCATGACGGCGGTGCCGGTGCTCGCGCCGTACCGGTCCATGGCGCCGCTGACGAAGTCGCCGAAGAAGAAGACCGGAGCCCAGCCGAGGGCGATGTAGATCGGCGCGGAGAGGGCGCGGGGAGCGCCCTTCCAGAAGACCTTCATCAGGACGCCGGCCAGCGCACCGCCCCACACCACGCCGAGCATCGTCCACATGTCGCGGCCCTCGAGCAGCAGCAGCGCGAAGGGCGTGCAGGAGCCGGCGATGAGCACGAAGATGTTGGAGTGGTCGAAGCGCTTGAGCATCGAGTGCGTGCCCGGCGACCAGGTACCGCGGTGGTAGACCGCGGAGACGGTGAAGAGGACCAGTGCGGAGGCCGCGAAGACGGCCGAGCCGATCCGGGTGGTGGCGTCGGGGGAGAGCGCGATCAGGACGATGCCTGCAGCGAGCGCGAGGGGAGCGGTGGCGAGGTGGAGCCAGCCACGCAGGTGCGGCTTGGCCTCGGCGAGCGCCTCGTGGATCGCCTCCGTCGCGCCGTCGACGCGCTCGTGGAGCCCGTCGAGCCGGTGGCGGAGTAGGTCGTTCATGTCACGAAACTACCCGTAGGCACCTCGAGAGTCACGGTCACGGGACCGAGGTCACCCCCAGGGGGCCTCCTCAGGCGATCTCGTGGTCGTCCGGCGAGCCGTCCCGCTCGTCCTCCTCGCCACGGGTGAAGAAGGAGAACGAGCCGTCGGTCTCGAGCACGCAGAGCTCGATGTCGCTGAGCCGCCGGATGCCCTGCTGGCGGGCGGCCTCGTGGACGTCCTGGATCGTCATCCGCTCCCCGGCGAGGGTCTCGAGCAGCGGCTCCCCGTCGCGTACGACGATGCGCGCACGGCCGGCGAGCCACGGACGGAAGCCCGGATAGCGGAAGGCCAGCGAGTTGAGGACCATGCCCGCCACCGCGAAGGTGGCCACGGCGATGACCGCGGCGGTCACCGAGTAGTCCTCCTGGACGATGCCCTGGCTCACCAGGTCACCGACGGTGATCAGCAGGATCATGTCGAACGCGGACAGCTGCGCGACCTCGCGCTTGCCGCCGACGCGGACGATGAGCCACAGGAAGAGGAAGATCGCGAGCGACCTGATCAGGATGTCCATCAGGGCATCCTCCAGCTCGTGAAGGAGGTCGAGATGACCGGCTCGTCCTCGACGAGCACGCTGACCTGGCAGTCGTCGGTCTCACCGAACTGCCCCGGCGACACGCGGGCGTCGAGGCTGATCTCGATCGTGGTGCCGGTCGGCGGCGGGTCGAACTCGTAGATGATCCAGGGCGGCACGGTCGTCTCGGCCGCGGGGTTGGGATACCAGTTCTGGAAGTCGAGGTCGTTGAAGAACTCGTCGCAGAACCGCACCTGCACGGTGTCGCCGAAGCCCATGCTCGCGTCCACGGTCACGTGCAGGGGTGCGGGCTGCCCGGCCCGGGTGACCTGCGGATACTCCACCGTCAGGGTGTAGCCGCCGTTCTGCGCGGTGACGTCGCCCTGGCGCGGGCCGAGGAGGTCGAAGGCGGAGAGCAGGACGACGAGCACCAGCAGCGCGACTCCCGCGCGACGGAACCAGCGGCCCCGCCGACGGGGTGGGGTGTCGCGCAGGCCGGCGGTGGTCTCGTCGATCCCGACCAGGGACACGTCGGTGTCGGAAGCATCAGGCACGGCGACACCCTAGGGCCCGGTTACCATCGGTGACGTGGCGAAGTTGAAGGACGCGGTGCGTCGGGTGCTCTACCCGGCCTACGAGCACCGGGTCGTGAAGTTCCTCCCGGCCGACCGCATCCCCCAGCACGTCGGCCTCATGCTCGACGGCAACCGACGTTGGGCCAAGGCCGTCGGCCTCGACACGGCGGGCGGCTACCAGGCCGGCGCCGACAACATCTTCCCGCTGCTCGGCTGGTGCGAGGAGGTGGGCGTCAAGGTCGTGACGCTGTGGCTGCTCTCCAGCGACAACCTCACCAACCGCCCGCCTGAGCAGATGGCCGGCCTCCTCCAGATCATCGAGGGCGCGGTCGAGTCCCTTGCGGCCACCGGCCGCTGGCGCATCCACCCGGTGGGTGCCCTCGACCTGCTCCCGGCGAGCACCGCGCAGAAGCTCAAGGACGCCGAGGAGGCCACCCGCGACGTCGACGGGATCCTGGTCAACATCGCGGTCGGCTACGGCGGGCGGCGCGAGATCGCGGACGCCGTACGCTCGCTGCTCCACGAGCACGCCGCGCGCGGCACCTCGCTGGAGGAGCTGGCCGACGTCATCGACGTCGAGCACATCTCCGACCACCTCTACACCAAGGGCCAGCCCGACCCCGACCTCGTGATCCGCACGTCGGGGGAGCAGCGCCTCGGCGGCTTCCTGCTGTGGCAGTCGGCGCACTCGGAGTTCTACTTCTGCGAGGCGCTGTGGCCCGACTTCCGCCGCGTCGACTTCCTGCGGGCCATCCGCGCGTACGCCGAGCGCGAGCGCCGCTACGGTTCCTGAGGTGCGAGGAGCGGAGCTCCGAGCCTCGAAGGGCGGTTCCTGAGGTGCGAGGAGCGGAGCTCCGAGCCTCGAAGGGCGGTTCCTGAGGTGCGAGGAGCGGAGCTCCGAGCCTCGAAGGGCGGGCGCTGAGCGCGGTAACACAGCGTTCATCCCGCGTTCGGGCGTGTCGCCCGAATTCGGCCCTGGCCGGGCGTACTTTCGGCCTCATCGGCAGGTGGGGAAGCCTGCTGAATCGGGAGGCAGCTGTGGGAGTCACGCACCACTTCGAGGAGCCGTCCGGTCCATGAGTTGAACTGGACCGGGTGTGGTGCGTCGCGCCGGTCCGATAGGGGTAGGCACTCCGTGAGCTCGAACAAGCAGGTCAGCCAGAACCGCACGTACGTCCTCGACACCAGCGTCCTGCTGGCCGATCCCGGCGCCCTGCGTCGCTTCGCGGAGCACGAGGTGGTCCTCCCGGTGGTCGTCATCACCGAGCTCGAGGGCAAACGCCACCACCCGGAGCTCGGGTTCTTCGCGCGCACCGCGCTGCGGAGCCTCGACGAGCTGCGCATCCAGCACGGCCGGCTCGACGAGCCCGTGCCGGTCGGGGACGAGGGCGGCACCGTGCGCGTCGAGCTCAACCACACCGACCCGGCGTCGCTGCCGTCGGGCTTCCGGCTCGGCGACAACGACACCCGGATCCTCGCGGTGGCCCGCAACCTCGCCAACGAGGGGCACCAGGTCACGCTGGTCTCCAAGGACCTGCCGCTGCGCATCAAGGCCTCGGCGGTCGGGCTCGACGCCGAGGAGTACCGCGCGGAGGCGATCAGCGACTCCGACACCGGCTACACCGGCATGGCCGAGCTCGAGGTGACGTCCACCGAGCTCGACGAGCTGTACGACGACGGTGTCCTCGACCTCGCCGAGGCGCGCGACCTGCCGTGCCACAACGGGCTGGTCCTCCTCTCCGACCGGGGCACCGCCCTGGGTCGCGTCGGTCCCGACAAGCAGGTGCACCTGGTCCGCGGCGACCGCGAGGCGTTCGGCATCCACGGTCGCTCGGCCGAGCAGCGGATCGCCCTGGAGATGCTGCTCGACCCGGAGGTCGGGATCGTCTCTCTCGGTGGCCGGGCCGGCACCGGCAAGTCCGCCCTCGCGCTGTGTGCCGGGCTGGAGGCCACCCTCGAGCGCGGCCAGCACAAGAAGGTCGTCGTCTTCCGGCCGCTCTTCGCCGTCGGCGGCCAGGAGCTCGGCTACCTGCCGGGGTCGGAGTCGGAGAAGATGTCGCCCTGGGGCCAGGCGGTGTTCGACACCCTCGGCGCCCTCACCACGCCCGACGTCATCGACGAGGTGATGGACCGCGGGATGCTCGAGGTGCTGCCGCTCACGCACATCCGCGGCCGCTCCCTCCACGACGCCTTCGTCATCGTCGACGAGGCACAGTCGCTGGAGCGCAACGTGCTCCTGACGGTGCTGTCGCGGATCGGGGCCAACTCCAAGGTGGTGCTGACCCACGACGTCGCGCAGCGCGACAACCTGCGCGTCGGACGCCATGACGGCATCGTGGCGGTGATCGACAAGCTCAAGGGCCACCCGCTCTTCGCGCACGTGACCCTGACCCGGTCCGAGCGGTCGCCCATCGCCGCCCTGGTGACCGAGATGCTGGAGAACGTCGTCCTCTGACCCCGTCGAGGTCGGTACGCCGACCCGGCTTGCGCCCACGTCCCGGGCGCGAGCCGGGTCGTCGTGCTCCGTGTCATCCCTCACCTGCCGCCGCTGAGGCGTGGCCGGCGGGGCTCGTGTGACCCCCGTGACTCGTGTGGCGGGGGATGTGGTGGAAAATGCCACGAGTTTCGTCGTTCGGTTTGCATGGGCCTCCGCACTCCTGCATGGTGGCCCGTGATCGTTTCGTGATCTCCACACCCTGTCGCAGCCCGTTCCCCCCTGATTCCTGACGGGCGCGACATCGTCCTGACCTCTACCCCGTGAGCTCCCCTGTGCCCTTGACACCCGCGTCGAAGCCCGAGAAGTACGTCCCCCGACACCGCGCCCCCGGCAAGCACAAGGCGACCCGCTCGCTGCCCGCCAGGATGGTGCGCACCTCCGTGGTGCTCACCGGCGTCGCGGCCGCCGTGACCGGCGTCAGCGTGTCCGGCGGCGTCCTCGGCTCCCCGACCGGCACGGCCGCGGGTGATCTGGCCTCGGCTGCCGTCGGCGGCGTCACGGTGGCCTCCGCGGACGCCGACCCGAGCGCCCTCGAGCGTCGCGAGTCCGTCGTACCCGTGTCCCGCTCGGACCGCCGCGGTGCGACCGACGCGACCAAGCGCGCGGCGCTGTCGGTGGCCGAGGGCCCGGCCGTCACCCGCACCGAGGACCTCTCGAGCGCCGACCCGCGCGACATCGCCCGCGCGCTGCTGCCGGAGTTCGGCTTCGACTCCTCGCAGTTCAGCTGCCTCGACTCCCTCTACATGAGCGAGTCCGGCTGGAGCACCACCGCCGACAACCCGACCTCGTCGGCCTACGGCATCCCGCAGGCGCTCACCCAGCTGCACGACCTGCCGTCGGACTACATGACGTCGGCCGAGTCGCAGATCCGCTGGGGCCTCGGCTACATCCAGGACACCTACGGCACGCCGTGCAACGCCTGGTCCTTCAAGGCCGGCAACAACTGGTACTGACGCCCCGCGGCCGTGTGCCCGGGGTAGGGGATAACATCGTCACATGGCGATGACAGCGACGGACGTCGCACCCCTCCACGCCGCGGCGTGCCTTTTCCACGGGTTCTCCGACCCGTCCCGCCTCGTGATCCTGCGGCACCTCGCGCTCGGTGAGCACCGGGTCACCGACCTGGTCGCGCACCTCGGGCTGGCGCAGTCGACGGTCTCCAAGCACCTCGCCTGCCTGAAGGACTGTGGCCTCGTCGAGTCCCACGCCGTGGGGCGGGCGTCTGTCTTCTCGCTGGCGCACCCCGACGCGCTCGACGCGCTCCTCGCCGCCGCGGAGCAGCTGCTCGAGCTGACCGGCCACGCGGTCACCTTGTGCGCCACCCACGGCACCGACGCGCTGGCTGCGGAGGGTGTGTCGTGACGGCCCACCAGGACGCGACGGTGCTGTCGGCCGACGACCGGAGGCGCTACGGCCGCCGGGCCCAGCTGCTGGCCGGAGCCTCGGTGGCCTACAACGTGGTCGAGGCCGTCATCGCCATCGCCGCCGGGATCGTGGCTGGATCGGTGGCCCTCGTCGGCTTCGGGCTCGACTCGATCGTCGAGGTGTCCTCCGGCCTCATCATCCTGTGGCAGTTCCGCCACCCGCTGCCCGAGTCGCGAGAGCGCACTGCCCTGCGGTTGATGGCCATCTCCTTCTTCGGGCTCGCGGCGTACGTCGCCGTGGAGTCCGCGCGTGCGCTCCTCACCGGGCACGAGCCGGACCCGTCCCGGGTCGGCATAGGCCTGGCCATGGCCTCGCTGCTGGTGATGCCCTTCCTGTCGTGGGCCCAGCGCCGCACCGGGCGAGCGCTCGGCTCGAATGCCGTGGTGGCCGACTCGACCCAGACCCTGCTGTGCACCTATCTGTCGGCAGTGCTGCTGGTCGGGCTGCTCCTCAACGCGACGCTCGGGTGGTCGTGGGCCGACCCGGTGGCCGGCCTGGTCATCGCGGTCGTGGCGGTGCGCGAGGGGATCGAGGCATGGCGCGGTGAGGGGTGCTGCGGGGCCATCGGTGCCCACGGCAGCGAGGGCGACGCGGCCTGCGGGGCTGGTTGCGGGGGAGAGTGCTGTGCGCCGACGGACGCCGGCACCGGGTTGCTAACCATCACCCCGCGTCCCACGGACGCGGGTCGCGACCGCTGAGGTCAGCGTGCCTCGAAGACCGTGACCGACCCGGCGTACTCACGACCACCCTCGAACCCCGGCAGCACCAGGCCGTCGCCGGTCGAGTCGAGGTAGGCCTGGGCGCTGGCGTGGTCGGGGAAGACCGCGCGCGTCTCGAGGTCGTGGCGGCGTACGTCGGCGAAGCGGCGCCGCAGGACGGACTCGCCCGTCTCGCTGCTGAACTGGCTGCGCGCCACCCGGCCGCCGGCGTCCTTGTGCAGGTCGACGAGGTGGTCCTGGCCGTTGGTGACGGAGACGAACGTGCCGCCCGGACGGAGCACCCGGCGGACCTCGTTGAGCGCCCGCTCGAGGTCGCGCACGTGGTAGAGCATCCAGCCCGCGTAGACCACGTCGAAGGACGCGTCCTCGAACGGCAGGTAGCAGATGTCGGCCTGCCGGGCGTCGACGCCACGGGCGGCGGTGAGGTCGACGAACCGCGGCGAGAAGTCGGTCGCCACCAGGGTGACCCCGGGGAGGCCGTGGATCCGCTCGGCCATCACGCCCGTGCCGCACCCCACCTCGAGGACGCGGGCGTCGCCGACCAGGGCGCGGTCGATGGCGCGCAGCGCCTCGGTCTCGGGGTCCAGGCCGTCGGCGGTGGGCCGCCACACGGACCGGCGGGTCTCGAGGTGGTCCTCGGTGGAGTACTGGGTGCGGACGTGGTCCGGGTCGTCGAGCTGGTTCACGGGCGGGTCATCCGATCCACGTCGAGGGCGTCGTCGAGCTGCTGCTCGGTGAGGTCGCCGCGGTCGACGAACCCCATCGAGAGCACAGTCTCGCGGATGGTGGTGCCGTCCTTCATCGCCTGCTTGGCGATCTTCGCCGCCTGCTCGTAGCCCACGTGCTTGTTGAGGGGCGTGACGACGGACGGTGACGACTCGGCGTAGGCCCGCATCCGGTCGACGTCGGCGGTGATCCCGTCGACGCAGCGCTGGGCCAGGACGGTCGAGGAGGTCGAGAGGAGGCGGATGGACTCCAGGAGGTTGCGGGCCATGACCGGCATCATCACGTTGAGCTCGAAGCTGCCGGCGGCGCCGGCCCACGCGACGGTCGCGTCGTTGCCGACCACCTGCGCGCAGACCATCAGCGTGGCCTCGGGCAGGACCGGGTTGACCTTGCCGGGCATGATGCTCGACCCGGGCTGCAGGTCGGGGAGGTGGATCTCGGCGAGGCCGGTCGTGGGACCCGACGACATCCACCGCAGGTCGTTGCAGATCTTGGTGAGGCCGACGGCGTAGGTGCGCAGCGCACCACTGAGCTCGACGAGCGAGTCGCGGGTGCCCTGCGCCTCGAAGTGGTTGCGGGCCTCCGTGAAGTCCTGCCCGGTGTCGGCCGAGAGCCTCTCGATGACCGCGGCGGCGAAGCCGGGCGGGGTGTTGATGCCCGTGCCCACCGCGGTGCCGCCGAGGGGGAGCTCGCGGACGCGGGGGAGGACCGCCTCCAGGCGCTCGGCGGCGTAGCGCACGGTCGCGGCGTACCCGCCCATCTCCTGGCCGAGCATCACCGGGGTGGCGTCCATCAGGTGCGTGCGGCCGGACTTGACCACGTCGGCGAACTCGGTGGCCTTGGCCTCGAGCGAGGTGGCGAGCACGTCGAGTGCGGGGAGGAGGTCCTCGACCACGGCCAGCGTCGCGGCGACGTGGATCGACGTGGGGAAGGTGTCGTTGCTGCTCTGCGAGGCGTTGACGTGGTCGTTGGGGTGGACCTCGACGCCGGCCCGGCCCGCGAGCGAGGCGAGCACCTCGTTGGTGTTCATGTTGGAGCTGGTGCCCGACCCGGTCTGGAAGACGTCGAGCGGGAAGTGGTCGTCGTGCTCGCCGGTCGCCACCGTGGTGGCGGCGTCGACGATCGCGGCCGCCTGCTCGGCGGTGATGACCCCGAGGTCACCGTTGACCCGCGCGGCCGCCCCCTTGACCAGGGCGAGGGCCTGCACGTGGCGGCGCTCGAGGGTCGTCCCGCTGATCGGGAAGTTGTCGATCGCGCGCTGGGTCTGGGCTCGCCACAGGGCGTCGGCCGGGACCTCGACCTCGCCCATGGAGTCGTGCTCGGTGCGTGTCTGGCTCATGGCCCCGACGCTACTCCCGGGCCGGGGTGGGCCGTTCCACCCCGGGGGGCCACCCCGGGGCACCGCCCAGCGAGGCGTCTCACCCCCCGTGGACGACCTCGCCGTCGATGCGCAGCGACACCAGCGCCCCGCCACTCGCGGGCCAGGACGCGTCCCACTGCCCCGAGACGTGGAAGACGGTCCACCCCGGGACGAGGTCGCGGTTCTCGATGGTGCCGTACCAGGTGCCCGGCCGGCTCTGCCACGAGACCTCGGTGGCGTCCTCGGCCAGGCCCACGATGCTGTACGACGCGCCGTCCGGCCCCTGACGCCGCCCGCCGCCCACGAGCTGGAGGGGCTCCCCTCCCGGGCGCAGGGGGAGCGCCAGGCGCTGGAGGTCTCCGTCGACGACGAAGCCGGTCGCGACGACGACCTCGGAAGCGGGGGACGGGCGCACGGCGTAGAAGACCTCGTCGGTGCCGTTGGCGAGGGCGGCGACGGCCCAGGGCTCGCCCACCACCTCCCCGGTCTCGGGGACGGCGTCGCGGGGGCAGCCGAGCACGCCGCAGCCCCGTGAGATGACCTCCGGGGGCGCGTCGGTGAGCTGGTCGACCGGCCCTGTCCCGTCCTCGGTCACCGAGGGCGTGGTGGTCGCGGGAGCCGGGGTCGGGGTCGGCGTGACGCCGGCACCGCCGTGGGTGGCGACGAGCGCCGCCGGCACCCCCAGCGCTCCGACGACGGCCAGGGCGGCGACGCCGTGGATGGCCCGGCGGCGGCGTTCCAGCCGACGACCGGCGCTCCGGATCGCACCGAGGTCGGGGGAGCGGGTGGAGGTCGGCTCGAGGGCCACGAGCAGGGCGAGGTCGTCGTCGGTGCGGTTCATCGGTGCTCCTGGGTGGTCGTCGTGGCGTGGGCCGAGCGCAGCCGGGCGAGGGCGCGGGACGCCGTGCTCTTCACCGTGCCGACCGAGACGCCCAGCTCGCGGGCGACCTCCTGCTCGGAGGTGTCGAGGTAGTAGCGCAGCACCACGATGGAGCGCTCGCGGGGTGACAACGGCGCCAGCAGGGCGGTCAGCTCGCTGCGCTGGTCGGCCCGGTCGATGGGTCCGGCGGTCCGGTCGTCGGCGTCGTACGCCGCGTGGTCGACCGGGATCGGCGTACGCCGCCGGGTGCTGTCGATGTAGCCGTTGACCAGCGCCCGGTGGACGTAGGAGTAGGCCGACTCGGTGCGGATCCGCCCCCAGCCCGCGTAGCAGCGGGCGAGCGCCGACTGCACCAGGTCCTCGGCCTCGTGGGAGTCGTGGCTGAGCAGGTAGGCCGCCCGTCGCAGCCGTGGCCACGCGGCGGCCACGAACTCCTCGAACTCGCGGTCCCGGTCTCCTCGACCCATGCGGTCCCCCTCGTGCCCTTGCCCGTCGTCGTCACCCGTCCCTACGCGGGCGAGGCCTCCGGGGTTGAGCGACGGGCGACGTAGAGGAAGTACTCCTCGGGGCGGTCCTGCAGCAGGACGTCGTACGCCCGCTCCTCGGCGGCGCCGAAGACGTCCTCCAGCGCGGCGAGGAGCTCGGGGGAGCGGGCCGCCGACCACACGACGAGCACGCCCCGGTGGTGGAGGACGTCGCGGCAGCGGGCCAGGAAGTCGCGGCCGTAGACGTCGGCGTTGCCGTCGTGGACGAGGTAGCCCGGGCCGTTGTCGACGTCGAGCAGCAGCAGGTCGTGGGTGTCGCGGGCCTCGGCGATCGCCATCAGGATGTCGGCGTTGACGATCCTGACCCGCTGGTCGGCGAGCAGGGCCGGCCCGTGCGGGACCGTGCCGTCGCGCATCCAGCCGACGAGCGACTCCTCGATCTCGACGACCGTGGCGCGCTCGACGCGGACGTCGGCCAGGATGCGCTGGAGGGTGAAGCCCAGGCCGAGCCCGCCGATCACCACGTCGCGCGGGTCGTCGACGAGGTCGAGCGCGACGCCCGCCATCTCGATCTCGGTGCTCGTCTCGAGGGTGTCCATCACGAAGACGCCGTTGACGCGCAGCTCGACGACGTCGGCCGCGCCGGGGTTGGTGCGCCGCCGCAGCACCAGCTCGCCGCGGGGGGACTCGGCGCGGGCGATCTCGGTGGAGGTGGTGGTGTCTCCGGACATGCGCACCATCCTGCCTGCCCCGGGACGCCGATCCGGTCGCGGGACCTCGTCGTGTCCGTTCGCCGATCTCGCCCGCGGGAAAGTAGAGTGAGTCAATCGTCTAAGGAGGTATGTCGTGGTGCTGGGTTCTCCGGGGTCGGGTCGCCCCCAGGTCGTGGTCATCGGCGGCGGTGCGGCGGGCACGCTGGTGGCGCTCCACCTCGCGCGCACCGCGCACCAGCGCGGGACGGGGGTCGACGTGGTGGTCGTGGACCCGGCGGACCGCCCCGGTCGGGGCACCGCGTTCGGCACGACCGACGACGAGCACCTCCTCAACGTGCCGGCCGCGGGCATGACCGCGCTGCCGCAGGACCCGGGCCACTTCGTGGCCTGGCGGGCCCGCCAGGAGCACGCCACCGGGTCCGAGCCGGGGACCTTCGCGCCGCGTCGTCAGTACGCCCGCTACCGCGACGAGACGCTCACCGACGCCTTCGACCTGGCGGCCGCCACCGCCTCGCTGCGCCACGTCCGCGCCGGGGCCGTCGGCGTACGACGCCACGCGGACGGTGCCACCGTGCTGCTCGACGACGGGCACGACGTGGTCGCCGGTGCGGTGGTCGTCGCCACCGGCGTCCCCGCCGCCGGTCACGCCTGGGCGCCGCCCGGCCTCACCGGATCGCCGTTCTTCGTGCCGGACCCGTGGGCGCCGGGCGCGCTGGACGTCGTACGCCGCGACCGCGTCGGCGCCGGTGACGTGCTGGTCGTCGGTGCCGGCCTCACCATGGTCGACGTCGTCCTCTCCCTGACCCGGCCCGGCGGCCGCGAGGGGCGGCGCGTGCTCGCCGTGTCCCGCAGCGGCGAGATGCCCGCGCGGCACGCCGACGAGCTGCAGCTGGCCGCGATCCCCGACGTCGACGACTGGGGCTCCACGCTGGCCGAGCTGCGGGCCAGCGTCGCCGAGCACGTGGAGCGGGTGCGGGCCACCGGCGGCGACTGGCGCCCGGCGATGGACGGGCTGCGCTTCCGGGTCAGCGAGCTGTGGCAGCGGTTGTCCGAGGACGACCGCGCCGAGTTCCTCGCCACCGACGCCGGCGACTGGAACCGGGTCCGCCACCGGATGCCGCCCACCTCGGCGGCGGTGCTGCGCGAGCTGGCGACGGCCGACCGGCTGCGCCACCTCACCGGCACGGTCGCCGACGCCGCGCCGCTCACCGGCGGCGGGCTGCGGGTCACCCTCGCCGACGGCTCGACCCACGACGTCGGGTGGGTGGTCAACTGCACCGGCCCCGCCCTCGACGTACGACGCCTCGGCAACCCCGTGCTCGACGACCTCCTCACCGTGCGCGGCGGCGTCTCCTTGGCGCAGCCGGCCACCGCCGGGATGGGTTTCCGGACCCGTGACGGACGCCTGCTGGACTCGACGGGGCGGGCGGACGCACCCGTGTGGACGTTGGGCGCGCTGCGGCGGGGGGAGCTGTGGGAGTCGACCGCGGTCCCCGAGATCCGCAGCCAGGCGCTCGGCCTGGCGGTCGACGTGCTCGACGCCGTCGCCCCGATGCCGCGCCGCCTCGAGGACGGCCGGCTGGTCAGCGGCCACCACCCCGTCGCCCGGCCCCGCGACCCCCTCGGCCTGCCGCTGTCGGCGACGGCGGAGGCGGCGGCGCGCTACAACGCCGGCCTGGAGCGGGTGATGCGCCTCCAGTCCGGCGGTGAGGAGCTGCTGCGCGAGGCGGCGGCGCTGGACCCCGACTTCGCGCTGGCCCACGCCGCGCTGGCGATGCTCGGCCACGAGGCCGGGGCGGCGACCGACGTGGCCGGCTCGCTGCAGGCCGCCCGTCGCGCGGTCCTCACGCGGGGCGACGAGCGCGAGCGCAGCCTGGTGGACGTCATCGGTCGTCGGGTCGACGACGCCCGCCACGAGGGCGCCACGGCGCTGATGAACCACATCGCCCACCACCCGCGCGACGTCCTGGCCGTCTCGGCGGCGGTGCCGACGATCGCGTTCTCCGGGGTCACCGACATCCAGCAGGAGGCCTGGGACTTGGTCGACGGGCTCGCCCCGGCGTACGGCGACCACTGGTGGTACATCTCGCTGCTCGCCTTCACCCGGCAGGACCAGGGCCGCTTCGACGAGGCCGGGCTGCTCGCGGAGAGCGCGCTGTTCTGCGAGCCCTCCTCGGGCCACGCTGTGCACGCGCAGACCCACGTGATGTACGAGACCGGCAAGCACGAGGGCGGACGGGTGTGGCTCGACCACTGGGTGGCCGAGAGCGGTCGCTCCGCCTCGCACCGGGCGCACTTCTCCTGGCACGCGGCGCTGCACGACCTGGCCATCGGCGACACCGAGGCGGTGCGCCAGCGCTGCTACAGCCAGCTCGCCCCGCCGGCCGTGACCGGCGTCCGCTCGCTCATCGACTCGGCCTCGCTGCTGTGGCGCTGGCGGATCACCACCGCCGACTGGGACGCCGCCGCGGGCTCGCAGGCATTCCCCCACGAGGTCGCCCCGCCGCCGGTCGAGTGCGTGCTCGAGGCGGCGGGCGCGGACCTCATCGACCGCCCGGAGACGCCGTTCGTGGCGATGCACTCGGCGCTCGCGCTGGCCGCAGCCGGTGACCTCGCCCGCCTGGCCCGGCTCCGCGACCACTGCCGGTCGGCGTCCGACCCGGCGATCCGGGCGACCGGCACGGCGCTCTGCGACGCGCTCCTCGCCGCCGGCCAGCAGCAGTGGACGCGGGCCGCGGAGATCCTCGGCGACCTGCTGCCCACGCTCGTGCGCGTCGGCGGCTCGGCCGCCCAGCGCGAGGTCGTCGAGGAGACCCTCCTCTTCGCCCTCGTCAGCTCGGGACAGCCGGAGCCCGCCCTGGCGGTCCTCGACGCCCGCCTCGACCGCCGGCCATCACCGCTCGACGCCCGTCGTCGGGGGTCCCTCGTCGTCGCCCCGGTCTGACGGAGGTCACTCGGACGGGTCGGCGGTCCCCTCCGGCTGCGTCGCGAGGATGGCGGCCAGGAGGGGGGCGTGCTCCCGGGCGTCCCGGGCCGCCCTGCGCAGCAACGCCGCCGCGCGTCCGGCCTGTCCGGCCGCCACGCTCGCCTGCGCGGCACGCCACCGGGCGTACGCCGCGTCGTGGGGGCGGCCGAGGCCGTCCCACTCCGCCGCGGCGGCCAGCCAGGGGCGCACGTCGTGCCCGCCGGCGAGCCGGTCCGTCTCGGCCGCCCACGAGGCGGCGACCGCCCTGGGTGACGGCTCGGCCAGCGGGTCGCGGTCGGGGGTCGACCGGATGGCGCGGAGGCGGTCGGCGTGGCGGCGTCGCGCCGTCGAGCCGGGCGGGGTCGTCTCGACCAGGTCCGCGGCCGCGCGCGCACCGAGCATGAGCAGCTCGCCGAGCGAGGAGATCGCGTCGAAGCGGGCGGCCATCTCCAGCATCTCGACCAGACGGTCCCAGGCGGCCTGCGGCCGGCCGAGCCACAGCTCTGAGCGGGCGGCGTACTGCGTCACGTCGGCGCGGTTCCACAGCGACGGCAGCTCGACGGCGTCGAGGGCCTCGAAGCGGCGCAGCGCGTCGTCGCGGCGCCCGCGCATCATGTCCAGGGTGGCCCGCTCGGTGTGCAGGGCCCACCGGTGGGGGTCGAGGTCGGCCTCGGTCAGCGGGTCGATGATGGCCGACGCCCGGCGCGTGTGCCCGGACCGGCGGAGCGCGTCGGCGACGTTGGCGCGCAGCGAGCTCGACTCACGGGTGTCGATGCCCCACCGGTCGGCGGCCTCGAGCCCCGCCGCGCCGGCGGCCTCGATCGCCTCGGCGGTGCCCCCGGTGATCAGGAGCAGGTCGGTGTGGCGCACGCCGAACTGGACCTCGCGGACCGGGTCGTCGCGCAGCGTCGGGAGCGCCGCCGCCTCGACGGCGTGCTGGACCGCGTCCGCGGAGTCGCCGGTCACCGCCTCGTACCACGCGACGTGCATCAGCGAGCTGCGCAGCTCGTCGGGGTCGTCGAGCTCGCGGCTGATCTCGACCACCCGGCGGGCGTCGCGCAGGCCCTCGGCCAGGCGACCCAGCCCGCTGAGGGTCCGGGCCCGCAGGCGCAGGGTGTCGAGGTGGCTCATCGACGTAGGGACGTGGTGCAGGTAGGCCGTGGCCTTGTTGATGAGGACCAGGGCCGACTCCTCGTCGACCTCACCGAGGTAGTCCGCGGCCCGGCGGTAGAGCCCGGCCAGCTGCTCGTCGCCCATCCCGGCGGCGAGGGAGAGGGCCTCCTGCGCGAGGGCGGACGCCCGCTCGGGCTCCGACGACTGCTCGAAGGCGTCCATCGCGGCGAAGTAGGCGCCGACGAGGTCCACCGGAGGCTCGCCGACGTGGTGCGCCCCCGGGGGCCAGATCCGGATGGCCCGCAGCCAGTGCGTGGCCGCCTGGGGGGCCGCGAAGCGGAGCTCGGCCTCGCGCGCGGCACGGACGCGGCAGACGACCTCGCGGTCGGGTCGCCCGGCGGCCTGCCAGTGTGCGGCCACCGCGGAGGCCGGGACCGACGCGGGCGCGGCCTCGAGGGCCTCGGCGAGCCGCTGGTGGTAGGGCGCGGACTCGCCGGGGACGAGGCGCCGCTCGATGGCCTCCGCCAGCAACGGGTGCTGCAGCTCGATCCGTCCTTCGGCAGCCTCGGCGAGCAGGTGCTGGTCGCGCAGCTCGTGCAGGCAGTCGAGCAGCCGGTCGTGGTCCAGCCCGCTCGCGGCGCGGAGGACGTCGAGGCGCAGCGGGTGGCCCGCGACCGCCAGCGCCACGACGACCGGCCAGGACCCGGGGCGGAGCCCGTCGAGACGCTGGTCCAGCAGGTCGCGGAGCAGGGCCGGCAGGTGGTCGCCGGTGTCGTGGAAGGCCAGCAGCTGCTCGGTGAAGAGGGGCTGACCGCGGCTGCGCGCGTGCAGCCTGTCGATCTCACCGGGAGGCATCGAGATGCCCAGCAGCTCGACCTGGACCGCCGTCTCGGGGAGGCTCAGCGGCTCCAGCTCCAGCGTGGTCACCCCGGCGACGCGCCGGATCCGGGTGAACCACTCCGTCGCCTCCGCGCGGGTCGTCTGCTCGTCGAGCCGGAAGGTGCCGAGCAGCGGGGGCCCGGCACCGGCGTTGGCGAGGTGCTCCAGCACGGCCAGCGTGGCGGTGTCGGCCCAGTGCAGGTCCTCGAGGAGGACGGCCATCCTCCGGACCCGGCACAGGGCCTCGAGCACGGTCCGGATCGCCGACATCAGTCGTTGCCGGGACCAGCCGTCCTCGGGGGCCGGCGGCGACCCGTCCTTGTCCATCTCGGGCAGCAGCCGCTTGAGGGACTCCTCGACGTACCCGGGCGAGGCGGCCAGCGCCTGCGTCAGCCACGTCCCGTCGCCGGCCTGGTGGGCGGCCCGCAGCACCGTGGCCGTCGGCAGGAGGGGTACGTCGACCGACAGGTGCAGGCAGTGCCCCGTGAGCACCTCGACACCGTCGGCGCTGTCGGCCGCCACCGTGGCGAGGCGGGTCTTCCCGATCCCTGCCTCGCCGACGAGCAGCATCAGGCCGTCGCCCGCCTCGAGGTGTCGTCGTACGACCCGGAGCTCCTCGCGCCGACCGGCCATGGTCGGCCGCGCGCGGGTCTGGGGCCCCTCCTCGTCCCGCCCGGCGGCGAGCCAGAGGTCGTGGAACCGGGACGTGTCACCACCCAGTGCCTCGACGACCAGCTCGAGCACGCCCCATGCCGGCAGCCGGGCGGAGGAGAACACGTGCGAGACGGTGGTGTGGCTGCACCCGGCCTCCCGGGCCAGCGTCCGCAGGCTGGGCCAGCCGGCCCGGAGGTGGAGGTCGTGCAGGGCGTCCACGAGCTCCCGCTGGGGCCCCGGCGGGAGGTCAGGTCGTGGCAGTCCTCCCACCTCGACTCCCTCGTCGACCGCTGTCGTGGTGTCGCCCGAGCGACGTGGTCACTCCAGCATCGCGCCGCAGCAGGACGGTGTCATGCCCCATCTGAGCCAGTTCGGCTCACTTCTCGGCGGAGCGGACCCGGATCCCGGAGACGGGCACGGTGACGGCACCGGAGGGGTCGGTGAAGAAGTCGTTGCCCTTGTCGTCCACCACGATGAACGCGGGGAAGTCCTCGACCTCGATCTTCCAGACCGCCTCCATGCCCAGCTCCTCGTACTCCAGCACCGACACCGAGGTGATGCAGTCCTGGGCGAGGCGGGCGGCCGGCCCGCCGATCGAGCCGAGGTAGAAGCCGCCGTGGGCGTCGCAGGACTCGGTGACCACCCGGGAGCGGTTGCCCTTGGCGAGCATCACCTTCGAGCCGCCCGCGGCCTGGAACTGCTCGACGTACGAGTCCATGCGACCGGCCGTCGTGGGTCCGAACGACCCGGACGCCATCCCGGCGGGGGTCTTGGCGGGGCCGGCGTAGTAGACCGGGTGGTCGCGCAGGTACGACGGCATCTCCTCCCCGGCGTCGAGGCGCTCCTTGATCTTGGCGTGGGCGATGTCGCGGGCGACGACGAGCGGCCCGGTCAGCGACAGCCGCGTCTTCACGGGGTGGCGCGAGAGCTCCGCGAGGATCTCCGACATCGGCAGGTTCAGGTCGATCTGCACGACCTCGCCCGACGAGATCTCGTCGGAGACCCCGGCGTCGGGCATGTAGTGCGCCGGGTCGGTCTCGAGCTGCTCGAGGAAGACGCCCTCGGCGGTGATCTTGCCCAGCGCCTGCCGGTCGGCCGAGCAGGACACCGCGATGGCGACGGGGCACGAGGCGCCGTGGCGGGGGAGCCGCACCACGCGGACGTCGTGGCAGAAGTACTTTCCGCCGAACTGCGCGCCGATCCCGAAGGACTGCGTCAGCTTGAAGACCTCCTCCTCGAGCTCGAGGTCGCGGAAGCCGTGCGCGCTCATGGAGCCCTCGGTCGGGAGGTTGTCGAGGTAGTGGGCCGAGGCGTACTTCGCGGTCTTGAGGGCGTACTCCGCGCTCGTGCCGCCGATGACGACCGCGAGGTGGTACGGCGGGCACGCGGCCGTGCCGAGCGAGCGGATCTTCTCGTCGAGGTAGGTCAGCAGGCGCTCGGGGTTGAGGATCGCCTTCGTCTCCTGGAACAGGAACGACTTGTTGGCCGAGCCGCCGCCCTTGGCCATGAAGAGGAACTTGTACTCCGGCTTGCCGGAGCTCTGCGGCGTCGAGTAGATCTCGATCTGCGCCGGCAGGTTGGTGCCGGTGTTCTTCTCCTCGAACGTCGTCAGCGGCGCGAGCTGGGAGTAGCGCAGGTTGAGCCTGGTGTACGCGTCGTACACGCCGCGGCTGATCGCCTCGCCGTCGTCGATGCCGGTGAGGACACCCTCGGACTTCTTGCCCATGACGATCGCGGTGCCGGTGTCCTGGCACATCGGCAGCACGCCGCCGGCGGAGATGTTGACGTTCTTGAGCAGGTCGAGGGCGACGAAGCGGTCGTTGCCCGACGCCTCGGGGTCGTCGATGATCCGCCGCAGCTGCGCGAGGTGCGCGGGCCGCAGGTAGTGGCTGATGTCGTGCATCGCCTCGGCGGTCAGCCGCTGGATCGCCTCCGGCGACACACGCAGGAAGGTCTGGCCGTCCACCTCGGTGGTGGAGACGCCCTCGGTGGTGATCAACCGGTACGGCGTCTCGTCGGGGCCCGTCGGCAGGAGGTCGGAGTAACGGAACTCAGCTTCGCTCACGAGGGCTGAGGGTACGCCGCGGGGTCGGGCATAGCGGACGCTGCCCGGGCGTTGGGCCGATGTGCACGTCCACGACCAGATCCTCGACTCGCTCGTCATCGGCGCCGGCCAGGCCGGCCTCTCCACGTCCCGGCACCTGGCACGCCGCGGCATCGACCACGTCGTGCTCGACGCCGCCGAGCGTCCCGGAGGCGCGTGGCAGCACCGCTGGGACTCGCTCAGCATGGCGGACGTGCACGGCGTCGCGGACCTGCCCGACGCGATCGCCCCGGGGCGCTCGGACCGGCGGGCCAATGTCGTCGTACCGGCGTACTTCTCGGACTACGAGCGTCGCTTCGACCTGCCGGTGGTGCGGCCCGTCCTCGTCGACTCGGTGTCCAGCGAGGGCGGGCTGCTGGTCGTGACGGCGGGCGAGCGGACCTGGCGCACCCGGACCCTGGTCAACGCCACCGGCACCTGGACGCAGCCCTTCGTGCCGCACTACCCGGGCATCGAGACGTTCGCCGGCGAGCAGCTGCACACGGTCGACTACCCCGGACCGCAGCACTTCGCCGGGCGCCGCGTCCTCGTGGTCGGCGGCGGTGCCTCCGCCGTGCAGTTCCTCGGCGAGCTGGCACCCGTGGCCGACACCCTGTGGGTGACTCGTCGCCCACCGGTGTGGCGCACCGACGACTTCGACCCGGAGGCCGGCCTCGCCGCCGTCACGCTGGTCGCTGATCGCGTGCGCCGCGGGCTGCCGCCGACGAGCGTCGTGGGCGTCACCGGCCTCGCCCTGCGGCCCCAGGAGCTGGAGGCGGAGCGGCTCGGCGCCTACCGACGGCGGCCGATGTTCGACCGGATCGAGCCGACCGGTGTGCGCTGGGACGCGGGTGCGGTGCTCGAGCGGGTCGACGTGATCCTCTGGGCCACCGGCTTCCGCCCGGCCATCGGCCACCTCGCCCCGCTCCGGCTCCGCACGCCGGCGGGTGGCATCCAGCTCGACGTGAGCGGGGCCGTGCAGAGCGCCGTGACGGCCGTCCGCGACCCGCGGGTGCAGCTGGTCGGCTACGGGCCGTCGGCCAGCACGATCGGCGCCAACCGTGCCGGTCGGGCCGCGGCGATCGCGGTCGCCCGCGTGCTGGCCGAGGACGACGACCTCAGCGCCTGAGCCGTCCCGGCTGTCCACTTCTGTCAACTCCCGTCAACCCGGGGTCGAGCGGGCCAACTCTGGATGGACAACCACCGCAACCGCGGGGTCCACACAGGGGAGACAGACATGAACAGCAGGCAGTTCCGCCGCCGCTGCGCCGCCATCGGCGCGGCCGCCGCCATCATCACGACCACCGCGTTCGCGCCGATCGCGAGCAGCGCGGCGGCCGCCGGCAAGGACGGTCCCAAGGACCGGCCCTGCTTCATGATCCAGTCGCACTGGAACACCGCCTACGACGGACCGCAGCCGACCTGCCCTCGCTCGATCCGGCGATAGCAGGACGGCCGGCGCCGTCAGACCAGCATCGGGGGATTCAGTGGGGTCAGCACCGGGGGGTGGACGCGGGGGAGTCCGTCGGGGTCGGGCGACCGACCCCGGCGGCTCGCGTCGCCGGTCGGCAGCACGAGGACCAGCGCACGAGGACCAGCGCACGAGGACCAGGTCCCCTGGCCGGGCGGTCAGCATCCACCTGCGACGGTGGCGCTGATCGCCCGGTGTAGGGGGACGTGCTCGCGCGCGTCGGCGGCCGCGCTCGCGAGGAGGCGTCGGGCCGGGGTGGCCCGCCCGTCGCGCAGCGCCGCCTGCGCCGCCCGCCAGCGGCAGTACGCCGCGTCGTGAGGGCGGGTGAGCCGGTCCCACGCGGTGGCGGCACGACTCCACTGCTCGGGTGTGTCCTCGTCGGTGGCGCGCGAGATCTCGCACTCCCACAGGGCGGCGTGACCGGGACGTGTCGCCGGGACGGGGCCCGGTCCCAAGGGGTCGGTGCCGGCCGACTGCCGGAGCACCTGCAGCTGCCCGGTCGCGCCCTCGCGAGGCTGGAGCCGCTGCAGATCGGCGGTCGCACGAGCCAGGGTCGCGAAGCCGGGGCCCGCGATGGTGGCCGTGTCGTTGTCCAGGGTCTGCCTCAGGAGGTCCGTCAGCCGGTCGACGGCGTCTCGCGGGCGTCCCAGCCAGAGCAGTGCCTCACAGGTCGGCACGGCCAACGTGAGCCGGGCGAAGAGATCGTCCTGGTGGGGCAGGCTCGTGAGGTCGAGCGCCTCGGCGCAGCGGTCCTCCATGACGGCCAACCGCGCCGCGACGAGGCGCAGCGGCCACAGCGAGTACTCGTCGCTCGACTGCACGTCGTCGACCAGCAACGCGCGTGCCCTCGCCGGTTCGCCCGCATCGAGCCAGGCCTCCGCGACGTTGCTCCGGACCATGTGGGGGATGGTGGAGCGCAGGTCGAGCTCCACGATCTGCTCCAGCGACGTGCGGGCCGCTGCCTCCAGCTCCTGCGGCGGGCGGGCGTGCTGGAGCAGCACGTCCGTCTGCATCATGGCGAGGAACGCCTCGCCGTGCGGTGTCGTCTCCTGCCGGAGGACCGCCCTGGCCGCGTCGAAGGATGCGAGTGCGGCCGCGAGGTCGCCCGTGAACCCGAGGTGCCAGCCCCTCGACGCGTGCATCCGCAGCACGACGGCCCGGTCGGTGACGTCGGGGCCGAGGCCGACGGCCTCGTCCAGCAGGGCCAGCGCCTGCCCCTCCCGACCCGTCTTCGCCAGGAGGCTGGAACGGAGGCACAGGCAGCGGACGCGCCTGTCGGGTGACATCCCCGTTCCGTAGCACTCCTCCACCTCGTCGAGGAGCTCGAGCGCGCGATCCGGTCCGTGCTGGCCCCAGGTGATGCCCGCGGCGCGGAGCCCCAGATCGAAGCGGTCGTCGCGGTCTGCGGTGGGATCCGCGTCCAGCGCCGAGAGGGCGAGCGCGAGCCCGACAGGCTCCCGCCCGGCCCCGTCGAGCGCGTGCACCGCGGCCAGCTGTGCCGCTGCGAGGCGTGGCGTCGGCTGCGGTGCCGAGGGGGGTGGCCAGATGTCGAGTGCGCGCAACCAGTGGTCGGCCTCCTCGCGGGACGCGGTGCGTTGCTGGGCCTCCAGGGCAGCGCGGATCCGCCACGGCAGCTCGTGGTCGGGATCGTCGGCGGCCTTGTAGTGCGCGGCGACCTCGGCGGCCGAGGTCCCCGCGCGATCGGCGAGCTGACGGGCCAGGGCCGCGTGGACGGCGGAGGCCTCACCCGGCACGAGACGACGGCCGACGCCCTCGGAGATCAGCGGGTGGGCGAGCGCGACGTCCCCACCGGTGGTGTCGAGGAGGTGTCGGTGCGCCAGGTCGCGCAGTGCGTCGGAGACCTCGACATCCCCGAGTCCGGTCACGGCGGTCAGCACGGCGACGGGCAGTGGACGACCGGCAACACCGAGCGCCCGGACGACGACCCACGGCACGCCGCCGAGACCACCCAACCGCGCGTCCAGCAGGTCCTCGAGCACGGGCGGAAGGGCGGTCCCGCTGCCGGCGACCGCGAGCTGCTCGGTGAAGAGCGGATGGCCGACGCTGCGCCCGAACACGGCATCCACCCGCGCCGCGGACGGCGGCACGCCGAGGAGCAGGGCGAGCTGCGCGGCCGTGTCGGTGCGGTCGAGGGGGCCGAGGTCGACGATCCCGCCCGCGGCCGGTCGGCGCACCCGGGCGAGCCACGCGGTGTGGTCGTCGGGGGTCCCGGGGTCGTGCAGCCGCCAGGTGCCGACGAGGGCGACGCGGGTGCCCCTCGCCACCAGGTACTCGAGGAGCGCCAGGGTGCTCTCGTCGGCCCAGTGCAGGTCGTCCAGGGCGAGGCCGAGGCCTCGTGGGGTGGCGATGCTGTCCAGGACCGCCCTGACGGCGGCGAGGAGGCGTTGCCGGGCGAAGTCGTCGGCGGGCGGTGGCGGAATCCCGGCGGCGTCGATCTCGGGCAGCAGGGCGGCCAGGGTGGGTGCGACGTACGACGGGCAGCGCGCGAGCGCGCCCTCGACGAGTCGGCCCTCGTCGACCTCGAGGAGGGCGCGCAGGAGGTCGATGACGGGCATCAACGCCGCGTGCCGCGACAGGGGCAGGCAGCGTGCGACGGCGACCACCGTGTCGGCGCCGCCGACCGCCGCCTCGACCAGGGTGGTCTTGCCGATGCCGGCCTCACCGGTGACGAGGAGGAGTCCGGTGCCGGACTCGAGGTGGCGTCGTACGGCGGTGAGCTCGGGCTTGCGGCCGGCGATGCGGGGGGTGGGTGGTCGGGT
>NZ_LMSN01000005.1:0-85511 GCF_001428425.1 Nocardioides sp. Soil777
CCCCGTCCGCAGCCAGCCTCCTGATCAGCGCCCAGTCCTCCAAAGTGATCACACTCCAATCGTTGAGTGCTCACTTTTCACCACCGAAACTGTTCAGTTTTCGAGCGCCGCCGACACTCGGCGAGTGGCCGCTCGTAGCGGCAATGTGTAGAGCCCGGGGGGATGGACCGGGCCGGCACTGATTCACAACCGGTGGCGTCGCGATCGTGTTCCGGCGGCCGGTGAGGTGTGGCCCACACCTCAGGTTGCGGGACGGCTCAGGTGCTGGGGTGGTGTGGCCATCAACCCACCATGGAGACTCGTCCCGGTCCTGGCAATGCCGTTCCGACGACCGGGCCCCGGGGTGGTCTCAACACCACCTGGGCGCTGACCACAAGCAGGTCGTGGTCGCTGAATCGCCACGGTCGCACCTGCGCGACCGGGTCTTCGAACGCCGGGCTTCCGTAGACGTGTTGGACTCCCGGGAACCGGCCGGATGCAGCGTCGGTGCGGCTCCAGGATCCGGCAGGTGCACAGGCGTCGTGGCGGTTCAGGTCTCCGCCGAAGATCATGAGCTGTGTCGCGCGGTGCGTGAGCACCAGGCCGAGCTCCGCGCACTGGGCGTCGTTCGTCGTGTCCGCCTCGCTCGAGTCCGGCTCCAGGTGTGCGGTGCAGATGTCGACACGGTCGTCCGTGGAGACGCACAGCCAGCGTCGTTCCTCCAGGTCGGCCTGCGCCACGAAGGCCTCGCTCTCCGAGCGGAGGATGGGTCTTCGCGTCAGCACGGCAATCCCGAACAGGCCGCGGCCGCCCGGATCGACGCACGGGAGCGGCCCACCGGCGTACTCCACCGGCACGAACCGGACGTCGTAGGTCGTGCGCCGGGCGATCCGGAGGGCGTCCTGACGGCAGGCCTCGTTCACGGTCACCGCGTTCGGTCCAGCTGCCTGGATGCGCAGCACCGCGGCGTCGAGGATGTCGGGGTAGCCCGTCGCGTCGAAGCAGCCGGCCAGGCCAGAGAGGCACAGATTCATCTGCACGACCGTGAAGCTCGACTCAGCCGTTGACGACCGGGGTCCCTCGTCGGGGTCCGTCGTCTGGCAGGACACCACGGCAGCCAGCAGGATCGCAGCGGCCACCGCGCCTGCGGCGAACGAGCGACCGGCTGGGCGGATCATGAGGCACCGTGGCCGCGGAGACTCATGGCGGGTCGGCGTTGCGCGCGTCTAGTGTGCGGAGACATGGAAGAGCTCGTGCTCCGGGTCCGGCTGCTCAGCGGCGACACGCTGGACGTCGTGTACGAGGACGGCGCCGCGGGGAGTGAACGCGAGGTCATCGATCATGTCGTCGCCACGCTGTCGCAGGATTCCGGGGCGCTGCGTTGCAGGCACGGCGATCGGCTCCTGGTGTTGTACGCACGGGGTGTTGCCGCGGTGGAGGTCGCCCCCCGCGGAGCGGTTCTCTAGTCGTCGTCCAAGAGTCGGCGTCCCGAGCCGACCATCAGGAAGCGTGTCGGCGACGCACGACCAGAGCAACAGCGACGGCGAGGCCGACCCCGACCGCGACGCGCAGTGTCGGGCTGTCGAACGGCCCACCGGGAGCCATACCGACGAACGCCGCGACGGCCGTCCCGACCCCTTCGAGGGGCCGCGTCCCGCTGCTGACTTCCTCGACGTACACGCCGGGGCTCCGATAGGTCATGTGTGAGCTCCTTCCGCGGGCCATGTCCATGGAACCGCAGCGGGCCTCGTCTGTCGACCGTGATCCAGATCGTGATGCAGGGAGCTGCACCCTGCCGTCGGGACAGTCCCGGAGCTGGTTCATACTTCGGACGTGTCAGGCTCGTCAGAGGCTGGTCTCGCGGACGTGGTGTAGTTGCAGCACGCTTCCCCTCCAGGGAATGGGTCGAGGTTCAAATCCTCGCGTCCGCTCCACAGCTCCCGCTTCGCCTACGCGCTCGGCGAGGCACCCCGCACGTGCAGGGCCCGCAGCTCGTCGGCAAGCGCGGGGACCGGCCCGTCGACCGGCAGGTCCGGCGCCACGGCGTTGATGGGCAGGGGCGCCACGGGTCCCGGCGCGACGCCACGGGCCCGTCGCCACTCTGTGAGCTGCGCTGTCGACCCGGCGTACACGATGCGACCGAGGCCGACCCAAGCGTGGGCGGCGGCGCACATCGGACAGTGCTCGCCCGAGGTGTAGACCGTGCACGCGGGGCGTACGTCCGGCGCGACGTGGGTCGCCGCCCAGCGCGCGAGCTCGAACTCGGGGTGGCGGGTCTGGTCGCCGTCCGCGGTGCGGTTGCGGTCCTCGTGCAGCACGACGCCGTCCGGGTCGACCAGGACCGAGCCGAACGGCTCGTCGCCGGCGTCCAGCGCCTCGCGGGCGAGGTCGATGCAACGGTGGAGGTGGGTGAGGTCCTCGGGGGACGGATCGGTGAGCTCCATCCGTCGACCCTAGGACCCACCGGTCCGAAGCCCGTTCGAGCAGCGGCGATCCAGGTCAGTTGATGATCTCGCCGCGCTCGTCCGCGAGGATCACCGCGAGCCGGTCATGCCAGGCCTGGAGCGCCTCCGGGGTCAGCCGGGTCCAGTCCGCGACCTCGCCGACGACCCTGAGCGGGTGGCTGCTGCGGTAGGACCGGGTCGGGTTGCCGGGGAACTTCTTGTCGGTCACGTTGGGGTCGTCCTCGAACGCCCCCGTCGGCTCCACGGCGTACACCCTGGGAGCGCCCTCGCCCGCGGCGAGCTCCGCCGCCAGCCCGGCTCCGTCGGGCGTCGCCGTGAAGTAGACGTGGTTCATCACGACCTCGGGCCGGTAGTTGGACCTGAACCCGGCCGTGAGGAGATCCCCGACCTGCAGGTCGGCCTTGGTGCCGTGGAAGAACGGCCCGGCGTCCAGCGCGTCACTCACCGCACCAGCGTAGGCGCTCTCCCACGGCTCCTCAGCGGCTCAGAGCAGGCGACCGCAGGTGGGCCACGGGGAGCGGCCGCGCGAGGCGTACAGCTTCTTGGCGCGGTAGGTCTGCTCGCCGGCCGACGCGTGGTGCGGCATGCCGGACCCGCCGACGCTGCGCCACGTGGCGACGTTGAACTGGTAGAGGCCGTAGTAACCGGCCGCGTTGACCGCGCGCGGGTTGCCGCCGGACTCGCACCCGGCGAGGGCACCCCAGTTGAGCCCGTCCGTGCCCGGCACGGACCAGGGCTGGCGGCCGACCAGCACCCGGCGGGCCTGCGGCTTGCGGACGATCTTGCGGGAGACGACGCGGTACGTCGCGGGCTCGCCGTTGTGGAGCGTGCGCACCGCGACGATCCGGCGCATGCCGGCCTTGCCCGGGCGGACCACCTTGCGGCGGCCGGGGGCGAGCTTGGTGGTGGGGACCTCCACGACGCCGGCGCGGACGCGCGCGGTCTTGGTCTTGCGGGTCTTCTCGACGGCGACGAGTCGCACGGTGTCGCCGTACTGGACGCGCTTCCTGCTCCCGCTGACCTTGCGACCGTCACGGACGACCTCGACGAGGTCGTTGCCGTCGACGGCGACGCCCTGGCCCTCGACCACGGCGGTCGGCCAGGCGCGGGGCGGGACGGCCACCTCGACGGCGGGCTGGGTGGCCACCTTCAGCCGGACGGCCACCTGGCCGTCGGCACGGGTGGACTCCTGGGCGGCGGCAGCGCCGGGCACGAGGGTGATGGCCAGGGCGGCCGCGGCAGTGCCGGCGGCGACGCCGCGGAGACGGGTGGGCAGGAAGGTTCTGGGAGTGACAAGCACAGGCAGTGACCTCACGCAGTGGGGTGCGCCGGCGGCGGCGCTCGGACGCGACGCCGTCGGTCCGGGCGTCGAGGCCGCGGCGTGCAACACCTCACGAAGGGAGGCGCCTCTCGGGTGGAGGACACCGCCAGCGACCCCACCACGACAACATGCGATGGCGGGGTCGGTCGAATCGGGATGCGGCCGCAACCGGCGTCTCCACGCTGGCGCGACGCATCGAGTGTGAGCGGTTTCACGCTCACAGCAGGTGGCTCGGGGAGTCCCGAGCCGTCAGCGCCCCTAACTTCGAGCGCGCCTGGATCGCGGGTCCGTGCGCGCGTCGTGTAGTCATGGAGCGAGCCGAGCCACCGAGGGAGTATCGATGAGCCAGATCATGTCGCGCCGGGACCTGGAGTTCCTGCTCTTCGAGTGGCTCGACACCGAGAGGCTCTTCGAGCGCACGAGGTACGCCGAGCACTCCCGCGACGTCGTCGAGGACCTGCTGGGGCTCGCCGAGAGGATCGCGACCGACCACTTCGCCCCGCACAACCGGGCGGCGGACCTGGCGGAGCCACGCTTCGACGGGGAGCGCGTCGAGCTGGTCCCGGAGGTCGAGCCGGCGCTGCGGGCCTTCGCCGACGCGGGGTTCCTCGCGGCGCCGCTGAGTGAGGAGGCCGGGGGGCTGCAGCTGCCCTCGTCGGTCTTCGGCGCGTGCATGGCGTGGTTCCACGCGGCCAACGTGGGCACGGCGGGCTACGCGCTGCTCACCCTGGCCAACGCCAACCTCCTCACGGTGCACGCGACCCCGGAGCTGGTCGGCCTGTTCGTCGAGCCGATGACCACCGGCCGGTTCTTCGGCACGATGGCCCTCTCGGAGCCGCACGCCGGCTCCAACCTTGCCGACATCACCACCCGGGCCGAGCCGCAGCCCGACGGCACCTACCGTCTCTTCGGCCGCAAGATGTGGATCTCGGGCGGTGACCACGAGATGGGCGACAACATCGTGCACCTCGTGCTCGCCCGCACCCCCGACGCCCCGCTCGGCACCCGCGGTATCTCGCTGTTCCTCGTGCCGAAGTACCTCGTGGACGAGGACGGCACGGTGGGCGAGCGCAACGACGTCGTCCTCGCCGGGATCAACCACAAGATGGGATTCCGGGGCACGGTCAACACCGCCCCCATCTTCGGCGACGGCGCGTTCACGCCCGGCGGACGACCGGGCGCCGTCGGCCACCTCGTCGGCACCGAGCACCGCGGCCTGCCGGCCATGTTCACCATGATGAACGAGGCCCGGATCGGCGTCGGCCTGGGCGCCACCGCCCTCGGTTACACCGGCTACCTGAAGTCACTGGCCTACGCGCGCGAGCGGCTGCAGGGCAGGCCGCTGGGTGCCTCGCCGGAGTCGCCCCAGGTGCCGCTCGTCGAGCACCCGGACGTCCGCCGGATGCTGCTCGCCCAGAAGTCGTACGTCGAGGGCGCCCTCGCGCTCAACCTCTACTGCTCGCGGCTGGTCGACGACATCGCGTCCCTGGACGACGCGGCCGTGACCGCCGAGGCGGAGAAGCTGCTCGGGGTCCTCACCCCGATCGCCAAGAGCTGGCCCTCGCAGTGGTGCCTGGCCGCCAACGACCTGGCCATCCAGGTGCTCGGCGGCGCCGGCTACACCCGCGACCACGACGTCGAGCAGCACTACCGCGACAACCGGCTCAACGCGATCCACGAGGGCACCCACGGCATCCAGGGCCTCGACCTCCTCGGTCGCAAGGTGCTGATGGACGCCGGCGCCGGGCTGTCCCTGCTCGTCGGCCGGATCCACGAGACCGCGCGCCGCGCCAGCGGCACCGGGGACGCCGACGGCGAGAGGTACGCCGCGCAGCTCGCGGCCGCCGCCGAGCGGCTCGTCGAGGTCACCGGTGCGATCGCGACCCGCGGTGACCAGCAGGCCATGCTCGCCGACGCGACGGCGTACCTCGAAGCCGCCGGCCACCTGGTGGTGGCTTGGCTGTGGCTGGAGCAGTGGCTGGTGGCGGACGGCAAGGAAGGCGTGTTCTACGACGGCAAGCGGTCCGCGACGGCGTACTTCTTCGGCCGTGAGCTGCCGAAGATCGCTCCGATGCTCGACCTCCTCGCCGACGGCGACCGCACGACGCTGGACCTCGACCCCGGCGTCCTGTGACCGGGCGCGAGCCGGGCCGAACGTAGGCTCGGTCGTGCCCGCCCTCCCGCATGCGTAGCCCGAGGAGTCTCGTGTCCCGCTCATCCACCCGCTTCCGGACGGTCCTGCCCACCTCCGGACGCGCCGCCCTCGGCGCGACCATCGCCGGCGGCGTGCTGTCCGGCCTCGCGGCCGCCCCGGAGCGCATGGGCCGGCTGTTCCGGGGACGCTTCCCGACGGTGGCCGTCACCGGGATGACCGGGGTCGGCAAGACCGAGCTGGCCAACCGGCTCGCGCGGCGTACGTCCGCCAACGGGGTGGGCGAGGTCGGGTCCGCGGTCATGGAGCGACGGACCCGCCGCTCGCGCCGGCTGCAGGGCTTCCGGTTCCTGGTGGTGCCGGGGGACAACGCGGCGACGCGGCTCTCGGCGCTCGACGAGGTCTTCCACGACGAGCCGGTCGACGGGATCATCCACGTGGTCGCCAACGGTCATGCCACGCCCCGGCGCGTGGCCGGCACGTCCGGCCTGGCGACGGCGACCCGCGAGGAGCTGCTCGCCGCGGAGCTCGAGGACTGGGCGATCACCGCGCACCGGATCGCCTCGATGGCCGTGCGCCGTGACCGGCCGGTCTGGCTGGTCATCGCCGTCACCAAGACCGACCTGTTCGCCGACGAGCTGGACGACGTCATGGAGTACTACTCCCCGGGGAGTGGCTCACCTTTCGGCAACAAGATCGACGAGCTGCGGGCGCTCGCCGGCGGCGCGAAGCTGTCGGTCGACGTGCTCCCGGTGTCGAGCCACGGCGGCGACCGCACCTCGGCCGTCTCGGCCAAGCAGGCCAGCGCGATGGTGGACGCCCTGGCGGTCCGGCTGGCCCAGCTCAGCGGTCACGTCTGAGCTCGGCACCGCTCGCACCGGGCCGTGCTCCGGTGAGTGGGGTCGGACCGTAGTGTCGAGCAGCGGTCGTCGTACGACGCTCGCCCACCGCTGAGAGGACCACGCATGTCCGAGTCATCCACGTCGTCCCCGGGCCGTGCCCTGGTGGTGGGAGCCACCGGGATCGTGGGGCAGTCCGTCGCCCGGCGACTCGTCGACGAGGGATGGGAGACCTACGGCCTCTCGCGCAGCGGCACCACGCCGCACCCCGACGTACGCCCTGTCCGTGCCGACCTCGGCGACCCCGATGGCCTGGCCGAGGCGCTCGCCGACGTGAGGCCGGACTTCGTGGCGATCACGGCGTGGACCCGGATGGAGACCGAGGCCGAGAACATCCGGGTCAACGGCGGAGCCGTCCGTGACCTGCTGTCGGCGCTGTCGCCGGCCGGGTCGTTGAAGCACGTCGCGCTGATGACCGGGCTCAAGCACTACCTCGGGCCCTTCGAGGCCTACGGCCAGGGCGAGATGCCCGACACGCCCTTCCGCGAGGACGAGGAGCGGCTGCCCTACCCCAACTTCTACTACGCGCAGGAGGACGAGCTCTTCGCCGCCGCCGAGCGCGACGGCTTCACCTGGAGCGTGCACCGCTCGCACACGGTGTTCGGGTTCGCCACCGGCAACGCGATGAACATGGTGGCCACGGTGTGCGCCTACGCCTCGCTGTGCCGCGAGCAGAACCTGCCCTTCGTCTTCCCGGGCTCGGAGCAGCAGTGGAACGGGCTGACGGACGTCACCGACGCCGACCTGCTCGCCGAGCAGATGCTGTGGGCGGCGCGGACGCCGGCGGGGCAGGACCAGGCGTTCAACACCGCCAACGGCGACGTCTTCCGGTGGCGCTGGCTGTGGCCCCAGGTCGCGGCGTGGTTCGACCTGGAGTGGGAGGGGTACGCCGATGCGCCCCGCCCCCTGGAGGTCTCGATGGCCGGCACGGAGCCGGTGTGGAGCGAGCTGGCGGCGACGCACGACCTCGTCGAGCCGGAACTGTCCCGCGTCGCGTCCTGGTGGCACTCCGACGCGGACCTCGGGCGGGACATGGAGGTCGTCACCGACATGAACAAGAGCCGCGCCGCCGGGTTCTCCGCCACCCGCGACAGCCGGGCGACGTTCTTCGCGTACGCCGAGCAGTACCGCAACGCCCGGGTCATCCCCTGATCAGGGCCTGTCGTCGCCGGAGACGGGACTTCTGTCCCTGAAGCTCCATGGTCAGGCGGCCTACGCTCCGATCCATGGCCTACGAATACAAAGTGGTGGAGATCCGCGAGAAGATGCTCGGCGGCAAGATGTCGGGCGACAAGCTCGAGACGATGCTCAACGAGCACGCCCGGCAGGGGTGGCGGCTGAAGGCGATCACCTCGACGGAGATCAAGGGCCGGGTCGGGCCGGGCGGGGTCGACGGTCTCATCGTGACCTTCGAGCGTTCCGTCTGAGCCTCTCGAGAGCCGACTGCGGTCGCTCGTCACCGCCTGTCGGACGGCCTTCCGGGTCGTCTCGCCGGGCTTGCATGTCCACCCCTGCGTCTCGATGCACCGTGCGACGTCGTCCGGGCCTACGATGCGCGCTCGACCCCGAAAGGACCCCACGTGGCCACTGACTACGACGCATCGCGCAAGACCGAGGACGAGCAGAAGGAAGAGAGCCGCGAGGCGCGACGTCTGACGTCGGGTGAGCAGGACAAGACCTCGGGCAAGATCGACGAGGACGAGACCGAGCTGGCCGAGTCCTACGAGCTCCCCGGCGCAGACCTCTCCCACGAAGAGCTCTCCATCGAGGTCACGCCGAGGCAGAACGACGAGTTCACCTGCACCTCCTGCTTCCTCGTCCAGCACGAGTCGCGTCGGGAGTCCCCGGGCAAGGACCTCTGCCGCGACTGCGCCTGACATCTCGCGGGGTCGTCCCGGCGAAGCCGGGGCCCGTGCCTACTCGGCCGGCGCCTCGGCGGCGTACTTGACGGAGTCGGCCTCGGTGCCGACGTACCGCCCGGTCAGTGACCTCGTCATGAGCCAGCCGATCCCGGAGAGCGGGCCGGACACGGTCACGGAGAGGGTGAGCCGACTCCCGGTGGGGTGCGGCTCGACGACGTGCGACGCGGTCACGGTGACGCCCGGCGAGCTCGACTCCCAGGTGTAGGACCGCCCGTCGGTCAGCTCGGTGACCGTCCACACCGCGGTGGGCAGCCGGGGCTGCTGCAACCGCGTCCGGGATCCCACGCGCAGGGGACCGGCCTCGAGCCGCTCCACGGCCTCGACCGTGGGGATCCGCTCGGGCCAGCGCTCGACGTCGACGACCACCGCCCAGACCGCCTCGGGCGGAGCCGCGATGGTGACGGTGTGCTCCAGGCCGGGCATGGGTCGAGTCTACGAGCCCCCGACGGCACCTACTCCGAGCTCGGGCCGAGCACGCAGAACTCGTTGTCCTCCGGGTCCGCCAGCACGACCCACGGACGATCGCCCTGACCGACGTCCACGCGCCGAGCACCATGCGCGATCAGTCGGGCCACCTCGGCGTCCTGGTCGGCCTGGCTGTCCGGCCGGAAGTCGAGGTGCAGCCGGCTCTTGGCCTGCTTGGGCTCGTCGAGGCGGACGAAGTCCAGCCCCGGCGTGCGGTCGGCCTCCGGGCGGATCTCGAACTCGTTGACGTCGTCGGTGTGGACGACGACCCAGCCGAGCGCCTCGGCCCACCACCGACCCAACGCGACCGGGTCCTGCGCGTGGACGATGACCTGCTCCCACTTCAAGCTCATGCGGCAGAACCTAGAGGAGCCGGTGGTTCACGGCCAGCCGATTCCGAGGCGCCGTGTCACCGGCGGAGCGGACCCTCGGTCCGACGCTGCCGCATGGCCAGGTGGAGGCCCGCGTCCCATCCCGGGGCGCGGCCGCCGGCGGGCGGGCGGAGGGCGTCGGTGTCGTGACCGGAGCGCGCGAGCGCCCACGAGACCACGGAGTTTGAGTTCCACATCTCGCCCGCGTGCAGCTCGTCGCGACCCCACGTGAGGGGCGGGACCTGCGCGAGCACGTCGAGCACGGCCGCGACCTGCGCCGGGTCGTCCGTCGTACGGACGGGGCTGGCGACGGCCTCGGCGATGTCCGGGATGCGGCCGCCGGGCCAGCAGCGCACCTCGTAGCGGAACGCCCGGAAACGGCCGAGCTGCTCGGACGCGACCGGGCCTTCGCAGAGGACCCCGCGGTGGGGGTCGGAGACGTTCCAGACAGGTCCCATCTCCACCGCGTAGGTGACGCCGTCCACGCCCACCATGAGCCCGGAGTGGTAGAGGTCCAGGGGTGGGCGGTGCTCGCGCCGCGCGGCCAGTCGCTCGTAGAGACGACCGTTCAGGCGTACGACGTGGCCGCCCGCCCCGAGGGGCAGCCAGTACAGGTCGACCCACGCCTCCACCGCGCCACCTCCCTCTCACCACCCAGCCAACAGCCGCTCGCCGGTGCGGGTAAGGGCCGAACGTCACCCGGTGGCGAGCTCGTCGTCGACGTACACCGGTCGGGAGACGCGCAGCCCGGCCCAGGTGAAGGGGACGACGGTGGACATCAGCAGCAGGATGGGGATCGTCCAGCTGTCGGTGGCGGCGTGCAGCAGCCCGACCGTCACGGGGCCCAGCGCCGCGAGCAGGTAACCGACCGGCTGCACGAAGCCCGACAGCCGGGCCGTGATCCGCCTGTCGTGGGTGCGGGCGGTGAGCAGCGCGAGGGTCGTCGGGAACGCCAGGCCGGAGAAGCCGAGCAGCAGCGCCCACAGCCACGGCAGGGTGGCCGGGATGGTGACGAGTCCGAGGTAGCCGCCCAGCATCGCCACGGCGAAGCCGAGCATCCATGGCGCCAGGCTGGGGGAGCGGTCGATGACCGTCGGCATCAGCAGCGCGCCGGCGATGCCGCACGACGTGACGGTGGCCAGCATGGCGCCCGCATAGCCGGGGGAGAGGCCGGCGTCGCGGTAGATCTGGGGCAGCCAGCCGAACTGCACGTAAGCGTGCATCGACTGCACGGCGAACAGGGTCGTCAGGGCCACGGCCGTGCGGGAGCGGTAGATCCGCAGGGTCGGGTCGGGCGGCGCGGGTGCCTCGGCCGGTCGCGAGGAGCGCTCCCGGACGGCCAGCCACGCCCAGAGCGGCAGCGACACCAGTGCCAGCACCCCCCACATCGCGAGGGCCGGCCCCCACCCGACCTGCGCGGCGGCCGGGGCGGTGAGGGCCGAGCCGAGGGTGCCGCCGACGATCAGGGTGGTGCCGTAGACGGTGGGCAGCAGGACGTTGTCCGACGGGGCGTGCGCCTTCATCCACGCCGGGACCATCACGTTGCCCACGGCCATCCCGGCCAGCGCGAGCGCCGACAGGACGAGGAACAGCCACGGAACGTCGGTGAGCCCGCGCAGGACGAGGCAGGTCCCGGCCAGGGCGAGGCCGGCGGCGATGCCCGTCGTGACACCGATCCGGCGGGAGATCCCCACGGCCGTCGCGCCGACCAGCCCGAAGCACAACCCCGGCAGGCCGGTGAGGATGCCCGCCGTGCCGGAGCCGATACCGAGGCCCGCGGTGACCTCCTCGAGGACGGGGCCGATCGACGTGGCGCCGGGGCGCAGGTTGATCGCGATGAGGGCGGTGGCGAGGATCGCCACGGCACCGGTCATGGGCTTGTGGGAGCGCTTCACCCCGTTCTCGGGCGGTCTCGGGGGTTTCGAGACAGGACTTCGTCCTTCCTCAACCACCGGAGGGGACTGGCCTTCCTCAACCACCGGGATGCAGGTCCAGCTGGACGGAGACCTCGCCGAGGCCGGGCGCGACGACGTGCCAGGCCCCGCCGCCGCTGACGTCGAGGGGTGGGATGACGGATCCGGTGATGACCACGTCGCCAGCAGACAGGGACGCGCCGCACGATGCAAGTGTCGAGGCCGCGGAGGCGAGGATCGGCCCCAGCCCACCGGTCAGCTCGAAGGGCGTCGAGGTCGACGCGACGACCTCCCCGTCGCAGGACACGGAGAAGGAGAGGTCGGCGGGCAACGACGGGGACAGCGGCCCGAGCAGCACGTGGCGGTGGAAGATGTTGCCGGCCAGGACCTCCTCGATGTCGGTGGGCGGCGGGTCGAGGTCGGCGAGCTCGATCGCCACCGACCAGCCCGCCACCGCGGCCAGCGCCTCGGCCGGGGAGGCATCGGCCGCCACGTCGCGGCCGAGGTGCGCGGCCACCTCCGCCTCCAGCATCGGCGCCGTCCACCCCGACACGTCGACTGCGGAGCCGGAGGCCAGCAGCCGGTCGTCGGTCAGGAAGCCGACGAGCGGGCGGTCGGTGGCGAACCTGGCGAGCGCCGCAGGTGCCCCGAAGCCGAGCTTCCACCCCAGCGGGGCGACCTCCGGGGAGAGGGCCGCGGCCCGCGCGGCGAGCATCCGCGTCGTACCGGCCGCGACGCGCGGGTCGAGGCTCATGACGGGTCGTCGAACTCGTCGTCGGGACCCGGCATCCCGTAGCCCGCCGCGGCCAGCGACCCGGCGCCGCTCCAGCCCCAGATGAGCAGCACGTCCTCGTCGCCGGTGTTGACGAACCCGTGGTAGTTGCCGCGCGGGGTGAAGATGACGTCGCCGGCCTGCGAGGGCTCACGACCCTTGTTGGTGTGGATCTCGCCGCGGCCCGACATCACCACGAGGAACTCGTCGGCGTCGGTGTGGAAGTGGCGGTCGTGGCGGGCGCCGGGCGGCAGCACCGTGCGGCCCACGGTGAGGCCGTCGGAGCCGCCGCGCTCGGAGTTGATGAGGTACTGCACCTGCATGTCGATCCAGCCCTCCTCCTCCCGCAGGCCCTGCTCGAGCGGGACGTCGGCGACGGTGGTGCGGTACGGCGCCCGGGCCTCGTCGGGGGTCGTCATCGGACCTTCACCCCCGCGGCCCGGCGGTAGACGTCGGCCACGCTGACCAGGAAGTCGCGGTCGGCCAGCTCGCTGCTGCGTGCGGCGCTGAGCATCTCGCTCGCGGCCGAGCACGTCGGCAGCATGACGCCGAGCGTGCGGCCGAGCTCCTGGGCCAGGACCAGGTCCTTCTGCTGCAGCTCGACGTCGGCGAAGACGTTGTCGTCGTCGACCAGCAGCGGCGCGCGGTAGCCGATGACCGGCGACGCGATCACGCTCTTGAGTGCCGCGTCGACCACGGCGGCCCGGTCGACGCCGGCCTTCTCGACCAGCGTCACCGCCTCGGCGAAGGCCGTCACCGACACCACCAGCGACAGGTTGATGGCCACCTTGGTGAGGATCGCGTGGCCGTTGGGGCCGATGTATGTGACCTTGGGGCCGATGGCGTGCAGCAGCTTCTCGACGTGGTCGTACGCCGATCGCTCGCCGCCGACCATCACCGACATCTGGCCCGCGGCCAGGGTCGCCGGGGAACCGGAGACGGGGGTGTCGAGGTAGCGGGCGCCGGTGGCGGCCACCTCCTCGGACAGCGCCACGCTGCGCTCGGGGGCGATGGTGCTCAGGTCGGCCCACACCGTGCCGGCGCCGAGCCCGGCCAGCAGGCCGTCGTCGCCGTGCGCCGCGCCCTCGACGGCCGCGGTGTTGGTGAGCATCGTGAAGACGACGTCGCACTGCTCGGCGACCTCGCGGGGCGTGTCCGCCCACCCCATGCCGGCGTCGAGGAGGTCCTGCGCCTTGCTCCTGGTCCTGTTCCAGCCGACCACGGGGTGGCCGGCGTCCATGATCCGCCGGGCGATCCCGGAGCCCATGGCCCCGAGCCCCACGAATCCCACGCGTTCGATGTCGTTGTACATGCCTCGCTCCTCTCGTGCCTGTCGTCGGTCGCTCACGCGTTGTGCCTGTCCAGGAAGTCGACGATCACCGCCAGGGCCTCGCGCTGCACGTCGTCGACCTGCGCCACTCCGGCCGCGTCGGACTCGGGGTAGATGTAGCCGTGCACGTCGTGCGACCACGACCGCCACTCGGCGTCCGAGCGCTTCTCGGCCAGCAGCTCGTAGGTCAGCCGGAAGATGCCCTGCAGCTCGTCCTGGTCGCGGCCGAGCACCAGGACCGGGATGTCCACCCCGTCCAGCCGTGCCGACACCTCGTCGGGGTCGGCGACCCGGGCGCGGGCGCGCTCGGTGCTCCGGATCTCCATGCTCTCGATGTCGCGCAGGCCGCCGTCGCTGGTGACGGTGGGCACGTCGTCGAGCCGCAGCGTGAGCAGCTCGTGCGAGGCGGGCTCGGCCGCGACCCCCGCGCGGAGCAGGCCCGGATACTGCGAGAGCAGCTTGAAGAGCATCTCGCCGGCGTGGCTCACGCCGACGTGGAAGAGCCGGTCGGCGTCGATCGCCGGGTGGGCCGCGACGTGCCGCAGGATCGCGACCTCGTCCTCGTACTCCAGCGGCGCGCGGCTCATCAGCCCCATGCCCTGCCGCACCGTCGTACGCAGCGGCCCGCCCGTCTGGTAGCCGAGCTCGACCTCCGTGCGGTAGCGGACCCACGCGCACGCATAGCCGGCGTCGAGCAGCACGTCGGTGACGTGGCGGAAGCGGTGGACCCGGTCCTGCAGCCACCCGATGCCGCCGCCGCCGTTGCCGTAGGCGACGAGCACGAACGGGTGTGGTCCCGGCCCGTCGGGCAGCCGGAGCGCGTACGGCGCGTAGAGGCCGTCGAGGGTCTCCGCCGCCAGGTAGTGCGCCGGCCGGTCGGAGCCGGCCAGCGGCTCGACCAGCACGGGAGTGCCGGGCGAGCCCCAGTCGACGGCGCTCGAGCTCACCGGGAGGAACCGGAGGTGCCCGGGGCACCGGCGGCCCAGTAGTCCTCCTTGGCCTTGGACGCGGCCAGCGCCTCGGCGTCCTCGAAGCCCGGCGCCATCGACGCCGCGGTGCCGGCCATGTACTGGTGGTGGTCGACGTCGAGCAAGCGGATCCAGCTCTGCTGGCCGAAGGTCAGCGCGATGACGCACCCCAGCTCGACCAGCTCGTCCTCGCTGAAGTGGGCGTGCAGCCGGCTCCACAACCCGTCGCGGTCGTCCTCGTTCCAGGCGATGGCCTGCGCGTAGGCGAGTGCGGCCTTCTGGCGGTCGTCGAACTTGTCCGACGACTCGAAGTTGAGGAGGTCGTCGTACTGCCCCTCGACGAGGCCCTGCTGGCTGCCCTTGACCGAGCGCTGGTTGCCGCAGAACTCGCAGCTCACCGTGCGGGAGATGTAGACCCGGCACAGCTCCTTGATCGCGTGGTCGCACACGCCGTTGCGGAACATCTTCTCCCACGGCTCGGCGAAGGCCCAGAACGCCGCCGGCACGTGCGCGCGCACCGCGTTGGTCTCCGGGCGGGGCGTGCCCTCGCGGGCGCTGCGGTCCATCTCGGCCTGCATGCGGGGGTCCATGTCGTCGTAGGCGACGTAGGAGATGCGGGGCTGCTTCATGGTGGCTCCTCGGGTGTCAGTCGGACTGTTCGATGGCGCGGACGACGGCGTCGTGGGTCAGGGGGAGGTCACGGACGCGGACCCCGAGGGCGCGGTGGACCGCGTTGGCGATCGCGGCCGAGGTCGGCCCCTGGGCGGCCTCGCCGGCCCCGGTCGAGGGGGCGTCGCTGTCGACGAGGTGGACGGTGACCTCGGGGGCCTCGGAGAAGCGCAGCACCGGGTAGGCCTCCCAGTCGGTGCCGAGCAGCCGCCGCGAGTCGAAACCCATCCGTTCCTTGAGCGTCCACGACGTCGCCTGGGTCGCGCCGCCCTCGAGCTGGTTGCGGGCGCCGTCGGGGTTGACGACCCGGCCGACGTCCGCGACGACGACGAGGCGGCGTACGACGACCTCATCGGTGACCTCGACGTCGGCGACGATCGCGCAGTGCGCGCCCCGGTCCTTGTAGCGGGCGTAGGCGAGGCCGCGACCGGTGTCCTCCGGCGGCTCGTCGTCCCAGCCGGCGAGCCGGGCGGCCTCCGCGACCACGTGCCGGGCCCGCAGGTCGGTGAGGTGGTCGAGCCGGAACGCCACCGGGTCGACGCCGGCGGTCTCGGCGAGCTCGTCCATGAAGGACTCGATCGCGAAGACGTTGAGGTGCGCACCGAGCGCCCGCATCGCGGAGGTCCGCAGCGGGGAGTCGGTCTTGCGGTGGCCGACCACGCGCCGGGGCCCCACGTCGTACGCCGGGAGGGCGTTGCGGGTCGTCCCGCCGCCCGCCGCCGGGGGCGGGTCGGTCGAGGGGGGCAGCGGGAGTGGGGCGGCGAGGTCGGCGCCGGCGAGCAGGCCGGGCTGGCCGGCGTAGCCGGGTCGCGCGCTGTGGCCCGTGCTCCACACGTCGTGGGACCAGCCGGTGATCCGTCCGCCGTCGAGCCTGGCCCGCAGGGTCGCGGTCATCGCCGGGGCCAAGGGCCCCCACGTCAGCTCGTCGGGACGGGTCCAGCGCAGCAGCACCGGCCGCCCGGGCACCGCCCGGGCCAGCAGGACGGCGTCGAAGGCCGCGTCGTCGGCGGCGTTGTGGCCGTAGCAGCCGGCGTTCTCGACGTGCTCCACCACGACGGTCGCGGGCTCGAGGTCGAGGGTGGCGGCGATCGCGTCGCGCAGGCCGTGGATGCCCTGGCTGTGCGAGGAGACGTGCACGCCGGCCTCGGTCCACACCGCCAGGCCGGCGCTGGGTGCGATGGAGGCGTGGGCCAGGAAGGGTCGCGAGTACGACGCCTCGACGACGCCCGGCCCGGGGCCCGGGGCGTCCTCCTCGTCGAGGACCGGCACCTCCTCGTGGGTGCCGGACCGCAGCCAGCCGGGCAGGTCGTCGGCGTCGGGCAGCAGGTCGCGCTCGTCCCACGTGACGTCCCGGCGGAGCTGCTCGAGCGCGCGGTCGACGTCGGCCTCGCGCTCGCCGACCACGCCGACGAAGGAGCCGTCGCGCACCAGCGTCACCCTCGCCTCGGTCCCTGAGGAGGCGAGGGGTGAGCCGTCTCGAGGGGGCCAGCCGTCGGGCACCGACCGCAGCGCGGCACCCACCGACGGCGGGCGCAGCACCCGGCCGTGCAGGAGTCCCTCGGGTCGCAGGTCGGCCAGGAAGCGTGGCCGGCCGAGGACCTTGTCGGGCAGGTCGAGCCGCGGCTCGCTGCGGCCGACGGCCACCGCCGCGACCGGTGCGAGGGGCGCCACGGTCGTGAGGTCCAGCCCGGGGTCGAGGGCGGCGATGCGGGCGACGTACTCCTCGACCGGGCACGTCGGGCCGGCCAGCGCGCGCACCACGCCCCCGACGTGCGCGAGCGCAGGTCCGGTCTGCAGCACCGACAGGCTGCCGGCGGTGAGGCCCTGGTCGGGCCCGAGCGCGGTGTGCGGCGCGACCATCCGGATCCGGTCGAGGGGGAGCTCCAGCGCGTCGGCGGCGAGCTGGGCCAGCGCGGTGGCGATGCCCTGGCCGAGCTCGGCCTTGCCCACCCGCACCTCGACGACGGGGCTCTCCGCACCGCCCGCCACCGCCACCCAGCTGCCGAGCCGGGGGTTGGTGACGACGTGGGGAGCGAGGTCGGTCACGCGGTCGGCTCCCGGGCGGCGAGGACCGCGTCGACGATGCGCCGGTGTGCGCCGCAGCGGCAGAGGTTGGCGTCGAGCGCCTCGGCCACGCGGGCGGCGTCGGCGGTCGGCTCCTCGTCGAGCAGGGCGGCCGCGCGGACGACGATCCCGGAGATGCAGAAGCCGCACTGGGCGGCCTGCCGGTCGAGGATCGCGCGCTGCACGGGGTGCGGCGTGCCGTCGGCGGAGAGTCCCTCGACGGTGGTGACCGAGCGGCCCTCCGCCTGCCACACCGGGGTCTGGCAGGAGGGCACGACGGCCCCGTCGAGGACCACGTTGCAGGCGCCGCACAGTCCCTGGCCGCACCCGAAGCGGGTGCCGACCAGTCCGAGGTCGTCGCGCAGCACGGTCAGCAGCGGGGTGTCCGGGTCCCCGCCGACGTCGACGCGCGCGCCGTTGACCTCGAAGCCGGTCACCCGAAGACCTCCGGGTGGTGGGAGAGCTCGATGCGGGTGCGGCGGATGTGGCCGCCGAGGAAGCGCTCGCCGTCGTCGGCGTCGCGGCGGACCACGGCGTCGAGGATCAGCCGGTGCTCGGAGTTGACGACCCACATCCGGCTGCGGCCGCCGAGCGCGACGAACGCGCGGCGGTAGTGCTGGGTGGAGTTCCAGAGCCGGGTCACGTTGGACATGAGGGGGTCGATGTGGCACCCGGAGTAGGTGAGCATGTGGAACTCGCGGTCGAGGTCGAGGAACTTCTCGAGGTCCTCGTTGTCCTCGATCCGCTGCTGCACCTCCTCGAGCCGGGCGTGCTCGTCGGGCCCGAGCTGCGGCATGCTCTCCGCAAGGGCGAGCGGCTCGAGGCGCTCGCGCATCCGGTAGACGACGTCGACCTCGTGCGGCGACAGCCGCGGCACCCGGGCCCCCTTGTGGGCCTCGTGCTCGGTGAGGCCCTCGGCCTCGAGCATCCGCAGCGCCTCGCGCACTGGCAGCCGGCTCGCGCCGAGCCGCTCGGCGACCTCCTCCTGCCGGATGCGGTCGCCGGGCCGGAGCTCGCCGCCCAGGATCGCTTCGCGGAGGTACGCCGCGACGCGGGTGCTGCCGATGTCGGAGGTGCTGCCCGTGGCACTGCTCGTCTCGCTCATGGACGGGGATTCTCCCGGTCCCAGAGCTTGCCGTCCGGGGCGGACACCAGCTCGAACTGCATCCCCCACGGGCTGCGGAAGTAGATCCACCGGTTGCCCTCGGCCGGGCCGCGGCTCGCGGTCGGTCCGTCGAGAACCTCGACCCCCGCCGTACGCAGGTGGTCGACGGCGGCGTCGAGGTCGTCGACGTAGAACGCGACGTGGTGGCCGCCCACGTCGCTGTTGCGCGGTGGCTGCGTCCGCTGATCGGGGGCGGAGTAGTGGAAGACCTCGAGGAGGGTCTCGCCGGCGAGGCGGAACCAGCGGTTCTCGACCATCACCGTGTCGGGGTGCACGGCGAGGTGCCGGGTCATCCAGTCGTCGCCGGCGTCCGGGTGGGAGAAGGGTCCGAGGGAGTAGAGGTACTCGCAGCCGAGCACGTCGACGAGGAACCGGTGGGCCTCCTCGAGGTCGGGCACGGTGAAGCCCACGTGGTCGATCCGACGCAGGCCCGGCAGTGCCATCGACACCCCTTCTGGATCCGAAACGGGACAGAGAGCCAGCAAAGCACGCGCAACAGTGTGGCGTCCATCACTCACGACTCTAGATTTTGGATCCAATCGGTGTCACAGTGGCGGCGTCACCGAGGAGGAGAGCCATGCCCCAGCACCGCCCGCTCACGCCCGCGGCCCCGTGGGTCGAGGTCGTCGCCACCGACGAGGACTGGGACGCCGCCGACCCGCAGCTGCTGCGCACCTTCTACGCCCAGCTGGTCTGGATCCGCGCCTTCGAGCAGTACGTCCTCGACCTCGCCGGCGCCGGGCTGATCCACGGTCCTGCCCACTCCAGCATCGGCCAGGAGGGTGGTGCTGTCGGCTCCGTGCTCGCCCTCACCAGCGAGGACTCGGTCAACGGGTCGCACCGTGGCCACCACCAGTTCCTCGCCAAGGCGCTGCACCACGTCGAGCCCAAGGGCATGGACCCGCTCGCGCCCCCGTCCGACGACGTGCGCGACGTGCTGCTGCGCACCCTCGCCGAGATCGCCGGCCTCGACCGCGGCTGGAGCCACGGTCGTGGCGGCTCGATGCACCTGCAGTGGAAGGAGGCCGGCGCGATGGGCACCAACGCCATCGTCGGCGGCGGCGTCCCCCAGGCGGCCGGCTTCGCCTTCGCCCACCAGCGCTCCGGCACGGACGCGGTGTCGGTCACCTACTTCGGCGACGGGGCGGTCAACATCGGCTCCACCCTCGAGACGATGAACCTCGCCGGCGCCTGGGCGCTGCCGATCTGCTTCTTCATCGAGAACAACCGCTACGCCGTGTCCACCTCCGTCGAGGAGGCCACCGCCGAGCCCCGGCTCTCCGCCCGCGGTATGGGCTTCAACCTCGCGTCCTGGAAGGTCGACGGCCAGGACCCGCTCGCCGTCCACCTCGTCATGACCGAGGCCGTCGAGCACATGCGGGCCGGTCGCGGCTCGACCGTGGTCGAGGTCGACACCTACCGCTTCTTCCACCAGAACGGCGGCTTCGCCGGCAGCGCGTTCGGCTACCGCGACAAGGAGGAGGAGAAGGCGTGGCGACTGCGTGACCCGCTCACCATCACCTCCGCCCACCTCGAGCGGCTCGGCCTCCTCGGCGACGGCGAGGCCGACCGGGCGCTGGCCCAGGCCAAGGCCGTGATGGAGGAGATCGGCGGCGTGCTCCTCGAGCCCGTCCCCGACGGAAAGCCCGGCCAGCGCCGGATCCGCGCGGCGGAGTGGCCCGACCCCGCGTGGGTCGACGTCGGCGTCCGCGGCGACCTCTCCGAGATGGACGACGCCCGGGTGGTGGCCGCCGAGGGGCACGCCGTGCCCGTGCACGACATGAAGCTGGTCGAGTCGATCGCCGCCGTCCTCGGCCGTCGGATGGAGACCGACCCCGGGGTGATCGTCATGGGCGAGGACGTCCACCGGCTCAACGGCGGCACCAACGGCGCGACCCGGGGGCTGAGCGAGCGCTTCCCCGACCGGGTGCTCGGCACGCCCATCAGCGAGAACGCCTTCACCGGGCTGGCCTGCGGCGTCGCCCTCGACGGACGGTTCACGCCGGTCGTGGAGTTCATGTACGCCGACTTCATGTGGGTCGCCGCCGACCAGCTCTTCAACCAGGTCGCCCGGGCCCGCCACATGTACGGCGGGGACGGCGCCGTCCCCCTCGTCCTGCGCAGCAAGGTCGCCATGGGCACCGGCTACGGGTCCCAGCACTCGATGGACCCCGCCGGCATCTTCGCCACCTCGGCGGGCTGGCGCATCGTCGCGCCGAGCACGCCCTACGACTACGTCGGCCTCATGAACGCGGCCCTGCGCTGTCAGGACCCCGTCGTCGTGCTCGAGCACGTCGACCTCTACAACGCCGTCGGCCCCGGCCCGGTCGACGACCTCGACTTCTGCCTTCCCGTCGGCAAGGCGGCGATCCGCCGCGAGGGCAAGGACGCCACGATCCTCACCTACCTCGGGATGGTGCCGTTCGTGCTCGAGGCGGTCGAGGAGTTCGGCCAGGTCGACGCCGAGGTCATCGACCTGCGCTGGCTCGACCGGGCCAGCATCGACTGGGACACCATCGAGGCATCGCTCACCAAGACCAACCAGGTGCTGATCGCCGAGCAGGGCGCGGTCGGCACGTCGTACGGCGGGTGGCTGGCCGACGAGATCCACCGGCGGTTCTTCGACCTGCTCGACGCCCCCGTCCGCCGGGTCACCGGCGCCGAGGCCTCGCCCAGCATCAGCAAGGTGCTGGAGCGAGCGGCGATCGCCCAGAAGGACGAGGTCATCGCCGAGCTCACCGAGATCGCGAGGTACTGACGTGGCACGCGTGCTGCGGATGCCGGGCGTCTCGGCCAACGCGACCGAGGCGGTGCTGGCCGAGTGGCTGGTGGCCGAGTCGGCGGAGTTCGCCGCAGCCGACGCGCTGGCGACGGTCGAGACCGACAAGGCGCTCGTCGACGTCGAGGCCGAGGCAGCCGGCGTCGTCCTCAAGGCGCTGGTGGCTGCCGGGTCGCAGGTCGAGGTGGGCGCCCCGATCGCCGTGCTCGGCGCGGTGGGGGAGCGGGTCGACGACCTGGCCGCCCTGCTGCGCGAGCTCGGCGTCGCCGAGGACTCGGCCCCCGTCATCGCCGAGCGGCGCGACGTCCCCGACCAGCCGGTCGAGCGCACCGAGCCCGACGTGGACCCGGGCTCCGGCGCCCCGGTCGTCAAGCCGGCGCCCGAGTCGCCTGTCGCGGACTCCCCAGCGCCGGCCGCCGAGAACGCCCCGCCTCCGGCCCGTCGGCCGGGACGGGTCTTCGCCAGTCCGCTGGCGCGCAAGATCGCCCGCGACGCCGGGCTGGCGATCGAGGAGATCCCCGGCACCGGACCGCGCCAGCGGGTGCTGCGTCGCGACGTCGACGCCCTGCTCGCCTCGCGCCGGGCCGTGTCACCGCCCGCCCCTCCGGCCACCCCGACCGCCGCACCGACCCCGACAGAGACCGCGATCCAGCCGTCCTCGGGGGCCGGATTCGAGGACGTGCCCCACACCCGCCTGCGGCGTGCCGTCGCTGAGCGGTTGGCCACCAGCAAGCGCGAGGCGCCGCACTTCTACGTCCGCACCACGGTGCGGGTGGAGCGGCTGCTCGCCCTGCGCGCCGAGCTCAACGAGGCGCTCGACGGTGAGGTGAAGGTCTCGGTCAACGACCTCGTCGTCAAGGCCGTCGCCCTGGCCCACGAGCGGGTGCCCGACCTCAACGTCACCTGGACCGACGACGCCGTACGCCGCTGGCACACCGCCGACATCGCCGTCGCCGTCGCGACCGACCGCGGCCTCGTGACCCCGGTGCTGCGCGACGTCGGCCACCGGTCGGTGTCGTCGGTGGCGACCGCCGTCCGCGAGCTTGCCGGCCGCGCCCGCGAGGGACGGCTCCGGCAGGAGGAGCTCGAGGGCGGCTCGATCACCGTCACCAACCTCGGCATGTACGGCGTGGAGGAGTTCGCCGCGATCATCAACCCGCCGCACGCCGCGATCCTCGCGGTGGGCGCGGTGCGGGAGGAGCCCGTCGTCCAGGACGGCTCCGTCGTACCCGGCTCCGTGATGAGCCTGACCCTCTCGGTCGACCACCGGCCCGTCGACGGCGTCGTCGCCGCGCGCTGGCTGGCGGAGCTGACCGGGTTGCTGGAGCGCCCCGTGCGGCTGCTCGCCTGATCGACGGCGCCGCCCGGCGCCCGGGGTCCCAGGAGGACACCAGATGGAGAACAACCAGAAGGCAGGGCTCAACCGGCGCTCGGTGCTCGGGGGCGCCGCGGCGGCCGCGGGTGCGCTCGGCGCCACCGCCGTGGCCTCACCCGCGGCGGCGGGGCGCGGGGGCGGTCGCGACCACGGGCCCGGTCCCCGGGAGTACGTCCTCACCGGTGGCTACGTGCTGTCGATGGACCCGGCCGTCGGCGACCTCGACGGCGGCGACGTGCACGTCAAGGACGGCCGGATCGTCGCGGTCGGGCGGGACCTCCCGGCGAGGGCGGCCCGCATCGACGCCCGCGGCACGATCGTGATGCCCGGCCTGGTCGACACGCACTGGCACCTGTGGACCACGCTGTTCCGGTCGATGTCGAGCTCGTCGCCGGCGACGGCGTACTTCGCCCTCAACGTCGCCAACGGCGTCCGCGCGTTGCCGTCCGACCTCTACCAGGGCGCCCGGCTCGCGCTGGTCGACGCCCTCAACAGCGGCGTCACGACCGTCAACGACTGGTCGCACAACCTGCGCTCGCCCGACCACGCCGACGCCAACCTCCGGGCCCACCGCGAGATCGGGCTGCGGGGGCGGTTCTCCTACGGCACGCCGCAGGGCTATCCCGGGACCTCGGTGATCGACCTCGACGACATCGCGCGGGTCAAGCGCGAGTGGTTCGACAGCGGGCGGCTGCCGCTGATGCACCTCGGCCTGGCCGGGCGTCCGCCGGGCCTGGTCGGTGAGGCGGTCTTCCGTCCGGAGTACGACGCCGCGCGCGCCCTCGGGCTGCCGGTGAGCTACCACGCCAACTCGACCCGCGCGCAGGGTGCGCTCGAGATGGTGCGCCAGCTGGGCGAGCAGGACATGCTCGGCCCGGACACCCAGCTGATCCACGCGCTCTACACCACCGAGGCGGAGCGGGCGGCGATCCGCGACACCGGCGCGAGCGTCAGCATCTCGCCGATGTCGGAGCTGCTGATCGGATACGGCATCTCCCCGGTCAAGGCCATGGTCGACAGCAACGTGCTGCTCACGCTCTCGGTCGACACCCTGTCCCTCGTCGGGTCGGCCGACATGTGGGCGGTGATGCGGCTGACGACCGGGCTGCACCGCGGGGTCGCCGAGCAGGAGCTCTCGATCAACACCCGTCGGGTGCTGCAGATGGCCACCCTCGACGCGGCCACCAGCCTCGGGCTGGGCGACGTGACCGGCTCGCTGACCCCGGGCAAGCGCGCCGACGTCGTGATGGTCCGTCGCCACGACGTGGCCATGGCCCCGGTCATCGACGTGGCCAACAGCCTCACCCTCGCCGCCGGGGCGGAGAACGTCGACACCGTGATCGTCGACGGCCGCTTCCGCAAGCGCGGGGGACGCCTGCTCGGCATCGACACCGAGCGGGTGGTGCGCGGCACCGAGGAGGCGATCGCGGCCCTGCTCGCCCGCTGAGACCCTCGTCCGCCCCGGGGACCCGTGAGCTCCGGGGCGGACGAGCTCGACCGCTCGCGCCCGGGCCCCCCGAGCGAGGACCCTCAGGTGGGTCCCATCACCTCCAGCGGGTCCCGGCCCAGGGCGGTCAGCACGGTGCGGGCGGCGTTGCGCCCGGGCCGTCCCGAGACCGACCCGCCCGGGTGGGTCGTGGAGCCGGTGAGGAAGAGACCCGCCAGGCCGGTGTCGTAGCGCGGCCACCCCGGCAGCACGTGGTCGTCGAGCAGGAACTCACCGCCGTGGCAGGAGCCGCCGAGGTTCTGCGGGTTGTGGGTCGCGACGTCCACGGGCGACTCGGTCCGCATCGAGAGGATGTCGACCTCGCCCAGGCCGCGGGTGCGCTGCCGCACCAGCTCGACCAGCGCCGCGCCGTACTCGTCCTTGGTGTCGGCCCAGTCCCGTCCGTCGGCGCGCTGCCACGGCGCGATGGTGAGGATCTTGAAGGTGCCTCCGGTGTCGGCCACCCGGCTGGGGTCGACGACGGTCTGGTTGACGACCAGCAGCCACGGGTCGTCCGTGTCGACCTCGCCCGCGGCACAGCGGTCGAGGTGGCGGGCCATGCCGCCGGCGGTGCCGAAACCCGCCGCGGCACTGGCGATCCCGGCGTCGCCGAAGGCGAGGTCGCCGCGCAGGGCCGCGTGGACGGCGAGCACGCTCAGGCCCGGGCGCCAGGTGTCCCGCGCCTCGAGCAGGTCGGGGGAGGGGGCGCCGCCGACGACCTGGTCGGCCACGACGGCGAGGTGGCCGCCGGTCACCACAGCCCGGTCCGCGGCGACGGTCCGACCACCCACCCGGACGCCGGTGACCCGGTCGCCGTCGGTCACGTAGCCGGAGACGGTGGCCGAGCAGACCACCCGGCCGCCGTGTGCCGTGATGACGCGCACCAGCGCGTCGGGGAGCGCCTGGCTGCCCCCGACCGGGGTCGTCCAGCCGTGGTCGAGGCGACCGACGGCCAGCGAGGAGGGGAGGAAGCCGGTCCCGGGGCGGCGCGGGTCCTGGATCGTCGCCATCGCCAGCCACAGCACGAAGGAGCGGACGACCGGGTGCTCGAAGGTCTCGTGGACGACGTCCCAGGCGCTCCGCGACCGCAGGGCCAGGTAGGCGTGGGTGGTGGGGCCCTCGGGCTGCGGGAGCGCGGAGCTCCACCGACCGTGGGCCGCGCCGAGGCCACCCCGCCAGGCGCGCACCATCACCCCGAAGGCCCGCGCGTCACGAGATGACCACCGGGCGATCTCGTCGGTGGTGTCGGCCAGGTCGGGACGCATGACCAGCACGTCGCCGTCGGGCTGCGGCATCACCACAGCCGGGTCGGTGGTGAGGTAGCGCAGCCCCTGCTCGGCGACCAGGCCCAGCTCGTCGTCACGCACGAGGGGGTTGTTCTGGATCAGCACGTGCGCGCTGCTGCAGGAGTCGTGGGCGAAGCCGGGGAGGGTCAGCTCCTCGGTGCGGGTGTTGCCCCCCACCGTCGGCCCCGCCTCGAGCACGAGCACCTCGAGCCCGGCCCGGGCGAGGTAGGCCGCCGCGACCAGGGAGTTGTGCCCCGCGCCCACGACCACCACCTCCGCGCGCTCGGGCAGGTCGTCCGGGACCGGGGTGCTCTCCATGTGGTGCTCCTCTCCGGGGCCAGAGTGGCAGCGGCCACAACCGATTGCAACCACCAGAAGGACGCCGGGCCCCCTGTCAGCCGTCGGCGTCAGTGTCGCCCGACGTCCCCGAATGGGGCGACTTCGGCGCGTGCAGGGGCGCTCCTCGCGCTCCCGAGGTTGCAATTGGGCGGCATCCCTTGACACATGTGGCGCAGTTCACAACACTGGCGATGCCGCAATCGATTGCGGATTCACCGAGGAGGAAGCATGGTCCAGATTTCCCGAGGTCGTGGCCGAGGACTGATGGCCGCAGCAGTGACCGGTGTCCTGGTCACCAGCCTGGCCGCGTGCGGTGGCGACGACGGTGGCGGCGAGGGTGGCAGCGACGACCCGATCGTCATCGGCACCTCGTTGCCGCTCACCGGCGAGTTCTCCCAGCCCGGCCAGGCGGCCGAGCAGGGCTACAAGGTGTGGCAGGAGATGGTGAACGCCGAGGGTGGGCTGCTGGATCGCGAGATCGAGCTGGTCATCAAGGACGACGCCTCCAACCAGAACACCATCGTGACCGACTACAACGCCCTGATCAGCCAGGACCAGGTGGACCTCCTCCTCGGGACCTTCTCCTCGCTGCTCAACCTGCCTGCGTCCGCCGTCGCCGAGCGCGAGCAGATGGTCTACGTGGAGCCCGCCGGCGGCTCTCCCGACATGTTCAACCGCGGCTTCGAGTACCTCTTCTTCGCCCAGCAGTCGACGGCCGACAAGCAGGGCAAGGTCTTCGCCGAGTGGGTGGCCGCGCTGCCGGAGGGCGAGATGCCCGAGACCGCGGCGTACCCGACCCTCGACGACCCGTTCGCCGCACCCAACGTCGCGGGCATCCAGGCCATCCTCGAGGAGGCCGGCGTCGAGACGGTCTACGAGGAGACCTACGCCATCGACACCAAGAACTTCGACACGATCGTCAGCGCGATGAAGAACGCCGACCCGGAGCTCGTCGTCCACGGTGCGCAGTTCGAGGACGGCATCGGCATGACCCGCGCGATGCTCAAGGCGGACTTCACCCCGGAGATGTTCTTCCAGACCAACGCCCCGTCCTTCGGCAGCCAGTTCACCGAGGGCATCGGCGAGGAGAACACCGAGGGCATCTTCTACGCCGTCAGCCACTCGCCCGACGCGGACACCCCCGGCAATGCCGAGTTCGTGGCCAAGTACGAGGAGATGTACGGCGAGGGCGAGGTCCCCGAGGACGCCGCCGACGCCTTCGCGGCCGGTGAGGTGCTCCAGGCGGCCGTCGAGGCGGTCGGCAGCATCGAGGACCAGACGGCGCTCGCCGACTGGCTGCACGAGAACGAGGTCGAGACCATCCTCGGCCCGCTCTCGTGGGACGAGACGGGGGCGCCCCAGGGTGACTTCCTGATCGGCCAGTGGCGAGAGGGTGCTCCCCAGATCGTGCTCCCCGAGGAGGCTGCGACCGCGGAGATCACCCGCAACTGGGCGCCGGGCGGCGCCGGCTGATGACCGTCTTCCTCCAGAGCCTCGTCCTCGGGCTGCTGCTGGGCGGTGTCTACGCCCTGGCAGCCAGCGGACTGACCCTGATCTTCGGGGTGATGAAGGTGATCAACATCGCCCACGGGGCCTTCCTGGTCCTGGCCTCGTTCATCACCTACACCCTGTGGGACGTGGTCGGCATCGACCCGCTCCTCGCGATCGTGATCACCACCCCGGTGATCTTCGCGATCGGCTGGGCGACCTACAAGATCGTCGTCTCGCCGATCAGGTCCGCCCCCATGGCCTCCACCGTGCTGCTGACCTTCGGGCTGGCGCTGGTGCTGGAGGGGGCGATGGGCGAGATCTGGGGGAACAACTCCACCGCGATCCGGCCGGCGTACGGCGACGAGTCGTTCACCATCGGCGGGATCTTCCTGCCCAAGGCCCAGGTGTACGGCGGCCTGATCGCGGTCGCGGTGCTGGTCGTGCTCTGGATCGTGCTCACCCGCACCTGGCTGGGCCGGGCCATCCGGGCGGCGGCGACCAACCCGTCGTCGGCCCAGCTGGTCGGGATCCGCACCGCGTCGGTGGCGGCCCTGGTGTTCGCGATCGGCATCGCCGCCGCGGGCGCCGGGGGTGCGATCACCGGCGTGCTCTACCCCTTCGTGCCGGGGTCGCACTACCAGTGGATCGCCCGGCTGCTGGCGATCGTCGTGCTCGGCGGGCTGGGCAGCCTCAACGGGGCGGTGCTCGGCGCCATCCTCTTCGGCCTCGCCGAGACCTTCACCTCGACGTACGTCTCTCCCTCGTGGGCGACGGCTGTCCCCTACGCCATCGTCTTCGCCGTCCTGCTCATCCGTCCGCAGGGCCTGCTCGGGACCCGACTCCGAGAGGATGCCGTCGCCGCATGACCGACAGTCCTGCCGCCCGCACCCCCGCCGGCCGACCCTGGACCCAGCCGATCTGGATCGGCCGGGCGGTCGCCCTGGCCGCCGCGGTCGCGTTGCTCGTCTACCCGCTCGTCACCGACGACCGCTACTACCAGAACATGATCATCCTCTCGCTGGTCTTCGCGATCGGGGCCAGCGGGCTCAACATCATCTCCGGTTTCGCCGGCTACATCTCGCTGGGCCAGGGCGCCTTCATCGGCCTCGGCGGCTACACCATCGGCGTGCTCGCGGCCCGCAACCCCGACGTCTCCATCTGGTGGTGGGTGCCGGTCGCGGGCGTCGTGGCCGCACTGATCGCCCTGGTGCTCGGGCTGGTGTCCCTGCGCTCGTCGGGCCCGGCGTTCGTGATCATCACCGTCGCGTTCCTGTTCCTGGTGCAGGTGTTCGCGGTCAACTGGGTGTCGGTCACCAACGGCACCGCCGGGCTGACCATGCCGCTGCCCGACTGGGACCGCGACATCATCAACCTGCCCTTCTACTACGCCCTCGTCATCGTGCTGGCGCTGCAGCTGCTGATGTCCTGGTGGATCCGCCGGACCAAGCTGGGCATGGGCCTCATCGCGATCCGCGAGGACGAGACCAAGGCCGCCACCATCGGCATCAACCTGCCGGTCGAGAAGATCATCGCCTTCATGGCCAGCGCCGTCTTCGTCGGCATGGCGGGCGCGATCTACGGCTACTACCTGACCTTCATCGACCCGCGCGGGATGTTCAGCATCCTCATCAGCGTCCAGCTGGTGCTCTCGATGCTCATCGGCGGCAAGGCCACCCTGTGGGGGCCGGTCCTGGGCGCGTTCCTCATCGAGCCGCTCAACGAGATCGCCAACAACAGCTTCGGCGGCGGCAACGCCCGCCTGTTCCTCTTCGGCGGGCTGCTCGTCCTGGTCGTCATCTTCCTGCCGCGCGGCATCCTGCCCGCGATCGAGTCGGCGCTGAGCTGGCGTCGTACGCACGGCAAGGCGGGGCTCGTGGGTGCCCGCATCGGCACCGGCGGCAGCCTGGCCTCGCTCACCGACCGCGTCCAGGTCGTCGACCGGTCCGAGGTGCCCGACCGGCCGCTGCTGGAGGTCAAGGGCCTCGTGAAGCACTTCGGCGGCGTCAAGGCCGTCGACGGCGCCAGCCTCGTCGTCCCCGAGGGCTCCATCACCGGGCTGATCGGTCCCAACGGGTCGGGCAAGACGACGCTCTTCAACCTGATCGACGACACCATCCGCGCCGATGCCGGAGAGATCGTGCTGGCGGGGGAGCGGATCGACGGGATGCGGTCCTGGCAGCGGGCGCACCGCGGCCTGGGCAGGACCTTCCAGATCACCCGGCTGTTCCGCGAGATGACGGTGCTGGAGAACGTCGTCGCCGCCCAGTCCTCCTTCTCGATGCGTGGGCTCGGCAAGATCGCCGTCAGCGGCAGCGAGGCGCGCGCCGCGGAGGAGCTGCTGGAGTTCGTCGGTATGCGCGACTTCCGCGACCAGCGGGCGCAGGCGCTGTCCTACGGCCAGCAGAAGCTGGTCGAGCTCGCCCAGATCCTGATGCTCGACCCCAAGCTGATCCTGCTCGACGAACCGGCCGGCGGCATCAACCCGGTCCTCATCGACCGGATGGGCGAGATGATCCGGGAGCTCAACTCCTACGGGAAGACCTTCCTCATCGTCGAGCACAACATGCCCTTCGTCCTCGGGCTCTGCGACCCGGTGCACGTCCTGGGTCGCGGCAGGACGATGGCCTCGGGGACCGCCGAGGAGATCAAGAACGACCCCGCCGTGATCGATGCCTACCTCGGCGAGGACTTCCACATCGAGGAGGCCCGCCGATGAGCGAGTCGAACGAGCCGGCAGCGGCCGGCGCGCCGACCGGGGCCGGCGGGACCACCCCGCCGGACGCCACCGCCCGACCGATGCTGCGGATGCAGGGGATCGTGGCCGGCTACGGCGGTGGTGACGTGCTCCAAGGCGTCGACATCTCGGTCGCCAAGGGCTCGGTCGCGTGCATCGTCGGTCCCAACGGCGCCGGCAAGTCGACGGTCCTCCGGACGGTCAGCGGGCTGCTCACGCCGCGCCAGGGCGAGGTCCACCTCGACGGCAAGCCGATCCACGCCTGCTCCGCTGCCGAGATCCTCGAGCTGGGCATCTCGCAGGTCCCCCAGTCCAACGCGCTCTTCCCGACGATGTCGGTGCGGGAGAACGTCCTCCTCGGGGCCTACATCATCCGGCGCGACAAGGCGCTGGTGAAGCAGCGCTACGAGCAGGTCGCCTCGATGTTCCCGATCGTGGCCGACCGCTCCCACGACAACGCCGGCAACCTCTCCGGCGGGCAGCGCCGGATGGTGGAGTTCGCCCGGTCCCTGATGCTCGACCCGGTGCTCCTGCTCCTCGACGAGCCGTCGCTGGGCCTGGACCCCAAGTCGTTGCAGGTGCTCTACGACTCGGTGATGCTGCTCTCCGACAGCGGCAAGACGATCCTCCTCGTCGAGCAGAACGTGCGGTTCGGCATGCGGATGGCCACCGACGGCATCGTCATGGAGAGCGGCCGGGTCATCACCCAGCGGCCCGCCGCCGCGGTGCTCGGCGACCCCGAGCTCGCGCAGATGTACTTCGGGGGCTCGGTCTCCGAGACCAAGAGCGAGGAGCCGGTCGCGCCGCCGACCTGACGGACCGGTGCGCTGCGGGGAATTACCACGTTCGTGACGGTCGGGCCCGGCGTCGACGGCCTAGTCTCGAAGGACACCTCACGAAGGGACCTCCATGCCTGTGCCGGGGCGGCGTCGACGACTCTGGGCAGCGAGTGGCCTGGTCGCCAGCCTCTCGCTCGTCCCGATCCTGGCCGCCGTGGAGTCGCCGGTGTCGGCGGCCACCACCGAGCTCGTCACGAACACGAGCGTCGAGACGGCCCTGGCGCCGTGGAGCTCGGCGTACAACGCGTCGTCCCGCGTGGAGCGCACCACCGGGGGCTACGACGGGGCGTACGCAGTCCGCGCCAGCAACTCCCAGACCGTCGCGCGCGACGTCGGGTTCCGGGACAAGCCCAGCAACGTCACGAGCACCGTCGCCGGCCAGGTCTACGACCTGAGCGTGTGGGTGCGCTCGGAGGTCGCAGGCCGCACCATCAACCTCAAGGTCAAGGAGATCACCCCGAGCGGCAGCTCGCCCGGCGTGCTGACCCAGCCGCTCCAGGCGCCGGACACCGGGTGGCACCGCCTGGCCCTCTCGTACGCCGCGCGGGGCGCGGGCAACAGCCTGTCCTTCATCGTCTACGCGACCTCGGTGGCACCCGGTCAGGGATTCTGGGCGGACCAGTTCTCCGTCTCGGTGACGACGCCGGACCCGACGCCGACGGAGACCCCCACGGGCACCGAGACGCCGACGCCGACGGAGACCCCCACGGGCACCGAGACGCCCACGCCGACGGAGACCCCGACGTTCACCGAGACCCCGACGGAGACGCCCCCGCCGCCCCCGCCGCCGAGCGAGACCGTCAGGGTCGCCTCCACGACCGAGACCGTGCCCACCGGGGTGGTCGGGGACACGGCCGACGATCCCGCGATCTGGGTCGACACCGGTGACCCGGCGGCGTCGCTGGTGGTCACCAACGAGAAGACCGTCCGACGACTCACCGTCCTCGACCTGTCGGGCCAGGTCGTCCAGAGGATCGAAACGGCCGGGTTCGTCGGCAACGTCGACGTCCGTGCGGACATCGTGGCCGCGGCGCAGTCGGGCATCCGGCTCTGGCGGGTCGCGACCACCGAGGAAGGGCCCCGGCTGGAGCCCGCGCAGGAGCAGAGCGGCAACGCCTCGACCGGGGGCGAGGGCCTGTGCATGTACGACCCGGGCGCGCCGGGGGTCGGTGACGGGCTGTACGTCGTGAACGTGCAGCGCTCGACGTTCCGGGTGCGGATGCACCCGCTGACCGACGCGGACGCCGACACCCTCCTGCAGGTCCAGCCTGCCGTGCGGCAGTTCTTCCTCGGCAGCGAGGGCGAGGGCTGCGTGGCCGACGACGCGACGGGCGCCCTCTACCTCTCCGAGGAGGACGTCGGCATCTGGAAGTACGACCTGACCGCCGCCGGCACCGTCCCGCCGCGGGTCAGGCTCGCCTCGCTCGACGCCAATCTCTCGGCCGACGTCGAGGGCCTGGCCCTCGTGGGCGGCGAGCTGATCGCCTCGGCCCAGAACGTCGTCGCGCCGCGCGACAACTGGTACAGCCGGTACGACGCGGTGACCGGCCAGCACCTCGGCCGCTTCCGGATCGTCGACGGCCCCACCTCCGACGACTGCGACCAGACCGACGGCATCGCCGCCCAGGGCGGCTACCTCGGCCCGGCGTTCCCCCAGGGACTCTTCGTGTGCCAGGACGGCTACAACGACGCGCCGGGCACGTCCGGGACGCAGAACTTCAAGCTCGCGCCGCTCCACCTGGTCGACGGCGTCCTCTGACGGACCCTGCCCTCAGAAGCGGTCGCCGCGCCGCAACGTCCGGGGCCGGCCGTCCGGGTCGTGGACCCAGAGGTACGGCGCGAGCGCGAGCGCGCGTCGTACGGGCCCGATCGACGGAGGCTCGAGCCGCCTGAGCCGACCGGGCGGGCGCGGGCCCGACCGACCCCCGGCGTGCCAGCCGTCCAGCGCGGCCGCCGCCTGCGCGTACGCCGCGAACATGGCCTCGGGCTCGGCGAGGTCCTCGACGTCCTCGCGCGTCCGCTCGAGGTGCTCGGCGGCCAGCGTGAGCCGCAGGTCGCGGGCGTACTCGCCGTCCGGGTCGACTACGACCGACGACAGCTCTGAGTCGTGGGTCCAGGACCGCCGGTTGAAGTTGTCGGAGCCGATGGTCGCCCAGGTGTCGTCCACGATGCAGGTCTTCGCGTGCACGTAGATCGGCGTGCCCGCCGAGTTCTCCAGTCCGTAGACGGCCACCCGGTCGGGCGCCGTGCGGTGCATGTCGAGCATCGCCCGGCGGCGGCCCACCAGCTGGGCGGTCCGGTTGAGGCCGGTCACGTCCGGGTGCATCGGCACGACCGCGACGACGTGCAGGTCGCGGTGCCGGCGCAACGCCTCGACGAAGACGTTGCCGACGTGGTCGCCCCACAGGTACTGGTCCTCGACGTAGATCAGCCGTCGGGCCCGCTCGACCGCCTTGGTGTAGCCGCGGGCCACGCTGCGCTCGCCGCCGCGGGCGAACGCGTAGTCGCGACCCTGTCGTAGGTCGGGGTAGGTGCGCAGCAGCTGGACGGCGTGCCGGCCGGCCGGCGGCGGGGGTGGGAGCTGCTCGGGCAACGGGTCCGGGCTGGTGTCCAGCCCGCGCAGGCGGTCATGGACGACCACGATCGGGCTGCGGCGCAGCGTGGTCGGGTCCTCCCAGCGCTCCCGGAAGACGGTCTCGACGTCGTGCACCGCCGGCCCGCTGATCGCGGCCTGGATGTCGTGCCAGGGCGGGGTGGCGCCGTACTCGTCGGCCATGGAGTCCAGGGCCTGCGGGTCGCCGCGGTGCGTCGCGTCGTCGCGGCGCGAGTGGCACAGGTCGATGCCGCCGACGTAGGCGATGTCCCGGCTCGGGTCGTCACGGTGCCGGATCACCACCAGCTTCTGGTGGTGCGAGCCACCGGTGCGCACGCGCATGTCGAGGATCACCTCGGCCCCGCGCTGCTGCAGGGCCCGGCCGAGCTGGGCGTTCTCGCGGGCGGTGAAGCCGATCGAGCCGTTGTGCGAGCGCCACACGAGCCCGCGCACGTCGACCCCCCGCTCGTCGGCACGTCCCAGCACCTCGACGACCTCGCTGCCGGGCTCACCGGTCAGCCGCTCGTCGGCGTCGCCCTGCCAGTCGGTGAAGAGCACCAGGTCGCCGGGACGCGTCGCCTCGAGCCGCTCGTGGAGCTCGGCGAAGTAGGTCGCGCCGTCGACCAGGGGCCGCACGCGGTTGCCCTCCGACCAGGCCCGGTCGCCCGGGTGCCGGGCGTCGAGGCGGGTGGACGGGTTGCCCCGCTCGGCCTGGGTGAGGAGCCAGTCCTCGGGTGCGCCCACCCTCGCACTGTAGGCGCTGGAGGTCCGTGGGCCGGGGAGCGTGGCACACCTCACCGGCCCGAGGTCGTACGCCGCGTCCGCGCCCGCGCGGGTGCCCGGATCGGATGACCCGCGGCCTTACCCTTGCGGCCATGTCTGACGCGGGGGAGTGCCGGTGATCTGGCTGCTCCTCGCGCTGCTCGTCGCCTGGGTGGCCCTCGGCCCGTGGGTGCCGGTCGCGGTCGCCGTCGCGCTGTGCGTGCCCCGGGTCCGGTGGTGGGTGCTGGACCGCTTCTGGGTGACCTGGCGCGGGACCGGCATCGCCGCCGCGGTGGTGGCCGTGCTCGCCGGGATCGTGGTCCTGTTGCCCGACGGCTGGCTGCCGGTCCCGCAGTCAACGGGCGTGCTCGTCGCCCCGTCGTACGTCGGCCGGCCGGCGTCCGCGACCCCCGTGCCGGCGGGCACGATCCCGCAGAACCCGCACCTGGCCCGCAACGGTGCCGGCACCGCTCTCGGCGACGCGTGGAGCACCGGCACCAGCCCCTGGCTCGGCCCGGTCGGGCTCCAGCCCGAGGTCGACACCGCCTGGTACGGCCTCGAGCAGTGCGCCACCCTCGCCCTCGACAGCCGCGACCGGCTGGTCGGCCTGTGCGAGGCCCGTGGGGGCCGCGCGCTGCACGTCATCGACCCCGACTCGATGCGACCGCTCGCGACCAAGCGGCTCCCCGCCCCCGAGGACGGTGACGACGAGGTCTGCGGCGCCCACCCCTACCTCGACGCCGCCGACCGGATGGTGGTGGCGACGTCCGACCGCCGGGTGCTGGCGGTCTCCACGGCCGACGCCGACGGCGAGCCCGACCTCACCACGGCGCGCACGTGGGACCTGTCCCCTCATGTCCCCAACGACGACTGCCTGGTCGCCCTGCTGCCCGACTGGGCCGGCCGCATCTGGTGGGCCACCCAGGACGGGCTGGTGGGCACCGTCGCCCCCGACTCCGGTGAGGTGCGCGTCCTCGACCTCGGCGAGGAGGTCGCCGGCCCGTTCAGCACCGACGAGACCGGCGCGACGTACGTCGTCACCACCCACGCCCTCCACCGCCTCGTCCTCGACGGGTCGGGCACCCCGGGCATCGCCTGGCGCACGGAGTACGACCGCGGCACGGAGCGCAAGACCGGCCAGACCACCCGGGGCAGCGGCACCGCGCCGGTCGTCCTCGACGGCGGCGTCGTCGCGATCACCGACAACGCCGAGCCGCGCATGCACGTCCTGATGCTGGAGCGGTCCACGGGCGTGGAGATCTGCCGGGCGGCCGTCTTCGAGGACGACGCCAGCGCCAGCGGCACCGCGCTGGCCAGCGTCGGGAGCGGCGTGGTCGTCGCCAACACGCACGGCTACGCGAGCCCGGTGCGCACCCTCCTCGGCCGGGGCACCTCCGGGGGGATGGCCCGGGTCGACGTGCCGGCCGACCGCTCCGGGGGCGAGTGCCGGGTGCGGTGGACGAGCGAGGTGGTCGCCCCGTCGAGCGTCCCACGGGTGTCCCTGGCGTCCGGCCTGGTCTACGCCTACGCCAAGCGGCCGTCGTGGTGGGGCGTGAGCGCGTGGTACCTCACCGGGATCGACGTGCGCACCGGGCGGTCGTACTTCAGCGTGCGCACCGGCACCGGGGTGCTGATGGACAACGACCACGCGGCGCTCACCCTCGCGCCCGACGGCACGGCGTACGTCGCGACGCTGGCCGGGATGGTGCGGGTGCAGGACCGGCAGCCCAAGGACGCGTCGGACTGAGCTGCCCCGGGCCCGTCAGGTGCAGGGGTGCACGCCCGGGCGGCCCGGGCGCTCGATGCCGCGCTCGTCGAGGATCCGCTCCAGCAGCGTCGGGCGCGCCGGCATGAGGCCGTCGACGCAGGCGTCGATCATCGCGTTGTAGGTCGCCGCGTCGTCCGGCGCCGTGCCGCTGAACCACACGTGCACGGCGTAGCCGTCGCGGTGGGCCCGGGCGACGAACTCGGGGGTGAGGATCCGGATGCCGGAGTTCTCCACCGGCACCTGGAGGGCCACCGTGCCCTCGATCGGGCGGGTGCCGTAGAGGAAGTAGGCGGTGATCCCCTGCTGCCCGGGGGCGAGCGCGGTCTGCGGCGAGCGCCGGTGGAAGTCGGCGAGGGCGGTGTCGTTGAAGGACGTCACGATCACGTCGTCGCGACCGGCGTCGTCGAGCAGTGCCGCGAGGAGCCGGCCGGTGCGCACGTAGGAGGCCGTGTCGGAGTCGGCGGTGCCCTTGATCTCGATGTTGATCGGCACGTCGGGGAAGCGCCGGAGGACCTGGGCCAGCGTGGGGACCGCGAAGTCGGTGCGCTTGTAGCCGTCAGGTGCCGGCCGGTCGCCGGTGCGCACGCCGCGGAAGCGGTACTTCCGCTGGGCCGCGTCGTGGGTGGTGCCGCGCCGCGGGACGAACCAGTGCGCCGCGTCGAGGCGGCGCACCTGACGCAGGGGCATGGCCTCGACCTTGCCCGTGCCGTCGGTCGTCTCGTCGACGCGGGCGTCGTGCAGCACGACGAGCTGCTTGTCGCGGGTGGACTGCACGTCGAGCTCGATCATGTCGGCGCCGAGCGCCACCGCGCGCTTGAAGGCGTACATCGTGTTGGTGGGGGCCTCGCGCTCACCGCCGGAGTGGGCCATGTTGAGCACCCGCTGCTGGAGCCACGGGTTGTCCTCGGCCCCGGACCGGGCGTGCGCCGGGCCGGCGACCAGCGTCGCGAGCAGGGTGACGAGCAGCGTGGGGAGGGCGAGCGCGGCGCCGAGGTTCTTCACGCGGCCGACCCTAGGGGTCGGCACCGACGCCGGGAAGGCCTCACGGATAGGTGATGCCGGTGACCTCTTCGCTGATCTCCCACAGCCGGCGCTGGGCGTCCGCGTCGAGCGCGAGCCGGCGCGGGGTGACGACCTGCGGGGTGCCGGACATCTCGCCCAGCCCGCTCGGCCCGACGTACGTCGATCCCGGCAGGTCGGCGGTCGCGGCCATCAACGTCGGCCACGCGCCCATCGCCGCCGACTGCGACACGGCCTTGACGGCGGCGTCGAGGATCGACGCAGCACCCCCGCGGCCGCGGCCGAACTGCCCGTTGGCCATCAGGTGCGTGCCGGCGAAGCCCGGGTGGGCGGCCAGCGCCTTGACGGGCAGACTCGCCCGGCGGCACCGGCGGTCGAGCTCGAAGGTGAAGAGCAGGTTGGCCAGCTTCGACTGGCTGTAGGCCTGCCAGCGGCGGTAGCGGCCCTCCTGGTGACGCGGGTCGCCGAGCGGGGCCTGCCGGGCCGCCTTGTGCATGTTGGACGAGAGGGTGACCACGCGGCCGCCGGCGGCGGTGACCTGCGGCAGCAGCAGCCCGGTCAGCAGGAAGGGTCCGAAGTGGTTGGTCGCCATGTGCGACTCGAGGCCCTCCGCGGTCCGGCGCAGCGGGACGGCCATGATGCCGGCGTTGTTGACGAGCACGTCGATCGGACCGAGCGCGGAGGCCCGGTCGCCCGCGCGGCGTACCGAGCCGAGGTCGGACAGGTCGACCACCAGCCGCTCGAGCCGGGCGCGGGGGACCTCGGCGGTGATCGCCGCGGCGGTGGCGGCCAGCTTGTCGTCGCTGCGGCCGGCCAGGACGACGCGGGCGCCGACGCGGGCGAGCTCGAGGGCCGTGTGGTGACCGAGCCCGCCCAGGGTGGTGCCGGTGACCAGCGTGGTGCGGGCGGTCAGGTCGGGGATGTCGTGGAGGTCCCAGCCGTTGCTGGCGTGCGGCTGGGGGACGCCATCGGTCACGGCGTGACCGCGAGCCCGGCGAGGACCCGCCGGGCGAGGTCGGTGTCGCCGAAGACCTCGACGCGGCCGGCCTCGGGCTCGCGACGACCGCCGGCCAGCAGGATGAAGGACTCGCGGTCGGTGCGCAGCCCCACGGTCGGCTCGGTGGGGACCTCGTCGAGCAGGCGCCCCCGGCCCTCGTCGGTCACGGTCGCGGCGACGGGCTCGTGCCCCTCGACCTCGACGACGACGGTGGTGCCCGGGTCGGCGCCGACCCGCTTGGCCAGCACGTAGCCGAGGCTCTCGCAGAGGTAGTCGGTGGAGTGTGCGGCGGCGTCGGCGCCGAGCCCGCCCGGCTGGCCGACGGCGCGGCGTACGTCCTGCTCGTGCATCCACAGGTCCAGCGGACGGTTGCGCAGCAGCGTCAGCGTCGTCCAGCCGATGGCGCCGAAGACACCGGGGGCCGGGGCGGCCGGGTCGGTCGGCGGGTCGGCGAGCAGCGCGGTGTGGCGGGCGGTCGCGGCCGCCCGGATCTCGTTGATGAGGTCGTCGGGGGTGGCGTCCCGGCGGGCGACGACGCCCTGCTCGGTGAACTGGCCCATCATCCCGCGGGCGTGCGGGGCGTCGCCGATCTCCACGTCGACGTGCTCGCCGCCGGCCAGCAGCGACTCGAGGTGCGCGGTGTGCGCGGCGACCGCGTGCACGTCCCAGCCGGGCAGGTCGGTCGGGGTGCCCCACTGCTCGACAGGCACCTTCTCGAGCAGGGCGGTGAAGTCGTTGACGGCCTGCCACCACAGGTCGACGTAGCCGGTCAGCGCGCTGTCGCCGCTGCCGTCCGCGGGGGATGTGCTCATGGGGCGCACCCTAGTGGCACCGGCGTCACCGGCGCCGCGCGAGAATGGGCGGATGCATGTCCGCGCCCCCGAGCTCACCGGCCGAGGCTGGCTCAACACCGCCGCGCCGCTGTCCATCCGCGACCTCCGCGGCCGCTTCGTCCTGCTCGACTTCTGGACGTTCTGCTGCATCAACTGCCTGCACGTCCTCGACGAGCTGCGCCCGGTGGAGGAGCAGTACGCCGAGGAGTTGGTCGTCGTCGGCGTGCACTCGCCGAAGTTCGTCCACGAGGCCGATCCGGACGCGCTGGTCGCCGCCGTCGAGCGCTACGCCGTGCACCACCCGGTGCTCGACGACCCCGAGCTGACCACCTGGCAGGCCTACACCGCGCGGGCCTGGCCGACCCTGGTCCTGGTCGACCCGGAGGGCTACGTCGTCGCGCAGTACGCCGGCGAGGGTCACGCCCACGCGATCGCCTCGCTGCTGGAGGAGCTGGTCCCCCAGCACCGCGAGCGCGGGACCCTGCAGCCGGGCGACTCGCCGTACGTCCCTCCCGTCGTGGAGCCGAGCGACCTGCGCTTCCCGGCCAAGGCGGTGCCGCTGCCGTCGTCCCTGACCTTGTCCCTGGCCCCGTCCGGCTCCGTGCTCGTCGCCGACGCGGGTCACGACGAGGTGGTCGTCCTGGACCTGGAGGGCGCCGTCGTACGCCGCTTCGGCGGCTTCCGGGAGCCCAACGGGCTCTGCCTGCTGCCCTCGGAGATCGCCGAGCGGGTCGGGTACGACGTCGTGGTCGCCGACACCGTCGGCCACCGGATCGCCGGGCTCGTCCTGGCGACGGGCGAGGTGAGCACCCTCGCCGGCGACGGCACCCAGTGGATGCAGGGCGACGGCACCGAGCGGCTCAGCAGCCCGTGGGACGTGGCCTGGTGGCAGGGCCGGGTGTGGATCGCGATGGCCGGGATCCACCAGCTCTGGACCTACGACCCGGTGACGGGGGCGGTGGAGGTCGCCGCGGGCACCCTCAACGAGGGCCTGCTCGACGGCCCGGCCACCACCGCGTGGTTCGCCCAGACGAGCGGGCTCGCGCCCGACGGCGACCGGATGTGGCTGGCCGACTCCGAGACGTCGTCGCTGCGGTGGATCGAGGCGCCGGTCTCCGACGGCGGTCCGGCCGTGGTCCGCACGGCTGTCGGCACCGGCCTCTTCGACTTCGGCTTCCGCGACGGTCCCGCCGCCGACGCGCTGCTCCAGCACCCGCTCGGGGTGGCCGTCCTGCCGGACGGGTCGGTCGCGGTGGCCGACACCTACAACGGCGCCGTCCGACGCTTCGCCGACGGCGAGCTCACCACGCTGGCCGTGGACCTCGCCGAGCCGAGCGGGCTGTACTGGTCCGAGGAGGACGGGGGCGGCCTGGTGGTCGTCGAGTCCGCCGGGCACCGGCTGACCCGCGTGCCCCTCGACGCCGGCGTCGCGGCGGTCGACTTCAGCCACACCACCCAGCGCCCCGTCACCGACGTGGCCGCCCGGCTGGTCCTCGACATCTCCTTCACCCCGCCGCCGGGACAGAAGGTCGACGACCGCTTCGGGCCGCCCTCCCAGCTCCTGGTGACGGCCACCCCGCCGGCGTTGCTCCGGGAGGGCGAGGGCCGCGGCACCGACCTGCGTCGCGAGCTCGTCCTCGACCCGGCCGTCGGCGACGGCGTGCTGCACGTCGCCGCCCGCGCCGCCTCCTGCGACGAGGGTGGCGGCGACGGCGCGGCCTGCCACATGCACCAGCAGGACTGGGGTGTTCCGGTCCAGATCTCCGCCGACGGGGTCGGTGTCCTGGACCTGCCCCTCGGGGGCGCCACGACCTGAGTCGCGGGCTTTTCGCCGCGCCACGGAGGGCCTCGCGACCAGTGCGACCTGCGGTCGTGGGTACCGCAGGTCGTATCGCGCGCGAGGAAGGGCCCCGGCGGGGGACATGCGACCTGCGGTCGTGGGTACCGCAGGTCCTATCGCGCGCGAGGAAGGGCCCCGGCCGGGGCCATGCGACCTGCGGTCGTGGGTACCGCAGGTCGCACCGGCCGCAGGGACCCCTCCGAGGCCGCCGGTGCGCGGAATCCGGACGAGCCCGCAATACCCTCGGGGGAGAGGCGGCGCACCGGCGCCGTCGTACGAAGGAGTGGATCATGGGTATTGGTCTCGGCATCGTCCTGCTCGTCCTCGGTCTGATCCTGCTGACCGGAGCCGTGGACCTGGGGGGCGCGCTCGACGAGTACGTCGCCAGCGAGACCCTCGGCTGGATCCTGGTCGCCGCGGGCGTGCTCTCGCTCGTGCTCGCGCTCGTGATGAACCAGCAGCGCTCGCGCACCACGCACGTCGAGGAGCGCCGCGAGGTCTGAGCTGGAGGGTCGGACCCTCGAGGGCCGACCTGATGCCCCTGGGTGTGTGGCGGTGGAACCCTCCGCGCGCGTAGCGTGCGAGCGTCCGCTCATCGCGGCCGGCGCACTCACCCAGGGGCACTCATGGACATCGTCATCATCGGCGGGGGCATCGCCGCCGCACACGCCGCCCGCGAGCTCCGCGAGCACGGCCACGAGGGCGGGATCGTGGTGCTCGCCGCCGAGCGGCACCTGCCCTACGAGCGGCCGCCGCTCTCCAAGGGGATCCTCCTCGGCGACGCGACGCCGGAGTCGGCGCACGTCATGGAGCAGCACTGGTACGACGACAACGACGTCGACCTCCGCACCGGCACCGAGGTGACGTCCATCGACCTCGACCGCCGCCAGGTCCACGCCGGCGCCGAGTCGGCGCCGTACGACCGGCTGCTGATCGCGACCGGGGCCACGCCCCGCAGGCTCGACGACCTCGACTCCGCCGGCGTGCCCGTCACCTACCTCCGCACCCTCGACGACTCGCTGGCCCTCCGGGACGCCCTCATGGGCACGATCCTGGTCGTGGGCGCGGGCTGGATCGGCCTCGAGGTCGCCGCCGCGGCCCGCCTCGCCGGGGCGGAGGTCACGGTCGTCGAGCCCGCGGAGCAGCCGCTGCTGGGGGTCCTCGGTCCCGAGCTGGGGGTGAAGTTCGCCGAGCTCCACCGCGGCCACGGGGTCGACCTGCGCCTCGGCACGAGCATCGACTCGGCGGCTGACGGCACGGTGCGGCTGTCCGACGGCCACGAGGTGACCCCGGACCTGGTGGTCGTGGGCATCGGCGCCGTCCCCGACGAGACGCTCGCCCGGGAGGCGGGGCTGAAGGTCGACAACGGCATCCTGGTCGACTCGACGCTGCGCACCAGCGACCCCTACGTCTTCGCGGTCGGCGACGTCGCGAACCACGACCACCCCGCGCTGGGCCGGCGCATCCGCGTCGAGCACTGGGACACCGCGATGCACCAGGGCCAGGCCGCCGCGCGCGCCATGCTCGGGGAGGACGAGCCCTACGACCGGATGCCCTACTTCTTCACCGACCAGTACGACATGGGCATGGAGTACGTCGGCAGCGTCGGGCCCGACGGCGCCGACGAGGTGGTCGTGCGCGGCGACGACCTGGTCGCCGGTCTCACCGTGCTGTGGGCGAAGGACGGCACCGTCGTCGCCGGGATGCAGGCCAACGACTGGGACGCGACCGACACGATCCGGGCGCTGGTGGGCAAGCCGGTCCCCGAGGGCTTCGCCGACCCGGACGTCCCGCTCGCCGACCTCGGGTCCTAGCGCCTCACAGCCATCCGCGTGACTGGGCGACCCGGGCCGCCTCGGCCCGGGTGCTGGCGCCGGTCTTGCCGATCGCCGCGGACAGGTGGTTGCGCACCGTGCCCTGCGAGAGGTGTGCGGCCCGGGCGATCGCGACCACCGGTGAGCCGTCGAGCGCCAGCCGCAGGATCTCGGCCTCGCGCACCGTGAGCGGCGAGGGTCCCGCCATCAGTGACTCGGCGGCCAGGCCGGGGTCGACGACCCGCAGGCCCGCGTGCACGCGGCGTACGGCGTCCGCGAGCTCGCGCGCGGGCGTGTCCTTGACGACGAACCCGGCCGCGCCGGCGTCCAGGGCCCGGCGTACGTAGCCCGGCCGGCCGAACGTCGTCACGATGAGCGACCGCACGCCGGGCAGCTCGGCCCGCAGCTGCTCGGCCACCTCGAGACCGGTGAGCCCGGGCATCTCGATGTCGAGCAGGCAGACCTCGGCGCCGGACTCGCGGGCGGCGGCGAGCACCTCGTCGCCCCGACCGACCTGGGCGACGACGGTGAGGTCGGTCTCCAGGTCGAGCAGGGCGGCCAGGGCGCCGCGCACCAGTGCCTGGTCGTCGGCCAGCAGCAGCCGGATCACGGCAGCACCACCTGCACGCGGGTGCCCGGGTGCGCGTCGAGCAGCTCCAGGGTGCCGCCCGCGTCGGACACCCGCTCGCGCATGCCTCGCAGGCCGTTGCCCTCCGGGGTCGTCCCTCCCGCGGGCCCGGCGAGACCGGTGCCGTCGTCGGTGACGGTGATGCCTCGCGGCCCGAGCTCGACGACCACGCAGGACGCGCGGGCGTGCCGGACGACGTTGGTCACCGCTTCCCGCAGCACCCAGGCGAGCAGGGTGCGGTGCCGCGGGTCGGTGTCGGCGACGGACCCGAGGACCCGGGTCTCGATGCCCGCGTCGGCCAGCACCTGCGGCGCCGCCGCCAGCTCGGCCTCGAGGTTGCCCGCCCGGAGACCACCGACGGTGGCGCGCACCTCGGCGAGCGCCTGGCGGGCCGTCTCCTGGATCGACTCCAGCTCGGCGCGGGCCCGGTCGGGGTCCACGTCGATGAGGCGGGCGGCCAGCTCGGCCTTGATGCTCATCGCGGTGAGCGAGTGGCCGAGCACGTCGTGGACGTCGCGGGCGACCCGCTCCCGCTCGGCGACCAGCGCGAGCATCGCCCGGCTCTCGTCGGCACGGTGCTCGCCCTCGGTGAAGAGCCGCAGCAGGACCATCCCGATGATGATCGGCCACACCATGAGGAAGAAGAACACCGGGAACCCGTCGCCCGCGACCAGGGACAGCAGGGGGAGCAGCGCCACCGCGAGGGTGGTGCGCGGCCACCACGGGGAAGGCAGCATCAGCGCGGAGTACACGCCGAGGTAGGGCGTCAGCCCGATCGCCTCGACGCCGATGATGGTCGCGGTCGCCAGGGCCAGCGCGACGAGCAGCCCGAAGACCAGCCACGGCCGGTGGGCCAGCCAGCCGTAGCCGGCCAGGTAGACCACGGCGAACGCCGCGATGAAGGTCAGGCCGAGGGTGGTGACCACGACCGAGTCGGTGGACTGGAACGTCTCGATGACCGGGTAGACCAGGAACACCAGCCAGATCCCGGCGAAGACCCACGCCCACCGCTCCCACGGGGAGACGGGTGACGTCAGGTACGACGGGTCCGCGGGGGTCACACCCGCTCCTGCCCCCGACGCAGGCCCCAGAGCGCCACCGCCGCGAAGATCACCGTCCACCCGAGCACGTTAGCGACCGGGAGCCACAGCGGGTCGTGGGTGCCGGTCGGCGTCCAGCCGTCGGTGAGCGGGTAGCGGGCCAGCGCGGCGTACCCGTAGAGCGGGGTGAAGCGGCCGATGTCGAGGATCAGCCCGGACATCGGGGTGAAGACGTTGCCGAGGAAGGCCATGATCACGATCAGGCCCGACGCGATGCCGACGGAGTTGTCGCTGCGGAAGGCCAGGCAGACGGCCAGGCCGTAGACCGCGAAGAGCGCCGAGCCCGCCCACACGATGGCCGCCGAGAGAATCCAGTCCGAGGTGGTGCCGCTCGCACCGGTCGCCGCGCCGATCGCGTAGATCAGGGCGACCGGGACCGCCGCGACGACCATCGCCAGGCCGGTCTTGAGCGCGAGGAAGGACATCGGGCGCAAGGGGGTCAGGGCGAGCTGTCGGCCCCAGCCGGTGGTCCGCTCGAGGGCGGCGCTGCCGGCCACGCCGGTGGTCGCCGTGACGGCGCCGTACGCCGCCATCGAGACCATGACGTACATCGCGACGTCGGCGCTGCCGGCCGGCTCGTCGGAGCCGAGGCCGAAGACGACGAACATGAACGCCGGCAGCCCGACCACGAAGAACATCTGCACCCGGTCCCGCGCCTGGCGGCGCAGGTCGAGGGCGGCGTAGCCCGCGAGCGCGGCGGGCGAGCGGCCGGCGGAACGGGCGGGTGTCCGGGACGGAGGGAGGGTCGTGGCGGTCATCGGGGAGCTCCTGCGAGGTCGGTGCGGTCGAGGTGAGCGGGGTCGGGGTCGGGGGTGGGGACGTCGGTTGCGGTCAGGGCCAGGAAGGCCGCCTCGAGGCTGGCGCTGGAGACGTCGACGCCGGTCACGCCGAGGGGGGCCAGGGCCTGGCCGACCCGGGCCAGCCACTCCGGGTCCACGCCGTCGCGGTGGACCACGTCGGCGGGAGGCCGGAAGGAGACGGTGCGCCCCCCGAACGCGGCGCGCACGTCGGCGGTCGGGCCGTCCTCGACGATGCGGCCGTCCTTCATGAGCACCGTGCGGGCGGCGAACTCGTCGGCCTCGACGAGGTAGTGGGTCGCGAAGACGATCGTCCGCCCGGTGGCCGCGTCGGCACGCATGGCCTCCCAGAAGGCCTGCCGGGCGCCGACGTCCATGCCGGTGGTGGGCTCGTCGAGCACGATGAGGTCCGGGTCCGGCACGAGGGCCAGGGCGAACTTGAGGCGCTGCTGCTCGCCGCCGGAGCACGCCTGCACCCGGCGGCGCGCGAGCGGGCCGAGCCCGGCCCGCTCGACGACCTCGTCGACCCGGTCGCGGCGGCCGTGGAGGACGGCGATCGCCTGCACGGTCTCGAGCACCGTGAAGTCGGGGAGCAGGCCGCCGGTCTGCATGACGGCACTCACGCGGCCGGCTGCGACCGCGTGCCCGGGCGCCTCGCCGTACACCTCGACGGTGCCGCCGGTGGGCGTGGTGAGGCCCAGCAGCATGTCGACGGTGGTGGTCTTGCCGGCACCGTTGGGGCCGAGGAAGGCCACGATCTCGCCGGGGGCGACGGTCAGGTCGACGGCGTCGACGGCGGTCACGGTCGAGCCGTCGGGGAGGCGGAAGGACTTGGTGAGGCCGGTGGCCCGGATCGCCGGGAGAGGGTCAGGTGTGCTCATGCCTCCAGCGTGGCGGCGACGGGCGGCGCGTGCCCGGTCCGGCTGTCACGACCTGGGGGTGACACCTGTCATGCCCCCCGAGACGAGTAACGCGGTGTTGGTCAGGCGGGACGAGGCATCGAAGCCCTGTCTCGCCCGACCAACACCGCGTTGCATGCGCGGGAAGCGCGGGACGCTCAGGTCAGAACGCGGCCTCGTCGAGGTCCATCAGCGCGAGGTCGATGCCCTCGGCGATGGCCCGCTCGGCGGTGAGCCGGGGCAGGTTGGTCTGCGCGAAGAACTGCGCGGCCGCCACCTTGCCCTCGTAGAACGCCTTGTCCTTGCCCGGGTCGCCGCCCAGCTTCTCCAGCGCGACCTCGGCCTGGCGCAGCAGCAGCCACCCGCAGACCACGTCGCCGAGCGCCATCAGCAGGCGGGTGGTGTTGAGGCCCACCTTGTAGATGTTGCGCAGGTCGCCGTTCTCGGAGGAGGCGTCGGCCGACATCAGGTCGTTGATCATGTGCCCGACGATGGCGTTGGCGTCCTCGAGCGCGGTGGCGAGCAGGGCCCGCTCGTTCTTGAGGCGGCCGTTGCCGGCCTCGGAGGCGATGAAGGACTCGATCTCCTTCGCCAGGTGGCCCAGCGCGCGGCCCTGGTCCTTGACGATCTTGCGGAAGAAGAAGTCCTGGCCCTGGATGGCGGTCGTGCCCTCGTAGAGGGTGTCGATCTTGGCGTCGCGGACGTACTGCTCGATCGGGTACTCCTGGAGGAAGCCCGACCCACCCAGCGTCTGCAGGGACTCGGTGCCCAGCAGCACCCACGAGCGCTCCGAGCCGTAGCCCTTGACGATCGGCAGCAGCAGGTCGTTGACCGCGGCGGCCAGCTCGTCCTTCTCGCCGGCGTGCTCGGCCACCTGGACGCGGTCCTGCCACGTGGCGGTGTAGAGCACGAGCGCGCGCATCGCCTCGGCGAACGACTTCTGCGTCATCAGCGAGCGGCGTACGTCGGGGTGGTGCGTGATGGTGACGCGCGGGGCGGTCTTGTCGGCCGCCTGGGTCAGGTCGGCACCCTGGACGCGCTCCTTGGCGTACTCCAGCGCGTTGAGGTAGCCGGTCGAGAGCGTGGCGATGGCCTTGGTGCCGACCATCATCCGGGCGTTCTCGATCACGTCGAACATCTGGGCGATGCCGTTGTGCACCTCGCCGAGCAGCCAGCCACGGGCCGGCTCGCCGCCACCGACCTGCGGGTCGCCGAAGGTGACCTCGCAGGTGTTGGAGACCTTGATGCCCATCTTGTGCTCGACGTTGGTGACGTAGACGCCGTTGCGCTCGCCGGTGAGCTCGCCGGTCTCGTGGTCGAAGTGGTAGGTCGGCATCCAGAACAGCGACAGGCCCTTGGTGCCCGGGCCGCCGGCGCCCTCGACGCCTTCGGGGCGGGCGAGGACGAGGTGCATCGTGTTGTCGCTGAGGCCACCCTCGGCGGAGGTGATGAAGCGCTTCACGCCGGTGACGTTCCACGAGCCGTCCTCGTTGGGCGTGGCCTTGGTGCGACCGGCGCCGACGTCGGAGCCCGCGTCGGGCTCGGTGAGGACCATGGTGCACGGCCACTGGCGCTCGACCATGAGCTCGGCGACACGCTTGTCGCGCTCGTTGCCGTTGTTGTAGACGACGCCGGCGAACGGCGCGCCCGCGGCGTACATCCACACGGGGGCGTTGGCGCCGAGCACCATCTCGCCCATGGCCCAGACGAGGGAGGACGGGGCGGGGGTGCCGCCGAGCTCCTCGCGGATCTGGAGGCGCCAGTACTCGGAGTCCATCCAGGCCTGGTAGCTCTTCTTGAAGGACTCCGGCACGGGGGCGGTGTGGGTCTCGGGGTCGAAGACCGGCGGGTTGCGGTCGCTGTCGACGTACGACGCGGCGAGGTCGTCGCGGGACAGGCGGGCGACCTCGGCGAGGATCTCGCGCGCGGTCTCGCCGTCGACCTCGGCGAAGGGACCCTGGCCGAGGACCTCGTCCCGGCCGAGCACCTCGAAGAGGTTGAACTCGATGTCGCGCAGGTTGCTCTTGTAGTGGCTCACGATCCACCTATTCCGTTTCGGGGCACCGGTCCTGGGAGGGATCCGGTCCAGTGGTGGCCGTCCCCGCGGAGCGGGTCCGGCGGCGAGCAGCCCGTGCTGCTACTCGCCAGTAACAAAATGATGCCTCGCCGGACGGTCCTGCGCAACACGAACGCGACATGTCGCGGATCACTGGTTCTGGGTATCTCCACGTCTTGACCACCTAGATTACGTATCTCTACTCTCTCCATAGACATACGCAATCGAAGGGTCGCACCTCCATGCGCAAGCTCATCGTGCTCGGCTTCGTCGGGCTCATCGCACAACTCATCGACGGATCCCTGGGCATGGCCTACGGCGTCACGTCCTCCACGCTGCTGATCGCTGCCGGTGTCGCCCCGGCCGCTGCCTCCGCCGCCGTCCACTTCTCCGAGATCGGCACCTCGCTGGTCTCGGGCGCCTCGCACCACAAGCTCGGCAACGTCGACTGGCGCACCGTCTCGATCCTGGCCGTGCCCGGCTTCGTCGGCGCGTTCATCGGCGCGACGGCGCTGTCCAACCTGGACGCCGCCGTCGCCAAGCCGATCGTTGCCACGATCCTGTTGAGCCTCGGCATCTACGTGATCTACCGGTTCCTGCGCCTGGGCGGTCGCCGCCCGCAGTTCAAGGCGCGTCCCTCGGCCGGCTTCCTCGCCCCCATGGGCCTGGTCGCCGGAGCCCTCGACGCCATCGGCGGCGGCGGCTGGGGCCCGGTCGGCACGACGTCGCTGCTCTCCAGCGGCCGCCTCGAGCCCCGCAAGGTGGTCGGCTCGATCGACACCTCGGAGTTCGTGGTCGCCGTCGGCGGCTCGCTCGGCTTCATCCTCGCGCTGGGCAGCCAGGGCATCAACTGGGGCTACGCCGGCGCCCTGCTGGCCGGCGGTGTGGTCGCCGCGCCGATCGCGGCCTGGCTGGTCAAGCACCTCGCCGCCCGTGTGCTCGGCGTCGCGGCCGGTGGCCTCATCGTGCTCACCAACACCAAGACGGTGCTCGAGTCCCTCGGCGCCCCCGGCGTCGTCGTGGCCCTCGCCGCCGCCGTGCTCTTCACCCTCTGGGTGACCGGCATCGCCTGGGCGGTCAAGCAGGAGCGCCTCGCGCGTGCCCTGGCCGACTCGGACGACCGTCCGGTGGAGCCGGCGACCGCCTGAGCGGCGTACGCCGTCACGCACCCCCGGCCGGCGGCGACAGGGTCCTTGGCTCCTGTCGCCGCCGTCTGCACGCCCTCCCGCGGACGCCGCGAGGACCACTCGGGGGCCAACGTGGAGTGACTTGACCGACATGTCTGACAAACTGCTCCCATGCGCGTCTCCGCCAAGGCCGACTACGCCCTCCGGGCGCTGATCGAGATCGCCGTCCGCTCCGACGGCTCTGCGGTGAGCGCCGAGCAGCTCGGCAAGGCCCAGGACATCCCCCACGGGTTCCTCCAGGCCATCCTCGCCGACCTGCGCCGCGCCGACATCGTGGTGTCCCAGCGCGGCCAGTCCGGTGGCTGGCGCTTCGCCCGCGGTCCGGAGACCGTCACCGTCGCGGACGTCATCCGCGCCGTCGACGGGCCGCTCGTCTCCGTCTACGGCCTGCGGCCCGAGGCCGTCGCCTACGGCGAGTCCGCCCAGGTCCTGCAGCACGTCTGGATCGCGGCCCGCAGCTCCCTGCGCGGAGTCTTCGAGGGCGTCTCGATCCAGGACCTCGCCGACGGCACCCTGCCGCCCGAGGTCGCCTCGCTCACTGCCGACGAGGACGCCTGGCAGCCGCACTGAGCGAGGAAGTCAGGCCGCGTCGACCCGCGTGAGCCGCTCGCGGATCCTGCGGCGCTGCTTCGTCAGCTTGAGCAGCCGGCGCTCCACCTCGGCCTCCCGCGCCTCGAGGACGACCCGTGCAAGGTCTGCGGCGAGCGCGTCGGCCGTCGGGTCCTCGCCCACCGGCAGCACGTGGATGCGCGAGGCCTTCTTCACGTACGCCGCCCAGGGGCCGACCAGGTCGGCGGCTGCAGCTCCTTCGGGCTGCGCGGCCGGGGTGACGATGACGTGCAGCCGCATCCCGACCAACCCGTCCATCGCCAGCGCGACCTGGTCGGGGTCCGCGTCGAGGAAGTCCGGCTGGCTGACCAGCACGTCACCCTTCAGCTTGTAGGCCTTGCGACAGACCTTCGCCCAGGCGCCCTCGACGTCCTTGCGTCGTACGCCGACCGCCTTGTGCCGGCGACGGATCTCGACGTCGGCGCGGTCCATGGCCTGCTGGTCCAGCGCAGGGAGGGCGACGCCCGCCGCGACCAGCACCGGGTGGTCGCGCAGCGCCTCGTGGGGGGCGGTGATGCCCGGGACGGCGGGACCGAGGTGCAGGTACACGGTGCGCTTGGCCATGGCGGCACCGTGGCACCCCCGGCCGACCGGACGGTGAACGTCGGGGTGGGGGTGTGCAACAACTCGGTGGTGGGGCGCGTCTGAGGAGTGACGCCGGCCCACCCCGAGGAGCGAGATGTCGCGCAGGCACGACGAGTTCGAGGAGTTCGCCCGCGCGCGGACGCCCCAGCTCTACCGGTCTGCCTGGATGCTCTGCGGCGACGCGCACCGCGCCGAGGACCTGGTCCAGGACACCCTGGCCAAGGTCTTCGTCCGGTGGCACCGCCCGCTCGTCGGCGCGATCGACAACCCCGCCGCCTACGCCCACACCACGCTGGTGCGCACCTACATCAGCGCCCAGCGCCGCCGCAGCAACCACGAGCGCCCGACCGAGCACCTGCCCGAGCAGGCCGTGACCGGACCCCAGCACCAAGACGGTGCGGCCACCCGGCTGACGCTCGCCGCCGCGCTCGAGGAGCTCGCGCCCCTCGACCGCGCCGTGCTGGTGATGCGGTACCTCGACGACACCTCAGTCGCCGACACCGCTGCCGCGCTCGGTGTGAGCGGGCAGGCCGTGCGCAACCGCACGCTTCGGGCGCTCGACCGCCTGCGCGCCGTGCTGGGCACCTCGCTCGACGACCTCATCGAGTCCGGAGGCTCCCGATGACCATCCCCGACCACGACGTCGACCTGCTGCTGCGGCGCACCGCCGACGACCTCGTCCTCCCCGACGTCGACCGGCTCGTCGCCGGCGGCGTCTCCCGCGGCCGCACCCGTCGTCGCCGCGCCCGGATCGGTACGACGTTCGCGTCCGTCGCCGTCGTCGGCGCCACGGCGCTCGCCGTACCCCAGCTCCTCGGCGGAGACCCGCAGACCGCGCGCGACCCGCGGCCGGTCCAGCCCGCTGCCTCGGGCCCGACCGCCGGGCCCCCGGACGTGGCCCCGCCCGCGGACGTGCTGCGGCCGCTGGTCCCACCGAGCGAGATGGCGCAGACGATCCGGGACATGACCGGAGCCAGCGACGTGCACGAGGTCTTCGTCGACGAGTCCGGGAAGGACCTGCCCCGGCTCTTCTACGGGACCGTCCGCAGCGGGTTCGTCTCGTTCCGCATCCGGTGGTACAACAACCCCCTGGTGGTGGAGGACGGCGAGCAACCACTGGCGCCGAGCCACATCTGCGAGCCGGCCGTCGAACCCGACTGCACGACGCTGTCCGACGGCTCCCGTCTGCTGCGCGAGGACGTGCGCCAGTCCGGCGGGACCGGGGTCCCGCCGACGTTCCTCGAGCGGTCACTGACCCTGGCCACCGTCGACGGCTGGCAGGTCGACGTGATCGCATACAACAGCACCGGCGAGAAGGAGGGCGTCGTGGTCGCCCCCGAACCGGTGCTGACGATGGCCGAGATGGAGGCGCTCGCCACCAGCGATGCCTGGTACGCGTGAGGCGCGTCAGGCGCGGGCGAGCCACTCCACGAGCGGTCGCAGCGCCCGCCAGTCGTCGCGGACCAGGTCGAGCAGCTCGGGGGTGTGCACCACCGGCTCGAAGCCGATCGTCCGGCCGGCGAAGAGCTGCTTGTGCCGCAGCAGCCCGATCCGCGGGTGCTCGCGGTCGTAGCCGCGCGGCGCGGTCTTGAGCTGCTCGCCGCTCACCTCGAAGCCCTCGGCCTCGATCGCGGCCAGGACCCGCTCGAGCTCGGTGCCGCGGCGCTCCTCGGCCACGGCCGTGCGGAAGGCCGCGAGCTGCTCGCCGTCGGCGTCGTAGAAGCCGGCGCCGGTGCGGACCCCGCGCGCCGACACCTCGACGTACCAGCCGGTGCGCGGCGCGACGCCGACGAAGGCGCCCTGGTGGGTCTTGTACGGCGTCTTGTCCTTCGCGAAGCGCACGTCGCGGTAGGGGCGGAACACCTTCGCGCTGCCGAACTCCGCCTCGAGGTCGGTCACCAGGGCGGTCATCGGCGCCTTGACGGACTCGGTCCAGACGGTCTTGTGGGCCTCCCAGAACGACTTCGTGTTGTCCATCTCGAGGTCGTCGTAGAAGTCGAGGGCGGCGACGGGGAATCCGGTGAAGCTCACCCGCCGACCCTAGCGATCTCTGCCAGACTCGGCGCCATGAGCAGGCCCCACCTGGCATCCGTCGTCGAGGACCGGTGGAACCGTGCGCTCGGAGGTCTCCTCACGCGCGCCGGTTGGCAGCCGCGGATCGTGGGGTACGCCGGCTACGGCGGCGCCGACTTCGTGCGCGTCCTGGCCCGCGTGGTCCTGGACCGCCCTGCGGAGCGGACCGGCCGCGGCAACGAGCTGCGGCGCGGCTGGCGCAACTTCCTGACTGCCGAGGTCGGCGGGGTCGAGGTGACGGTCACCGTGGCCGGCGAGTCGTTCGTGGTGACCACGGACCGGTCCGGCATCGTCGACGCCCGGCTGCCCCGGGCCGGGCTCGCGCCGGGCTGGCACCAGGTCGACCTCACGGTCGACGGGGCGCAGCCGGGCACCGCGGACGTCGTCGTGGTCGCCGACGACGAGGACTTCGGCATCGTCAGCGACATCGACGACACGGTGATCACGACGTGGCTGCCGCGGCTGCTGCTCGCGACGTACAACACGTTCGTGCTCGCCGAGGAGGCGCGCAAGCCCGTCGACGGCATGGCCGAGCTGTACGCCGGGCTGCTGGCCGACCGCCCGACCGCACCGACGATCTACGTCTCGACCGGCCCTTGGAACGCAGCCCGGGCGCTGTCGCGGTTCCTGGCCCACCACGGCTTCCCGCGCGGTCCGCTGCTGCTGACCGACTGGGGGCCCACCAACACCGGGTGGTTCCGCAGCGGCCGCGAGCACAAGCTGGCCTGCCTGCGCGGCCTGGCCGCCGACTTCCCGGCGATCAGCTGGGTGCTGGTCGGCGACGACGGCCAGCGCGACCCGGTGATCTACGCGGAGTTCGCGCGCGAGCACCCGGAGCGGGTGCGGGCGATAGCGCTGCGTGAGCTGTCGATGGGGGAGCAGGTCCTCGCCCACGGCACGCCGACCGAGATGCGCGAGGACCCGGCGTGGCACGCCCGCCCCGAGGTGCGGGGGCCCGACGGGCACGACCTCGCCGACCGGCTGCGCGGCGTGCTCTAACCGACCTCGGCCCAGACCTGCTCGTCGCCGGACTCGCCGAACGACGACACGGTGACGATGCCGTCGGCGCACTCCGGCTCGCCGAGGAAGGCATTGCCGGTCGACTCCGACTCGTAGGCCACGCTCAGTGCGGTGCCGTCCCAGCGCATCAGCCGGGCCGGGTCCGTACGTCGCGCCGGGTCGCGCACGAAGAACGCGTCCCCGCCGCACGGGACAAGCGTGCCGGTCGTGCCACGGCCCAGGGACTCCACCGCGCCGTCGACGCTCGCGCTGAAGCGGGCGACCTCCTGGCGCTGCTCGCGGGGCACCTCGGACCAGACGACCCCGGTCGAGGTCGGCGCGACGTCCCAGGCCGTGCACTCCGTCGGGCCCTCGACGGGCTGCGGCTGGCCCGTCTGGTCGAGCACGTGGACGGTGCGGCAGGCGACCGGGCGCACGTCGTCGAAGGTCATCAGTCCGACCCCGTGCTCACCCGCGGTGAGGTTGCTGAAGCCGGTCCGCTCGGGCGCGCACCAGCCGTCCTCGCCGTTGCCGTCGGACACCGCCAGGGTGGCCAGGCAGTAGGCGCCGCCCTCGCCGAGCGTGGGGTACCAGAGGCTGTCGTCGTGCATGGCCCACGAGCCGCCGTTGGCGGGCTCGGGGGAGACGATCTCGGTGGGAGTGCTCGTCACCAGGTCGACCCGCACGGCCGCCCCGGTCGGGGTCGCGTCGCCCGCGGCGAAGGAGACCACGGCACGGTCGCCCTCGAGGAGCACCGCGTCGACGGTGCGGCCCTCGACGGCCGGTACGACGACGGGCTCGCCGTCACCGACCGGCTCGAAGGACACCTCGGTCTCGGTGGCGACTGCCGTCCAGCCGGCGCCGCGGACGACCCGGTCCTCGACGGTGTGGCCGGTCGGCTGCCAGTCGAGGGGACCGGCGGTCCCGGTGTCCTCGGGCTCCGACGTCTCCGTCGTCTGCTCCGTGGGCTCCGGCGTCGGGCTGGTGGTGCCGTCCGGCTCGTCGGCACCGCCCCCGCAGGCCGTCAGCGCGCCGAGGACGACGAGCAGGCCGCCCGCGAGCGTCGTACGGGTGCGCGTGCGGAGCATCAGACGCCGACGTTGTGCTGGAAGTGCGCCTTGTTGGCCCGGAAGCTCTTGTAGGCGTTCTGCCACTGGGTGCGCGCGATGCGCGGCTCGGACGGGTCGAACTTGCTCTGGTCCCACGGCTCGAAGTAGCCGAGCTTGGGCCGACCGCCCGGGTTCTGGTCGAAGCCGCGGCCGACCTGGAAGTGGCCGGAGGCGTCGTCGTCGAGGTAGGGGAAGTACTGCTTGAGCAGGATCGGGTGGAGCACGACCGGCGCGCGGTAGTCGTGGACGTGCTTCATCATCAGCAGGTACCACTGCTTGAAGCTGAAGTCGCCGATGTCGAGGACGATGTACTCGCCGGCGTAGTCGGCGCCGCCCCAGCCGGTGGTCTCGTTGACGGTGCGGACCATGTCGGTGATCGCGGTGCCGGCGGTGGTGGTCCCGAGCTCGTCGGCCCAGTAGGCCTGGCCGCGCCGCGAGCCGTTCCAGCCCCAGCCGATCATCTGCGCCGTGGCCGGGCCGCACCAGTAGTAGCGCTGCTGCGGGCGCACCTGCTTCTGCTTGAGGATCGTGAAGGTCTCGGGGTAGTCGGCCGCGGTCTTGGGGGACGCGGCGGCCGGGGCCACGGGGGTGCTCGTCGACGTGGTCGTCGTCGTGTCGCGTGCCTGGGTGGAGAGCATCGCCTCGGGGTGGCGCTCGGCGAAGTCGGCCGGCAGCGGCACGCCCTGGACCTCGTGGCGCAGCAGCCAGACCTTGGCGACGGACTTGGCGGCGGCGGTCAGCTCGGCGCGCTCGGCGGCTGCGCGGGCCGTGGGCGTCCGGCGGGCCTGCTGGCGCAGGGCCGCGGCGGGGTCGAGGTCACCGGTGCGCTCGCGGCCGGACGGTGTGCTGCGGGCCATCCGGGCGGCGACCTCACGCTCGCTCGAGGTGGTCCAGCCGGTGCCGAGGCAGTAGCGCTGGCCGTCGAAGGTCGCGCACCGGGCGGCCGACTCGGCGAGGGCGCGGGTCGAGGTCCGGGCGGAGACCCGGGCGCTCAGGCCCTCGCGGACCACGCGGTCGATCTCCGCCTGCATCTCGGGCGTGACGACGCCGGGGCCGGCGGTGCTGCTCGTCCGCAGCCCGGCGCCGGCCTGCGGCGTGATCGTGGCGTCGGGTGCCGAGCCGCCCGGCAGCAGGGGCGCCGTGGCGACCAGGAGCACGAGGGCTCCGAGGCCCGCCGCGACGGCGCGTCCGGGGCTCCGCCGACCGGGTGCGAGCGTCGTACGACGCCTTGACCGGCGGGTGGTGACGGGGGTGCGGTCCGAGAGGGGCATGGGGGAAGACCTCGATCAGAGCAGTGACGCGGACCGTCACACTGTCCCCTCTGATCACAAAGGGCGCAAGTTTCCCATCCGCCCCACGAGAATCATGGGAGCGACACGCCGTGAGTTACATCGATGTCATTCGCCGAGCCTGCGTAGTTTGGGACGAAATCGACGGGAATCCGTCCGGTGGCCCACCATTTCGTCCCCAACTACCCCGGGAAAGTGAATGAAGGCCCCGCCGACGACGATCGGCATGGCCTTCTGGGAAACTGGAGCGGATGACGAGACTCGAACTCGCGACATCGACGGTGGGCTGAGYGTCGCGCTCGGCGCGACGCTCTCACCTCTGGGAAGAAACTGGAGCGGATGACGAGACTCGAACTCGCGACATCGACGGTGGGCTGAGYGTCGCGCTCGGCGCGACGCTCTCACCTCTGGGAAGAAACTTGACGAGACTCGAACTCGCGACATCGACGGTGGGCTGAGCGTCGCGCTCGGCGCGACGCTCTCACCTCTGGGAAGAAACTGGAGCGGATGACGAGACTCGAACTCGCGACATCGACCTTGGGAAGGTCGCGCTCTACCAACTGAGCTACATCCGCAGGATGCGCCGGAATCGTACCCGACCACCACCGGTCCCGTACGGCGGGCGCACCCGCACCGGCACTCAGTCGGCCGGCAGGTGGAGCGGGGCGAGGGCGGGGCGTCGGGCGTTGACGCTGTCGCCCGAGGAGCGTCCGGTGAGGCGGCGGTGGATCCAGGGCGCGAGGCACTCGCGGGCCCACGCGGCGTTCTGCGTCCAGGCGTCGCGGCGGCCGGGGAGCGCGGCCTCCGGCAGGTCCTCGACGGAGAGGTCGTGTGCGACCTCGAGGGCGTCCAACACGGCGATCGCCATGCGCTGGTGGCCGAGGGGGCCCATGTGCATGCGGTCGGTGTCCCAGTAGCGCCAGTCGCGGTAGTCGTGGATGCGCCAGAAGTCGACGACGGTCGCCCCGTGCCGGTCGGCGGCCCAGCGGACGTGCTCGGTGTAGAGCGCGAAGCGGCCCCGCAGCGGGCGGTAGATCGCGGAGTGACCGGGGTCGAAGGCGGTGAAGACCAGGAGGCGGGCGCCGGTGCCGGCCAGCCGCCCGAGCGCGGCGTCGTACCGCTCCGCCAGGGCGTCGAGGTCGACCTGCGGCCGGAGGATGTCGTTGGCCCCGGCGTAGATCGTGACCAGGTCGGGGCGCAGTGCGATCGCCGGCTCGACCTGCTCGGCGATGATCCCGTCGAGCTTGCGGCCGCGGATCGCGAGGTTGGCGTAGCCGAAGTCGTCGGTGCGGGCGGCCAGCACCTCGGCCACCCGGTCGGCCCAGCCGCGCAGGCCGTTGGGGCGGGTCGGGTCGGGGTCGCCGACGCCCTCGGTGAAGGAGTCGCCGAGGGCGACGAAGCGGTGGAAGGTCACCCGACCATTGTCCAGACCGGGTGGTACGCCGCGCGCAGGCCCTAGGCTGCCTCCGTGCTGCTCTCCGACCGCGACATCATCGCCGAGCTCGACCAGGGCCGGATCGCCCTCGATCCGTGGGACCCCGAGATGCTCCAGCCCTCGAGCATCGACGTGCGCCTCGACCGGTTCTTCCGGGTCTTCGAGAACCACAAGTACCCGCACATCGACCCCGCGGCCGACCAGTCCGACCTCACCCGCGAGGTGGAGCCGGAGGGCGACGACCCGTTCATCCTGCACCCGGGCGAGTTCGTCCTCGGGTCGACGTACGAGGTCGTCAGCCTGCCCGCCGACATCGCTGCTCGCGTCGAGGGCAAGAGCTCGCTGGGCCGCCTCGGGCTGCTGACCCACGCGACCGCGGGCTTCGTGGACCCGGGCTTCAGCGGCCACGTCACCCTCGAGCTGGCCAACGTCGCGACGCTGCCGATCAAGCTCTACCCGGGCATGAAGATCGGCCAGTTCTGCTTCTTCCGGCTCACCTCGCCCAGCGAGCACCCCTACGGCTCGGAGAAGTACGGCTCGCGCTACCAGGGACAGCGTGGCCCGACGCCGAGCCGTTCGTTCCAGAGCTTCCACCGCACCAAGATCTGATGGGTCGCGGCCGGGCCTGGCACCTGGCGACGGCACTCGTCGCGACCTTCGCGGTCGTCTTCCAGCTGGTGCTGGTCTGGCAGGGCAACGCCGTCCTCGACGAGGTGGACCCGCCGGCGCTGGGGGAGCGGCTGGTCCGCTTCGTCGGCTACTTCACCGTGCTCTTCAACATCCTGGTCGCCGTCGTCACGTGGACGCTGGCCCTCGGCCGGGACCGGGACGCGGACGGCTGGCGCGTGCTGCGCCTGACGTCGCTGGTCGCGATCGCCGTGACCGGGGTCGTCCACTGGTTCCTGCTGCGCCCGATCCTCGACCTGTCCGGCGCTGACTACCTCGCCGACAAGCTGCTCCACGTCGTCGTACCTCTGCTGACCGTCGTCGGCTGGGTGGCCTTCGGTCCCCGTGGGCGGATCCGCGGGCGCGACGTGCTCACCTGTCTGGCCTTCCCGGTCGCCTGGCTCGCCTACACCCTGGTCCGGGGGGCGGTCACCGGCTTCTACCCCTATCCGTTCCTCGACGTGGACGAGCGCGGGTACAGCGACGTAGCGGTCGCGTCCGTCGGGATCGCGGTGCTCTTCGTCGCCCTCGCCGGCCTCGCCTGGAAGGCCGATGAACGTATGTCTCGGACCCCGCAACATAGGTAAGGGAAACCTAAGTTAGGCTGGCCTCACTAAGGCTTGCCTCACTAGATGGAGATCCCCATGAACCGCGCCTCCCTGCGCACCACGGTCGCCGCCACCACGGTCGGCCTGGCCGCCGCGCTGCTGACCGGGTGCAGCACCGGCTCGACCTCGAGCGACGCCACGGCCAGCGAGCCGACCGCCACCACCTCGGCCGAGGCCGACGCCTTCCCGGTCACGATCGAGCACGCCTTCGGCGAGACGACCATCGAGGAGGAGCCCACCCGCGTGGCCACCCTCGGCTGGACCGACCACGACCACGCGCTGGCCCTCGGTGTCGTCCCCGTCGGCGCCACCAAGATCACCTGGGGTGGCAACGAGGCGGGCTCCTCCGACTGGTTCGACGCCGCCCTCGACGAGGCCGGCGCCGAGGCCCCGGTCCGGTACGACGACGCGGACGGCGCCCCGATCGACGAGGTCGCGCAGCTCGAGCCCGACCTCATCCTGGCGACCAACTCGGGCATCACCGAGGCGGAGTACGCCAAGCTCAGCAAGATCGCTCCGGTCGTCGCCTACCCGGAGTTCCCGTGGACGACCCCGTGGCAGACCTCGCTCGAGATGGTCGGCGAGGCGCTGGGTCGCACCGACCTGGCCGCCGAGGCGGAGGCCGACGCCCAGGCCGCGATCGACGCGGCCAAGGCGGACTACCCCGAGCTCGACGGGGCCTCGCTGATCTACGGCTACCTCACCCCGGTCGACCTCTCCACCGTCGGCATCTACGCCCCGCAGGACCCGCGCGTCGCGCTGCTGCGCGACTTCGGCATGGTCGACGCCGACGCGGTCGCCGGTGCGATCAAGGAGGGCGAGTTCTACGGCACCGTCTCCGCGGAGCGCTCCTCCGAGCTCGACTCGGACGTGCTGCTCACCTGGGTCGAGAAGCCCGGTGACGCGCAGACCTTCGTCGACGACAACCTGCTGGGCCAGATCCCGGCGATCGCCTCGGGCAACTTCTACGCCGAGTCGGACAAGGAGATCGCGATGGCCTCCACCAACCCGACGCCGTTGTCCATCCCGGTCGTCATCGACACCTTCCTCCCGAAGGTCGCCGAGGCGGTCACGGGCTCGTGACCTCGACGCCCGTCCTCGAGCACGAGGCGGAGGCCGGCCACGGGGCCACGCCTCCGCACCGGCTCGGCACGCCGACCGTGGCTGCTCTCCTCGTGGGTGCGGTCGCGGTCGCGTGCGTGCTGTCGGTGGTCGTCGGCGCCCGGTCGATCCCGCTGGCGGCCGTCTGGGACGGGTCGCACCCCCTGCACAACATCTCGCAGGCCCGGGTGGAGCGGACGCTGCTCGGACTCGGGGTGGGCGCTGCCCTCGCCCTCGCCGGCGCAGTGCTCCAGGGCCTCACCCGCAACCCGCTGGCCGACCCGGGGATCCTCGGCATCAACGCCGGCGCCAGCTTCGCCATGGTCATCGGGCTCGCCGTCTTCGGGGTCTCCGAGCTGCGCGACTTCCTGTGGGTCGCCTTCCTCGGCGCGGCGGTGGCCGCCGTGCTGGTGCACGTCATCGCCTCCGTGGGCCGCGACGGCGCCACCCCGATGAAGCTCGCCATCGCCGGGGCCGCCCTGACCGCCGCGACGACCAGCTGGACGACCGGCGTCCTGCTCGTCGATCGCCAGACGATGGAGACCTTCCGGTACTGGCAGGTGGGGACCATCGGGGGCCGCGACCTCAACGTGCTGCTCACCGGCGCGCCCTTCCTGCTCGTCGGGGCGGTCCTCGCGCTCAGCGGCGCCCGGCTCCTCAACACGCTCGCGCTCGGCGACGACCTGGCCCGCGGCCTCGGGCGTCGTACGGCGATCGACCGGATCGTGCTCGGGGTGGCCGTGGTCCTCCTCGCCGGCACCGCCACGGCGCTCGCCGGCCCGATCGCCTTCGTCGGCCTCGTCGTGCCGCACGCCGTCCGTGCGCTCGTCGGCTCCGACCATGCCCGCCTGCTGCCCCTGTCCGCGCTGGGCGGCGCCGCGCTCGTGGTCCTCGCCGACACCCTCGGCCGCGTCGTCCTGCCGCCCTCGGAGGTGCAGGTCGGGGTGATGGCCGCCGTGGTCGGCGTGCCCGTCTTCCTCCTACTGATCCGGCGCGGCCGGTCCGGGAGCGGAGCGCTGTGACCGACATGCTCACCCCCACCGGGACCGCCGCCACCCCCGGCGTCGACGCACTCGAGGTCGTCCGGGCCGCCCGTCGTACGCCGCAGCGCCGGCATGCGTTCGTCATCGGCGGCCTGTCCGTGGCGCTCTTCGGTGCCTTCGCCGCCCGCGTGCTGCTCGGCGACTACACGATCACGGTGCCGGACTTCTTCCGGATCCTGACCGGCACCGACATCCCGGGCGCGACGTACATCCTGATGGAGAGCAAGCTGCCCCGCGCGGTGCTGGCGCTGCTCGCGGGCGTCGCGTTCGGCGTGGCCGGAGCGCTGTTCCAGACCACCCTGCGCAACCCGTTGGCCAGCCCCGACATCATCGGCGTGAGCCTCGGGGCCAGCGCCACGGCGGTCGTCGCGATCGCGCTGTGGGGATGGCAGGGGCTGCCGGTCTCGGGCGTCGCCGTCCTCGGCGCGATCTCGGTCGCCCTGGTCGTGCGGCTCGTCGCCGGGCCGCACGGCGGGCACCGGCTGATCCTGGTGGGGATCGGGCTCGCCGCGGCGATGCAGTCGGTCATCCAGTACGTCTTCACGCGGGTCGACGAGTACGACGCGCAGCTGGTCCTGCGGTGGCTCACCGGCAGCGTCAACGGTGTCGCCTGGCCGACGATCCGGCTGCTGGCCCTCGCGCTGGCGGTGCTGCTGCCCGTGACCTGGTGGCTGTGCCGGTCGTTGCGCGCGACCGAGCTGGGTGACGACACCGCCGCGGGCCTCGGTGTCTCGCGCGCCCGCAGCGAGCTCCTGCTCCTGCTGGGCGTGGTGCTCGTCGCGGTCGGCGTCGCGGCGGCGGGGCCGATCGCCTTCGTGTCCTTCCTCGCCGGCCCGATCGCCCGGGCCCTCAATGGCGGGCGGACCACGATCCTCGGGTCCGCGCTCGCCGGCGCGCTCATCGTCGTCGCGGCCGACTACGTCGCCGACTACCTGATCCCCGACACCAACCTGCCGGTCGGCGTCGTCACCGGCGCCGTCGGTGCACCGTTCCTGCTCTGGCTGCTCGTGCGCGGCCGCACCGGAAGGAGGGCGGCATGACCGCCACCCCCACCCACGCCGGCACCGGGACCTCCCGGCTGGCGGCCGCCGGGCTGACGCTCGGCTACGCCGACACCGCGGTCGTCCACGACCTCGACCTCCGGGTGCCCGACGGCAAGGTCTCGGTCATCGTCGGGGCCAACGCCTGCGGCAAGTCGACCCTGCTGCGCGGGCTCGCGCGGTTGCTGAGGCCGCAGTCGGGTGCCGTGCTGCTCGACGGCGAGGTCATCCACCGCCAGCCCACCAAGCAGGTCGCCCGCGTCCTGGGCCTGCTGCCCCAGAACCCCGTCGCGCCCGAGGGTGTCACCGTCGTCGACCTCGTCGGTCGCGGCCGGCACCCGCACCACGGCACCTTCCGGCGCTGGACGACCGCGGACGACGAGGCGGTCGCCGAGGCGCTCACGCTCACCGACACCCTCGGCCTGGCCGACCGCGTCGTCGACGAGCTCTCGGGGGGCCAGCGCCAGCGCGTCTGGATCGCGATGGCGCTGGCGCAGGGCACCGACCTGCTCCTCCTCGACGAGCCCACGACCTACCTCGACGTCGCCCACCAGGTGGAGATGCTCGACCTGCTCGCCGAGCTCAACGCCCGTCGCGGCACCACCATCGTGATGGTGCTGCACGACCTCAACCTCTCGGCCCGGTACGCCGACCACCTCGTCGCCCTGCGCGGCGGCCGGGTCGTCGCCGAGGGGAGCCCCCGCGAGGTCGTCACCGAGGAGGTCGTCCGGGAGGTCTTCGGCCTCGACAACCGGGTGATCGACGACCCCGTCTCGCACACCCCGCTCGTGGTCCCCGTGGGCCGCCACCTCAGCGTCACCAACCAGGAGAACCGATGACTGTGACATCCGACCGACTGCCCATGCTGTTCTGCGAGGTCGAGGTCGTCTCCGTCGAGCGCCTCAGCCCGTCGTTCGTCCGCGTCGAGCTGGGCGGTCCCGAGCTCGCGGACTTCGGCGTGGACGGGCCGCGCTACGACCAGCGGATCAAGCTGGTGTTCCCCGACCCGCTGACCGGCGGCCTCACGACGGTCGCCGGGGCCGACGACTCGTGGTTCTCCACGTGGTTCGACCGGCCGGTCGCCGAGCGCGGCCACATGCGCACCTACACCGTCCGCGACGTCCGCGGCACCGGTGTCGAGACCAGGATCGTGGTCGACATCGTGCTGCACCTCGACGGCGACGCCGTGGGTCCGGGGTCGCTCTGGGCCGCGCAGGCCGCCCCGGGTGACCGGCTGGTGATGATGGCGCCGCGTCGCGGCTTCCCCTACGGGGGCATCGAGTTCACCCCCGGTCCGGGTGCCGAGGTGCTGATGGCGGCCGACGAGACGGCGGTGCCGGCGGTGTGCGCGGTGCTCGAGCAGCTGCCGTCCTCGGCGGTGGGCGCCGTCTTCATGGAGGTCCCGGAGACCGGGGACGTCGTCGACGTACGCCGTCCCGACGGCGTCTCGGTGACCTGGCTGCCCCGCAACGGCGCGCCCCTGGGGGAGCGTCTGCACGCCGCTGTCGTGGCCCACCTCGGGACGCCCGGCGCGGTCGTCGAGGTGTCCCCGGACGAGGTGGACCCCGACCTGTGGGAGACCCCGTCGTACTCCTCCTCGGGCGAGGAGATCGAGGCCTCCCGGACGGTCGGTCACGAGCTGGACGGCGTCTACGCGTGGATCGCGGGGGAGTCCAAGGTCGTGACCGGGCTGCGCCGGCACCTGGTGCGGGAGCTGGGGATGGACCGCAGCCAGGTGGCGTTCATGGGCTACTGGCGCCGGGGCGTCGCCATGAAGTCCTGACTCGTGCTGTCGTGCCTCAGGGCTTGCGGGTCCAGCGCCGGGCGGCGGCGCGCTGCCGCTCGTCGCGGTGGTGCCGGGCGATCTGCTCGATCTCGGTCGTTCCGTACATGGCGTGCTCCTTCCTGATCGGGGTGGATGTCATCGCTGCTGGAGGGTGATGTCGCCGGTAGCCACCTGTGCGCGGACCTCGACGTGGTCCTGGCCCTCGGCCGGCTCGCCGGTGCCGCCCAGGTCGCTGTGGATGCTGCCGGTGACGGTGGTGATGTCGGTCCAGACGGGGGTGCCGGCAGGGATGCCGAGGCGGACGTCGCCGCTGGCCCCCTTGACCGTGAAGCGGCCCCGCCGCGCGACGCCGATCTGGAGGTCGCCGCTGCCGGTGGAGAAGGACACGTCGTCGGTGCTCTCGCCGACGCGGACGTCGCCCGAGCCGGTCTTGACGGCGAGGCTGCCGGCGACCGAGTCGACGGCGACGTCACCGCTGCCGGTGGAGAGGGTCAGCGCCGCGCCGACGCGGCCGACCCGGACGTCGCCGGAGCCGCTCTTGATCCGGCCCTCCCCCCGCAGCTCGGCGAAGCTCAGGTCGCCGCTGCCGGCCTGCACCTCCAGGGGTCCGCTCACCAGCTCGACGCTGAGGTCGCCGCTGCCCGTGGTGGCCCACGTGGCGCCGTACTCGCCGAGGGCCCGGGTGTCCGCGCTGCCCGTCTTGAGCGCGAGCGCGCTGGACGTCGGCAGCACGACCGAGACGGTGTAGCGACGGCTGCCGCCGCTGAGGAAGCCGGTGGTGCGGGGCACCACCACGGCCACCTGGCCGTCGCGCTGCTCCACGACTACCTCCTCGGCGTGGTCGCCGCTCACCGTCACCGAGGTGGTGTCGGTGTCGGTGGCCGTGACGTCGATGCGGCCCTTGCCCAGCTCGACGTACAGCTCGATCGGGTCCGGGGTGTCGAAGGTGTGCTCCATGGGGTGTCTCCAGGGTGTGCTCGGCCCGCGGTCCAGCCTGGGTGCTGGATCGCTGTGGCGCCGGACGGACGGTGCGGGTGCTGGTCAGAGCCAGCCGGTCATGCGGCGGTTGCCGCGGTTGCCTCCCTTGAAGGGGTCGTGGCCGAAGAACGGGATGCTCGAGAGGTCGATGTCCACGTTGATCGCGTGGTCGGAGGTGGCGGCCCGGATGACCGACACGAGCCAGGTGTTGAGGCTCTGGCCGCTGGTCGTGGCCTTCTCCTCCGCCCTGGTCTTGATCGACTCGGGGATGCGCAGCGTGATGCGGGCGAGGTCGCCCTCCTCGACGTCTTCCGGCCGGGGCGGAGCCGGCGGCGTGGGGGCGACCGGTGCGCTCGTCGGTGCCACCTGGACCACGAAGTCGAGCTCGCGGCCGTTGAGCCGCACGTCCACGCCGCCCTGGGGCAGCTCGGTGCTGATCTCGGCCGCGGCCTGGGAGATGGCCTCCATGAGGGCCAGGCGGGCGCTGGCGTCCAGCGCGTAGCCCAGGCGCTCGGCCACCTGGCGGGCCTCGTCGCCACCGGCCTCGGCGGCGGCCAGCAGGTCGCGGCGGAGGCTGTCGACGTACGGCGTGATGTCCATACGCACCACTATGACATCACGGTGACGTCATGACAAGGGTTTCTGGTGTCAGGGTGTCGTCACGCTGGTGCGACCCCTGCTCCTCCGGCGTGTCCGGCGCGCGTGGACTCGCGGACACAACCCTCCTGGTGTCGGCGGTTCCAGGCGTACGACGCGGGCCCGGCCGGAGTTGTGTCCGCGGGTCTACGACGACAACAGCCGGGTACGACGAACGCGGCCGCCGGATGTCCGGTCGGCCGCGTCCGTGGTCGTGGTCGTGCGTGGTGGTGCGTGGCGCTCAGAGGTCGAAGAGCGAGCCCGAGCTGTGGATGTCCACGTCGGTCTTGGGGGTGTGGGTGGCCCCGCTCGACGTCGGCGCCGGGGTGTCCGGCTGGTCGTCGGACGCCGCCGCCGGGACGTCCGCAGGGACGTCCGCCGACCCGGTCGACTTTGCGGCCTGCTCGTCCTCGTCCTCGGCCTCCGGCTGGGCCTCGTCCTCCTCGGCCTCATCCTGCTGGGGCGTCGCCGCGGCGGTCGCCCCGTCTGCAGGCTCGTCCTCGGCCGCGGCGACGGTCGCCGCCTCGCTGAGCGCGGCGCCGCCGGCCAGGCCCTCGGGCGCCGGCGTCTCGACCGGGGCGTCCGTCGCCCCGGTCGCCGGAGCGGCCTGATCGTCGGACGGCGCCGGCGACTCCTCCGGGGTGGCCTCGGGCGTCGCGGCCTGCGGCTCCTCGGGGGTGGCCTCGGACGGGACGGTCGTGGATGCGGCTGCCGGGGCGGCCACCGGGGTGGGCGCCTCGATGTCGAACAGCGAACCGCCCTCGGGGATCGAGGTGGCAGGGGTGCTGGTCCGGCCGGAGCTCGCGGCCGGAGCAGCGGTCTCCTCGGCCGGGATGGCCGCAACCTCGGTCGTCCGGCTCGCAGCCTCGTCGGCCGCAGCCTCGTCGGCCGGCGTGGAGTCCTCGGTCGGGGCGGGTGCCGGGGCGGTCGCCTCGTCGGTGGTCGCCGGGGGCTCCTCCGGGGTGGCCTCGGGCGTCGCCGCCTGCGGCTCCTCGGGAGTGGTCGCCGGCTCGGCGGCAGGTGCGGCAGCCGGCGCGGCCGGCGCGGGGGCCTCGAGGTCGAAGAGCGAACCGCCCTCGGGGATCGAGGTGGCCGGGGTCGAGGTCGCTCCGGACGATGCCGGTGCCGGTGCGTCAGCCACCTTCTGGGTGGGCGTGGGGGTGGCTGCCTCACCGCCGTCGGGCGTGTCGGCCGTGTGCGTGTCGGTGGGCGGTGCGTCAGCCACCTGTGGGGCGGCCGCGGAGGTGGCTGGCTCACCGCTCGGTGCAGGCTCGGCGGCGATGTCGAAGAGCGAGCCGGTCGAGCCCAGGGCGGCGGCGGGTGCAGCCTTCGGCGTCTCCGCCTTCGCCGTGGCCGGCTGGGCCGGGGCCTCGGTTGAGGAAGAAGCCTCGGCGCTGCCCCCGGACGGGGCCGCAGGGGCGGGCTTGGCGGGGGCGGGCTCGTCGGGGGTCAGGTCGAAGAGCGAGCCGCCCGAGCCCAGGTCGGCCTGCGGCTTGGCGGCGGGCTTCTCGGCGGCCTCCGCAGGAGCGGGGGTGGCCGTGGCGGTCGCGGCGGGCTCTGCCGGCGCGGGCTTCTCGACCGGCTTCTCGGCCGGCTCGTCGCCACCGAGGTCGAAGAGCGACCCGCCCGAGCCCAGGTCGGACTGCGGCTCGGCGGCAGGCTTCTCGGCCGGCTCCGCGGGAGCGGGGGTGGCTGCGGTGGCCGCGGCGGGCTCGGCCGGCGCGGGCTTCTCGGCCGGCTCGTCGCCACCGAGGTCGAAGAGCGAGCCGGACTCCTCCTTCTTCGGGGTCCCGGACGCGCGGGTCGCGTCGGAGGGGGTGTCGGCGACGGACTTCTGGGGTGCGGTGTCCGAGGTCGAGCCCTCGACGTCGAAGAGCGACGAGCCGCCCGAGGCCTTGGCGGCGGGGCCGACGTCCGCGGTCTCGGTGACCGTGTCCTCGGTGACGGTGACGTCACCCGGCTCCGGCTCGGCCTTGGTGGCCACGTCGGTGTCGGTCGACGAGGCAGCACCCGAGGCGGCACCGGCCGTGGCGGCCCCGGCGGCCGCAGCGGCGGCGGGCGCGGACGTCGTACCGGGCCCGGCCTTGGTAGCGGGCTCGCCCTTGACCGAGGCGAGGAGCATCTGCGCGACGTCGAGGATCTCGACCTCCTCGCGGGCGTTGCCCTTGGCCTGCTCGGAGGTGAGGCCGTCGGAGAGCATCACGCGGCAGAAGGGGCACCCGACCGCGATCTGGTCGGCGCCGGTGCCGACGGCCTCCTTGGTGCGGTTGAGGTTGATCCGCTCCCCGATGTTCTCCTCCATCCACATGCGGGCGCCGCCGGCGCCGCAGCAGAAGGACTTCTCGGAGTTGCGCTCCATCTCGGTGAACTCGGCGCCCGGCAGGATCTGGAGCAGCTCGCGCGGGGGCGAGTAGACCTGGTTGTGGCGGCCGAGGTAGCAGGGGTCGTGGTAGGTGATCGAGCGCTTCGCGGCGCCCGCGCCGTCCTGGATCGGGGTCAGCTTGCCCTCGCGGACGAGGCGGTTGAGCAGCTGGGTGTGGTGCACGACCTCGAGCTCGATGCCGAAGTCCTTGTACTCGTTCTTGAGGGTGTTGAAGCAGTGCGCGCAGGTCGAGACGACCTTCTTGACCTTGTACTCCTTGAAGGTCTCGACGTTCTGCATGGCCAGGCCCTGGAAGACGAACTCGTTGCCGGCGCGACGGGCGGGGTCACCGGTGCAGGTCTCGCCGTTGCCGAGCACGCCGAAGGAGATGCCGGCCATGTCGAGCAGCTCGGCGACGGCGCGGGTGGTCTTCTTCGCGCGGTCCTCGTAGGCACCCGCGCAGCCGACCCAGAACAGCCAGTCGACGGACTCGAGCGACTCGAGGTCCTCACCGACGACGGGGACGTCGAAGTCGAGGCCCTTGGCCCAGTCCATCCGCGCCGTGGACGACATGTTCCACGGGTTGCCCTTGTTCTCCAGGCCCTTGAAGAGCTGGTTGAGCTCGGCGGGGAAGTTGGCCTCGACCAGCACCTGGTAGCGGCGCATGTCCATGATGTGGTCGACGTGCTCGATGTCGACGGGGCACTGCTGGACGCAGGCACCGCACGAGGTGCAGTTCCACAGCACGTCGGAGTCGATGACGGCGGTGCCGTCCTCGGGCATGTAGAACCACTCGTCACCGGTGTCGCCGACGAGCGGACGGGCGGCCTCGCGGGCCAGCACCTCGTCCTTCTCGAGCAGCGCGGTGGCAGCCTCGCTGCCCTCGCCGCCGGCCTGGACGTACGGCGCCTTGGCGTAGGCGTGGTCGCGCATCGCGGTGATGAGGAGCTTGGGCGAGAGCGGCTTCTCGGTGTTCCACGCGGGGCACTGCGACTGGCAGCGGCCGCACTCGGTGCAGGTGGTGAAGTCGAGCATGTTCTTCCACGAGAAGTCCTCGACATTGCCGACACCCAGCGTGGAGTCCTCGTCGAGCTCCTCGATGTCGTCGAGGGTGACCGGCACGCCCGCGGAGGTGAGCGGCTTCATCGCACCCAGCGCGGTGGACCCGTCGGACTCGCGCTTGTAGAAGATGTTGAACCACGCGGTGAAGCGGTGCCAGGCCACGCCCATGGTGATGTTGCGGGCGATGACGATCAGCCAGGTCATCGAGACGAGGATCTTGACCATCGCGAGGAAGTAGACGAGGTTCTCGAGCGTCCCGAGCGACAGCCCGGACCACAGCTCGCCGAGCCACGCCGTCGTGGGGAAGTGGAGGAGTCCGTTGTGCTCGGCGGCCTCCGGGTGGTCCGCGACGTACGACGCGTTGTTGAGCAGGGCGTACTCGATCGTGCGAAGCAGGATGCCCAGCAGCACCACGCTCAGGATCACGGCCTCGACGAAGTAGGCCTGCCAGAAGTTCGACCCGAAGAAGCGGGAGCGACGGCCCAGCGTGCGGGGGTGGTTCTTCTGCCGAACCGCGATCAGGTAGACGATGCCGATCAGGGTCAGCCAGGACAGCAGCTCCACCGGCCACTCGTAGACGATCCAGGTCCCGATCACCGGGAAGGCCTGGTGGGCGTCGAAGATCAGCAGGTAGGCGCCGAAGACGAGCGAGGACAGGAAGATGAAGCCCGCGAAGACGAACCAGTGCATGATGCCGATCCACGTCCACTGGAGCATCCGGGTGTGACCCAGCGTCTCCTTGAACATCGTCGCCAGCCGTCGTCCCGCCTGGTCGCTGCGCGTGGTGTCAGGCCCACCGGTCCGGATCACCGCCAGCATCGAGCGGATGGCCTGGACGGCGAGTCCGACCGCGACGGCCGTGATGGCCAGCGAGACGACGATCGCGATGATCTGCATGAGGGGTTGCTCCTCGGTTTCGGCGGGTCCGACGTGCCGTCGTGCGGACGTCTGGCGAGCGTAGTGCCGCGGCGTGCCCGGAGCGCGCCGCGTCTCGCGTACCCGGAGGATCCTACCTGTCGGTAACTTCACCCGTGGAGGTGAGACGGGTCACTCACCGCTGGGCCCCGGGTCGTCCCTCCGGGCTCGACCGCCAGGCGCGGCGCCATGGCTTTCCCAGCTTTGTTACCAACTGGTGGATCTGTGGTGGGAGAGCCGTTGAGGGCACCTTGCGAGTGTTGACCCATCGAGATCGCAGGCTTCGGCCAGGCGAGGCGCTCGAGCAGCACCACGGATCCGGGGGGGTCCGCGGCACGGGAACATGGGCCCGTTCCGCAGTCACGGTGTCACCTCGATCGCAGACAAGAGACAACGCCGGGTGGTCATCGACCACCCGGCGTTAGTCGTCTCGGGGGATGACCGCTGAGGGTCTGTCGACCGCCCAGGCGCTCCGCCCTCAGCCGCCCAGGCCCTCTGTCCGTCAGCCGCCGAGGCGGCGTGTCAGCGACTGCGCCGTCGCGCGGACGGCGCTCGCCAGGCGCTCGCGGTCGACGTCCTCGTCGACGGGGAACGTCACCGCCACCCCGGCCACCGGGTGCTGGTTGTGGTCGAGCACGGGCGCGGCGACGCTGGCCAGCCCGGGGCTGACCTCGCCGTCCTCGACGGCGTGACCCCGCTGCCGTGCCTCGGACAGCACGGTGCGCAGGGCGCTGGGCGAGGTCGGTCCGGTGCCCACCCGGTCCACGAAGCTGGCCCGGTCGGGATAGAGCGCGCGGACCTGGCTGGCCGGGAGCGACATCAGGATCGCCCGGCCGCTGGCGGTGAGGTGGGCGGGCAGGCGGACCCCGACGTCGGTGACGAGCGGCGGCCGGCCGGGCGCCCGCTCCTCCAGCACGTAGAGGACGTCACGACCGTGCAGCACCGCGAGGTGTCCGCCGTGACCGGTGCGGTCGACCAGGGCGGCGAGCGGCCTGCGGGCGATCCGGCCGAGCGGTTCCTGCCGGGCGTAGCCGGTGCCGACCTCGAACGCCGCGACACCGAGGCCGTAGCGGCGGTCGTCGGCGAGGTGCACCACGAAGCCCTCGTCGATCATCGTGTTGACGAGGTGGTACGCCGTGCTGCGCGGCAGGTCGCACGCGCGCATGATCCGGTCGAGGGGCACCGGATCGGGCTGGCTGGCCAGGAAGCGCAGCACCCGCAGCGTGCGCGACGCCGCCGGGACCTGGCTCATGGCGCCACATCCTGCCCGATCCGGACGCGTCGCTCAGGCTCGGTGCGACCCTCCGGTGGTGCCACCGGCCGTCCCGTCGCGCTGGTCGGGGTCGGTCCAGTCGGGCTCGGGCGCGGCGTCGGGGTCGATGCGCCGGCCGGGCGTGGTGGGGGTCTCCGACGTGGACGAGTCCGTCGAGCTGGTCTCGGAGTCGCGGCTGTCGAAGATCGTCTCGGGGTCGCTCGTCGTGGCGTGCTCGTCGCGGGCGCGCTCCTCCGTGGCGTCAGTCATCGTGGGGTGCTCGTCGTGGGCGGGCTCCCCGGCGACGTGCTGCTCCGTGGGGTGCTGCTCGGTGGGGTGCTCGTCCACCGCACCGGACGGGGCGGAGGTCCGGTCCACGTGCGCGTCGGTGTGGGTGGAGCTGTCCGCGGCGTGCGTGCCCATCGACGCGCCCGAGGGGTGCGGGTCCGCGGCCTCGGGCTCGGTGCGCTCGGCGGCGTGGGAGCCGGGCGTGTAGTCCTTGGCCTTGTGGTCGACGTCGGGGTCGAGCCGGTCGGCGGCGCGGATGCGGTCCTCGTGGAGCGCCTCCTCCTGCGCGACCGCGCCGCGGGCCTCGCGGGCCCGCTCCTCGGCACGCTCGGCCTCGAGCCGGACCTGCTCGGCGCGGGCCTCCTCCGCCTCGGCCCGGGCCTGCGCCTCGGGGATGACCGCCGCCTTGGCCTCGGCCTGCTCGCGGATCTCGGCCGCACGCGCCCGGTTGTCCTGCTGGCTCCGCTTGCGCATCGACGAGACGATGAACCCGATGATGGCCAGCGCCGCCACGGCGATGACGACGATCCAGATGATCTGCTGGGTGGTCACGGTTGCTCCTTCGTCCCGTACGACGACCTCGGGCGGCGCCGTACCTCCCGTCACCCTAGGCGCGTGTCTCGCCCACGAGATACCTCCTCCGGGATGGAGTCTCGGATGCGAGATCCCGTGCCCGGAGGAGGTGATCGGTCCGTCAGCGCAACGCCCTGATGACCCTGCGGGCGGTGGTGTGCCCCAGGCGGTAGCCGTCCCGCATGGCGTCGCGGAAGTGCAGACCGCTCCAGATCCGCGCGTGCAGGGCATCGTGCTCCAGCGCGGTCAACGTGGCGTACTTCCGCTCCACCACGACACCGGTGGTGGCGTCCGGAACCGCCCGCAGGACCAGGGGCACGTCGTCGCCGAGCGTCCGGCGGACGACCTCGGCGAAGGGGGAGGTGCCCGCGGCGTGCCCGGACGTGTAGTCGGAGTACGTCGGGTTGGGCACGAGCGGGGCCCAGCCCTGCTCCGGCGTGGTCGCGGGGTTGTCGTCGCCCGCGGCGCCGGCAATGGCCTGGAAGGGGCGCCAGAAGCCGACGTCGAACTTGAGCCGCCATGCGGCGATGAAGGTCGTGGCGACCGCCACGTCGATGCGGGCGAACATGCGGGTGGTCGCCCGCAGGCCCATCGGTGCATGGTCGAGGTAGCGACAGAGCGCGTCGCGGTAGGTCACGACGGCGTTGGGCACGAAGAAGAGGGCGATGGCCGTCTGCCGCGCCGTGCGCTCGGTGGAGGTGGTGGAGCCGAGCCGACGCACCTCGTCGTAGTCCTTGGCGTAGCCGGGGCTGGTCAGGGCGTCGGGACCGTTGAGGGCCACCGGCTCGACGTCGATGAGTGGGTCGACGAAGCCGAGCCACGCGGCCGACATCCCGCCAGGCCCGCTGGCGGGCCAGACGCCAGGAGCCGCTGTCTTGGTGTACGCGATCGACGGATCCCCCCGCCCGTCGTCGACGCGCGAGGCGATGACCGCGTCGGCTGCCGCGGCCCCGATGGCGGTCCCGATCGCGGCGCGCGCCGCGGCCCACGGGGCCGTGGGGAGTGTCGCCATCGTCATGGCCAGGTCGGCATCCAGGGCGACGTCCGACGCCGGGAAGTACTGCTCCAGGACGTCGTGGGCCGCGGTCGCCACGGCCGCCGCCGCCACGACCCGACCCCGGTGCCGGGCTCCGAGCGCGGCGTCGTGCACGGCCTGGGAGGTGAAGGCGAGGTAGAGCCCTCCGACGGGTGGGGCCAGCGCTCCCTCGGTGTAGATCGTGCGGATGGCGATGCGCTGCCAGGCGACGGCCGTCGCTGCGGGCCACACGTGTCCGGACGTGGTCGTCCGTGCGGCGGACGCTCGGCCGTCGGGGGCGGCGGTGTGCGCGGTGGTGCCGGAGACGAGCAGCGGCACGACGAGGAGGCTGGTCCCGAGCGCGGGCAGGACGCGACGGAGTGACGTCATGAGGGTGCCTTTCGACAGGGGTGGTCCCTCGAGTGTTCTGCCGGCGCGGAGCGGGGGACATTCGCCTTCAGGCGAATTTCGGGATCCTCGGGTCGGGCTCGTGGCGACCGGACGGACCGCCCTCCAGGGCCACGACCGCGGCCATCCGGTTGTGCACACCGAGCTTGCGGTAGGCGTTCTCGAGGTGCTTGCGGACCGTGCAGACGGACACGAAGAGGCGGGCCGCGATCTCCGCGTTGGACATGCCGTCGGCCACCAGCAACAGGACGCGCTGTTCCTGCACGGTCAGGGTGCCCGGGAGCAGGGGGGTGGCGCGTGCGCCCATGAGACGCTGGAGGAGCGGGGTGATGAGCTCGAGTCGCGCGACGTCGTCGTCCGTGAACTCCTGGTGCGTCCGGTCGAACCAGAGCTGGCCGACCGCGTCGACCCCCAGGGGGAATCCGACGGCGAGGCCGTCCGCAACGCCCTCCAGTGCGCCGCAGGCGTCGGCCTCGTCGCGGTGCCGTCCCCTGTGCACGACCCCCAGGGGAACCGCTCCGGACACCTCGTCGTCGAGGAGCATGGCCGTCCAGGAGGGCGGCAGGACGACCTCCTCCGCGCAGGTCCCGTCATCGGCGACCACAGCGATCCCCATGGCGTCGCACGGCACCAGTGCCCCGATGAGCCGCAGGGTCTCGGGCGGGGGGAGCATCGGCTCGCGGACGGCGTCGATCGTCATCAGCGACCGCAGTGCCGCCTGCTGGACCTCGGTCAGGGTGAGTGTGGGCACGGCGCAGCCCTCCTCCCGTTCCCTCCTTCGAGGGTACGAGTCCGGGACGTCGTCGGGGAATGGCTCGCACGGGGCAGTCCGTGGTGATCGGACGGGGCAGTGGGTCCGGATGGTCTGGCAGCCTCGTCTCGGATCCGAGACGAGGCTGTCCGTCGAGGCCTGTCGCCCGGAGCCGCCGCGGGATTGGATGAGGTCATGAGCCACACCCCCTCCCCGCCGGCCGTGACCGTCGGCATCGGACCCGTCTCCTTCACCGACGTCCTCGCGGTGGCCCGCGACGGCGCGGCCGTCCGGATCGGTGACGACGCGCTGGCGGCAATCGACGGGGCCCGTGCGGTCGTCGACGAGCTGGCCGCGGCGCCCACGCCGGCGTACGGCATCTCGACCGGGTTCGGCGCCCTCGCCACCCGGCACATCCCGACCGAGATGCGCGCCCAGCTGCAGCGCTCGCTGGTGCGCTCGCACGCGGCCGGGTCCGGGCCCGAGGTCGAGCGCGAGGTGGTCCGGGCGCTGATGCTGCTGCGCCTGTCGACGCTCGCGACCGGGCACACCGGCGTACGCCGCGAGACCGCCGGCCTCATGGCCGACATGCTCTCGGCGGGCATCACACCCGTGGTGCGCGAGTACGGCTCGCTGGGCTGCTCGGGTGACCTCGCCCCGCTGTCGCACTGCGCCCTCGCGCTGATGGGGGAGGGCGAGGTGCGCGACGCGTCGGGCACCCTCCTGCCCGCCGCCGAGGCGCTCGCCGCGGCCGGGCTGACCCCGGTCGAGCTGGCCGCCAAGGAGGGGCTGGCGCTGATCAACGGCACCGACGGCATGCTCGGCATGCTCGTGATGGCCATCAGCGACCTGCGGATGCTGCTGCGCACCGCCGACGTCGCCGCCGCGATGAGCGTGGAGGGCCAGCTCGGCACCGACCGGGTCTTCGCCCCCGAGCTCCAGGCGATTCGCCCGCACCCCGGCCAGGCGCTCTCGGCCGCCAACCTCACCGCGCTGATGGCCGACTCGGCGATCGTCGCCTCGCACCGGACCGGCGACTGCAACCGCGTCCAGGACGCCTACTCCCTGCGCTGCTCGCCCCAGGTGCACGGCGCGGCCCGCGACACCGTCGAGCACGCCGCGACCGTCGCCGGTCGCGAGCTCGCCTCCGCGGTCGACAACCCGGTCGTGCTCGCGGAGGAGGGACGTGTCGAGTCCAACGGCAACTTCCACGGCGCCCCGGTCGCCTACGTGCTCGACTTCCTCGCGATCGTGACGGCCGACGTCGCCTCGATCAGCGAGCGGCGTACGGACCGGTTCCTCGACAAGGCGCGCAGCCACGGCCTCAACCCGTTCCTGGCGAGCGACCCCGGTGTGGACAGCGGTCACATGATCGCGCAGTACACCCAGGCCGCGATCGTCTCCGAGCTCAAGCGCCTCGCCGTCCCGGCGAGCGTCGACTCGATCCCGTCCAGCGCCATGCAGGAGGACCACGTCTCCATGGGCTGGTCCGCCGCCCGCAAGCTGCGCCGGTCCGTGGACGGGCTCACCCGGGTCGTCGCCATCGAGGTCCTCACCGCCGCCCGCGCCCTCGACATGCGCCAGCTCGAGCCGTCGCCGGCCACCGGCGCCGTCGTACGCCTCCTCCGGGAGTCCGGGGTCGAGGGCCCGGGCCCCGATCGCTACCTCTCACCCGAGATCGAGACGGCCGTCTCGCTCGTCGCCAGCGGTGCGGTCCTCGAGGCCGCCCAGTCCGTGATCGGAGAACTGCAGTGAACGATCGCCTGCCCATCCACGCCGCCACCGGCACCGAGCTGTCCGCCAAGTCCTGGCAGACCGAGGCGCCGCTGCGGATGTTGATGAACAACCTCGACCCGGCCAACGCCGAGCGGCCCGAGGACCTCGTCGTCTACGGCGGCACCGGCAAGGCGGCGCGCAGCTGGGAGGCGTACGACGCCCTGGTGCGGACGCTGCGCGACCTCGAGGACGACGAGACGATGCTCGTGCAGTCCGGCAAGCCCGTCGGTGTCATGCGCACCCACGAGTGGGCGCCCCGCGTGCTCATCGCCAACTCCAACCTCGTCGGCGACTGGGCCAACTGGGAGGAGTTCCGCCGGCTCGAGGACCTCGGGCTCACGATGTACGGCCAGATGACCGCCGGCTCGTGGATCTACATCGGCACCCAGGGGATCCTGCAGGGCACGTTCGAGACCTTCGCGGCGATCGCCGACCTGCGCTTCGACGGGACCCTGGCCGGCACCATCACCCTCACCGCCGGGCTCGGCGGGATGGGTGGCGCCCAACCGCTGGCCGTGACCATGAACGACGGGGTCGCGATCTGCATCGAGTGCGACCCGGCCCGGATCGCCCGGCGCATCGAGCACCGCTACCTCGACGTGCAGGCCGACTCGCTGGAGCACGCGCTCGAGCTCGCGGTCGAGGCGCGCGACGCGCGGCGGCCGCTCTCGATCGGGGTGCTCGGCAACGCGGCCGAGATGCTGCCGGCCCTGCTCGAGCAGGACGCCCCGATCGACATCGTCACCGACCAGACCTCCGCGCACGACCCGCTGTTCTACCTGCCGGTCGGCGTGCCCTTCGAGGAGTGGCAGGCCCAGCGGGAGGCCGACCCGGCCGGCTTCACCAAGGCCGCGCAGGCCTCCATGGCCACGCACGTGCGGGCGATGGTGGAGTTCCAGGACAAGGGCGCCGAGGTCTTCGACTACGGCAACTCCATCCGCGACGAGGCGCGCAAGGGCGGCTACGACCGGGCCTTCGAGTTCCCCGGCTTCGTCCCGGCGTACATCCGGCCGCTCTTCTGCGAGGGCAAGGGCCCGTTCCGCTGGGCGGCGCTGTCGGGCGACCCGGCCGACATCGCGGCCACGGACAAGGCGATCCTCGAGCTCTTCCCCGACAACGAGCGGCTCCACAAGTGGATCACCATGGCCGGTGAGCGGGTGGCCTTCCAGGGCCTGCCCGCGCGGATCTGCTGGCTCGGCTACGGCGAGCGCCACCTCGCCGGGCTCAAGTTCAACGAGATGGTCGCCTCGGGCGAGCTCAAGGCGCCCGTCGTCATCGGCCGCGACCACCTCGACTGCGGCTCGGTCGCCTCGCCCTACCGCGAGACCGAGGCCATGCTCGACGGCTCGGACGCGATCGCCGACTGGGCGCTGCTCAACGCGCTGGTCAACACCGCGTCGGGCGCGACCTGGGTCTCGATCCACCACGGCGGCGGCGTCGGCATGGGCCGCTCGATCCACGCCGGCCAGGTGTGCGTCGCGGACGGGACGGCGCTCGCGGCCGAGAAGATCGAGCGGGTGCTCACCAACGACCCCGGCATGGGAGTCATCCGGCACGTGGACGCGGGCTACGACCGCGCCGGCGAGGTGGCCCGCGAGCGCGGCGTACGGATCCCGATGCAGGAGGGCTGACAGGAAAACCCTGACAGGTGGGGTCCGTCTGGGTCAGGATGCCGCCATGGCCACTTCGGGGGAGAAGAAGCCGGCACGCTCACGCGTCCCGTTGACCGAGATCAGCTCACGCGCATGGGAGCACCCTGCGGACCGCGGTGCGCTGGTGGCGCTGCGCAAGCTCAAGGGCTTCGACGCGCTGCTCAAGACCATGTCGGGGGTGTACCGCGAGCGCGCCTGGCGGCTGACGCTGCTCGGCTCGGCCGTGCGCGTCGACGAGCGCCAGTTCGCGCGTCTCCACCGGCTGCTGGCCGAGGTCGGTCGGAGCCTGGACGCGACCGAGCTGCCGGAGATGTACGTCGCCGCCGACCCGACGCTGACGGCCCTGACGATCGGGATGGACCGCCCGATCATCATGGTGTCGTCGGGGATGGTGCACCACCTCGACGACGACGAGCTGCGCTTCGTCATCGGTCACGAGCTGGGCCACGCCGTGAGCGGGCACGCGGTCTACCGCACGCTCCTGATGCGGCTGCTCGGCCTCACCGGCCTGCTGAGCGCGATCCCCGGCGGCGCGATCGGCATCCGGATGGTCACCGTCGGCCTGCTGGAGTGGTCCCGCAAGGCCGAGCTCTCGGCCGACCGGGCCGGCCTGCTGGCCTGCCAGGACCCCACCGCAGCGCTGCGCACCCACATGAAGCTCGCCAGCGGAGGCACGCTCGAGGAGCTCGACGTCACCTCCTTCCTCGCCCAGGGGGCGGAGTACGACGAGGGTGGCGACCTCCGCGAGTCGCTCATCAAGCTGTCGCTGCTCCAGCAGCAGGCCCGCCCGTTCGCCGTGGTCCGGGCCACCGAGCTGCGACGCTGGATCGACTCCGGTGCCTACACCGCCATCCTGGGCGGGGCCTACCCGCGCCGCCAGGACGACGGCACCGCCTCGATGAGCGCCGCGGCGCAGGAGGCGGCGACGAGCTACACCGAGAGCTTCGAGCGGACCTCCGACACCCTCGGCAAGCTCCTCCACGACCTCGCCGGGTGGATGGGGTCGGCCAGGACCTGGCTCGACGAGCGCATCCGCCGCGGGCCCGAGAGCGCCTGACCCGTCGGGTCCGCGCGGCCGGGTCAGTCGGTGACGGCCGGCTCGCCGGTGGCCGGGTCGGTGTGCAGGGTCGTGTCGCCGGCGGTGATGCCGTTGACCGTCGGCGAGATCGACCGCTCGAGGACGAGCGCGAGCACGCCCATCAGCGCGCAGCCGGCCACCAGGAGGGACACGAAGCCCCACGACCAGCCGTGGTTGAGCATGAAGCCGGCCGCGACGGGACCCAGGATCGTGCCCGTCTGGAAGGCGCCGGCGTTGACGGCGTTGTAGCGCCCGCGCAGGTGGTCGGGGGCCATGTCGTTGGTGATCGCCGGGATGGTCGGCTGGAGGAGCGTCTCGCCGAGGGCGAACACGAAGTTGAAGGCCAGCACGCCGAAGGCCGCGGCGGCGGTGCCGGGCACGAGACCGGTGAGGCCGAGCACCAGCCAGGCGGCGGCCCACAGCACGGTCATCACGACGAGGACGCGCGTGCGGCGGTGACCGCTGATGCGGCGCAGCACGAAGAACTGGAGCAGCACGATCGTCGCGGTGTTGACCGCGAAGCCGATGCCGATCACCCGCGTGGAGACCTCGCTGACGGTGCGCGCGAACGCGGGCAGCCCGGCCTCGATCTGGCCGTAGCCGACGAACGTCCCGAGGAAGGTGAGCGCGGTGAGCCACAGCACGACCGGCTGGCGCAGGATGGCGAGGTAGGAGCCCTCCGAGTCGTCGGCGTCGTGGGGGCGCTCGGCCCGGCCGTGGACGTGGCGCAGCGGGCCGAGGAGCAGCGCGATCGGCACCAGCATGCAGGCGGCGTCGGCGAGGAAGATCGCGGTGAAGGTCGCCGGGTCGCCGACGTCGGCGTAGAACCCGCCGATGATGCCGCCGACCCCGATGCCGAGGTTGACCAGCGCGAAGTTGATGCCGAAGTACTGCTGGCGGGTCTCCCCGGTGGTCACGGCGGCGACCATGGCGTTGAACGCCGGCCAGGAGACGCCGAAGTTGAACCCGAGGAACACGAAGCCGACGGCGAACTCCAGCGGGGTGGACGCGAAGGCGATCAGCGTGCAGCCCACGACCTGGGCGCTGGTGGACATCAGCAGCATCCGCCGGGCGCCGAAGCGGTCGGTGAGGGCCCCGGCCGGCCCGGTGACCGCCAGGGCCACCACGGCGATGAAGGCCATCAGCAGGCCGGCGAGGTCGAGGGAGATGCCCCGGACCTCGTGCATGTAGATGATCGTGAAGGGGAGGGTGAGCCCGCGCCCGAGGGTCTGCACCACGACCGTGGACAACAGCCAGCGGGCCTCCACCGAGAGGGAGGACCAGAAGGCGCGCATGCCCGGTCGTGTCGTCGTGCTCACGCGCAGATCTTCACCCCTCGCACCGACACTCCACGAATCCCTGCCCCGGACATGACGGTGGCCCGGTCCCCACGAGGGGAACCGGGCCACGCGGTGTCGTGATCCTGGTGTGGTGCTACCAGACCCGGCGGCTGTTGCCGCCGATCGGCACGAAGTTGAGGATCAGGCCGACGACCAAGAGGATCGCGCCGATGGTGGTCAGGATGGAGATCTTGGCCACGAGGCCGACGATCAGAAGAATCAGGCCGAGTACGACCATGGGTGCTGCCCTCCTAAGAGGTCTCACTTTGAGACCGACCAGCCACATTGCACGATATGCGGACGAAACGCCAACACCCGCACGGGTGGGACTACTCCAAAAGGGTGAGGTCGCGCCCGCGGAGCTCGGCCACCTTCGCGGGCAGGGCTCGCAGGATGTCGGCCACCACGCCGCCGAGCTCCCAGCGTGATCCGGGCTCGGTGGAGCTCACGATGTCGTCGAAGGTGATGGCCTGGAAAACCAGGTCGGCGAGGTGCGCCAGGACGAAGGCGCGGTCGATGTCGGCGTCGGGGTACGCCGCGCGCCACGGCTCGGCGTACGTCGCCTCGAGGTCGGGTCCCTGGGGTCGGGCCTCTTCGAAGTGCCGGAGGTGCGAGGCGTCGAGGAACGGGTGGCTCACGCAGCCGTCGGTCCAGTCGAAGATCCGCAGCGACCGGCCGTCCCACGCGACGTTGCCGAGGTGCAGGTCCCCGTGGCTGAGCGTGTCCGGCACGCCCGCCGACCAGAGCTCCCGCACGAGGAGCTCGACGTCGGCGGCGCACCCCCGGACGGCCGTGAGCTCGGCGTGGGTGAGGAGTGGGAGCTCGATGCTGCCGGCGAGGACCCGGTGGAACCCGGCCAGCGTCTCGTCGACTCCTCGGCGCCGGCAGCCGCCCGCGAGCAGGCCGTCGACGTGCCCGACCGCCGCCAGCTGGGCGGTGGCCCAGCGTCGTACGACCTCGAGCGCGGCGCCGTCGGCCCGGTCCGCGTCGTCCGCACCGGTCATCGGCTCCATGAGCAGCCAGCCCTCGGCCTCCTCCACGGCCACGAGCGTCGGGACCAGGTCCGGGAACAGGCCCGCCACGGTCGGGTGCACGCGCGCCTCGGCCCGGAAGTGCTCGCAGGGCGCCTTGAGCCACAGGTCGCCGGCATCGGTGACGACGCGGGCGACGGCGGAGATGCTCCACATCTTCACCGGGACGAGCGGGCCGGTGCGGCGACGACCGGAACCGGCCAGGACCGTGTCCACCCAGGCCTCGACCCGGTCGAACCACCCCGGGCGGTACCAGCCGGGCCGCGCGTCCGGGGTGTGGGCCGGGTCCAGCTCGGTGACCGCGCGGGCCACCGCCTCGGCGACCACGGGGTCGCCCACGTCGCCCGGGAGGACCAGCCGGCCGGAGGGCGCCGGCCCGCGTCGTCCGACGACGTGCACCGTGCGACCGTCGGGCAGTTTGGCCGTCGGGGCGACGGCGATGTCGGCGCCGACCAGCGCCAGGGCGGTGGCGAGGGTGCTCTCGTCCTCCGGGTCGACGAACGCCGGCAGCGCCCCGGTCGCGTCGACGAGGACCCGGCCCTCGTGGAGGAGGGCGACGTGCTCGGTCATGGCGCCGAGCGTGCCACGCGGATCAGCCCTGGAGCGACCGGATTGCGTCGTGGATCGCCAGCGTGCGCTCCGCCGACTCGACGTGGAGTGCCTCGATGAGGCGACCGTGGTGGGTGACGACGTGGGAGGTGCGGCCCTCCCAGGCCTCGAGGATCCCGCGGGCCGTCTCGACCGCCTGCTCGCTGGGGGCGAAGGCCTCGTTGGCGCCCTCGACCTGGCCGGGGTGGATCAGCGTCTTGCCGTCGAAGCCCATCTGCCGGCCCTGCGTGCACTCGGCGAGGAAGCCCTCGGTGTCCTTCACGTCGTTGTAGACGCCGTCGATGATCGCCTTGCCGGTGGCCCGCGCCGCGAGGAGGGCGAGCGAGAGCCCGGCCAGCACCGGCGCGCGACCGGGGACGTGCTCGGCGTACAGCTCCTTGACGAGGTCGTTGGTCCCCATCACGAGCACGGTGAGGCGCTCGGAGGCGGCGGCGATCTCCTCGGCATGGAGCATGGCGTAGGGCGTCTCGACCATCGCCCAGAGCTTGGTGCGCTCGGGCGCCCGGTGGGCCACCATCGCCTCCACGAGGGCGAGGACGGCGTCGGCGCTGTCGACCTTGGGTACGACGATCGCGTCCGGTCCGGCGGCACACGCGGCCGCCATGTCGTCGGCGTGCCACGCGGTGTCGGCGCCGTTGACCCGGATCGTGAGCTCGCGGCGGCCGTAGTCACCGCTCGCGGCCGCGGCGCACGCGGCCTCGCGGGCGGACTCCTTGGCGTCGGGGGCGACGGCGTCCTCGAGGTCGAGGATCAGCCCGTCGCAGGGCAGGGTCTTGGCCTTCTCCAGCGCCCGCTCGTTGGAGCTGGGCATGTAGAGGACGGAGCGGCGGGGACGGAAGTCGGTCATCGGGTCAGTCCTCGATCGTGATGGCGTCGTACTGGGCCTTGAGCTGCGGGTCGATCGCGGCCAGCTGCTCCGCGAGCTCGACCATCACCAGGCACTGCTTGAGGGAGGCGTCGTCCTCCATCTTGCCGTCGAGCATGACGGCGCCGGTGCCGTCTCCCATGGCCGCCACAACCCTGCGCGCGTGCTTGATCTCGTCGGCGCTGGGCGCGAAGACGCGGTTGGCGATCTCGATCTGCCTGGGGTGCAGGCTCCACGTCCCCACGCAGCCCAGCAGGAAGGCGTTGCGGAACTGGTCCTCGCACGCCACCACGTCGGCGATGTCGCCGAACGGGCCGTAGTAGGGGTAGATCCCGTGCATCGCGCACGCGTCGACCATGCGGGAGATCGTGTAGTGCCACAGGTCCTGCTGAAAGACGTCGCGGTGCGCCTCCGGCTGGCTCGGGTTGGCGTCCTGGCGCACGAGGTAGCCCGGGTGGCCGCCACCGACCCGCGTGGTCTTCATCCGGCGGTCGGCGGCCAGGTCGGCCGGGCCGAGCGAGAGGCCCTGCATGCGCGGGCTGGCGCCGCAGATCTCCTCGACGTTGGCCACGCCGCGGGCGGTCTCGAGGATCGCGTGCACCAGGATCGGGCGCTCGAGGCCGGCCTTGGCCTCGAGCTGCGCGAGCAGCCGGTCGACGTAGTGGATGTCCTCGGCGCCCTGGACCTTGGGCACCATGATCACGTCGAGCTTGTCGCCGATCTCGCCCACCAGGGTGGTCAGGTCGTCGAGCACCCACGGGCTGTCGAGGGCGTTGATGCGGGTCCACAGCTGGGTGGGCCCGAAGTCGACCTCCTGCGCGATCTGCACCAGACCGGCGCGGGCGGCCTCCTTGTTGTCGGCCTTGACGGCGTCCTCGAGGTTGCCGAGGAGCACGTCGACGGTGCCGACCATCTGCGGCACCTTGGCCGCCATCTTGGCGTTGGACGGGTCGAAGAAGTGGATCGCGCGGCTGGGGCGGGCCGGGATCTCGGTCACGGGCGTGGGTGCCCCGACGGCGAGCGGGCGGAAGAAGTCCTTGGCTGGGCGCATGGGGCGGAACCTATCGAAACCCGGTTACCAGCAGGTACGACGTGTGGGATACCCGACACCGGCGGGTCCTGGCCTCAGCGTCGGCGACCGAACCACCGGCGGGGCCTGGGCTCCGGCTCCTGGGCGGCGAGCGCAGCCCGCTGGGCCTCGACCCGGGCCGTACGACGCTCGCGCCAGGCCTCGACCTCGACGTCCACGTCGCGCTCGGGCGTGATCACCGGCGGACCGCCGAGCAGCTGCATGCGGGCGCGGCGCACCCGGGCGTTGAACGACTCGACCTCCTCGCGGACCTCGGACTCGGCGGTGATCCGGTCGAGGCGCGCGGCCATCTCCGCGTCCTCCTTGCGCAGCTCGAGCGCCGGCGGCAGCACGCTGATCTGCTCGCGCTCGACGAGCCGCTTGACCCACCAGTCGGGGTCGTGGTCGGTGCCGAGCCCCTCCAGCGGCTTGCCCGCACCGGGCAGGTCGTCGAAGTCGCCGCGCTCGAAGGCGATCCGCAGCTGCTGCTCGACCCACTGGCCCTGGTGCTGGATCCGGGCGGCCGCCGCGGACTGTCCCGTCCGGTCGTCGCGGGCACGCTCGTGCTGGCGCTGGTCCCCGTGCGCCTCGTGCCCGTCCCCGTGCTGGTCCTGCTCGGTCATGTCGTCACCTCCGAGGCCACCAGCGTAGGTCGCGGGCGGTCGTGCTCTCGAGGGTCTGGTCGCCGGGCCGGCTCCGGTGGCACACTCGATCGATGGGCAGGCTCCGCACCGCGCGGATCGACAAGTGGGTCCGCGGCCGCCTCGGCGACACGCTGGTCGTCGAGACGCGGGACCCGCTGCTGGTGTGGCCGGGCGCGTTCCCGCCGGTCTACGGCTTCGCCCTCACCGAGGTGGCCGCAGGCGTCCTGCGGCCGGCGAGCGGGTCGTCGTACGCCGGGGAGTGGTTCTTCGGTCCGCACCTCCCGGTCGCCCAGTGGTACGACGTGGTGGTCGACGACGTGGTCGTCGAGTGTGGTGCCTGGACGCTGGAGGACCTGCCCGACCGGGTGATGCTCACCTGGGAGCCGGGCGTGCTGGCGTGGACCGAGGAGGACGAGCCGGTGGGCCTGCACGCGCGCGACCCGCACCAGCGCGTCGAGACCCTGCGCAGCTCGCGGCACGTCGAGGTGCTGGTCGGCGACGTGGTGGTCGCGGCCAGCGACCGGCCGGTGCTGCTGCTGGAGACCCGCCTGCCGACGCGCTACTACCTGCCACGCGAGGATGTCCGCCTGGGGCTGCTGGTGCCCACCGACAACGTCTCGGCATGCCCCTACAAGGGGACGGCGGACCGCTACTGGTCCTTCCCCGGGCCGCCCGAGCTGGCCAACGTTGCGTGGTCCTACTCCTCGCCTCTGCCGGCCGTGGCCGCGATCGCGGACCGGGTCGCCTTCTACAACGAGCTCGTCGACCTGCGGGTCGACGGGGTCCTGCTGGAGCGGCCGGAGTCGCCGTTCAGCAGGGCCGAGCAGCGGCCGGGCGGGGAGTGACGGGTCCGCTCCACCTAGGGTCGTCCCGTGGCCACCGCACCCGCCGTCCTCTCCGTCAACGTCGGCGCGCCCGCCGTCCTCCGGGAGGGCCGGGCGCCCACCGGGATCGGCAAGGTCCCCGTCGACGCGATCGACGTCGCGGACCCGGGGCGCAAGCGTCGCGGGCCGTCGGGGGAGGGCTTCTCCGGGGTGGCCGGCGACTTCATCGGCAGCGGCCGCCACCACGGGGGCGCCGACCAGGCGGTCTACGCGTTCGCCCGCGAGGAGCTCGACCACTGGGAGCGCGAGCTCGGCCGCACGCTCGCGCCGGGGCTCTTCGGGGAGAACCTCACCACCGTCGGGCTCGACGTCGACGCCGCCGAGCAGGGCGACACGTGGACGGTCGGCACCGCTGTGCTTCGCGTCTCCGCGCCGCGGGTGCCCTGTGCCAACTTCGCGTTCCGGATGCAGGAGCGGGCGTGGGTGCGGCGCTTCGCCGAGCGAGGTCGCGGCGGGTGCTACCTCGCCGTCGAGCAGGCCGGCCGGATCGTCCCGGGCGACCCGGTCGTGGTCGAGTGGTCGGGCTCCGGCCTGGCCATCCCGCTGCTGCTCGCCGGATGGATGGGGGACCTCGACGCGGCTCGCGAGGCGATGGGTCACGACGGGCTCGACGGCGAGAGCCGCGCGCACTTCACCCGGTTGCTCGCCAAGCGCGCCTGAAGCCTGGGCCGGCTCCGCGCCCGGACTCCCTGCGCGCGTAGTTTGGGACGATCCGGTCGGATTTCCGGCCGCCGGCCCACCACTTCGTCCCCAACTACCTCTCGATCCTGGGGTAGTCCGTGACGATCGGACCCCGGATCGGCGGGCGGAATCTAGGCAGTCACGCAACACCGTCTTCGTGTGTGTCTTTGGACAGTAGTTGGTCCAGGACTTCGGCCGGGGTCTGGAAGCCGTGGCGTTTG